>RGQD01000595.1 GCA_010030205.1 Betaproteobacteria bacterium
CGACTCGCGCCAAACGCCAATGCGAATGCTGCCCTGTTCGGACGTCATCGTCGGTCGTGCTGCCAAGCTCGCGCCTGCGACGTAAGCCTTGACGTCACTGCTCACGTCGTTGCGAGAGAGACTCAGGCCAATCGAGACCGAGACCGCCGAGGCTTTGGTGCTGGCGGCGATCGCGACCGCGCTGGCCGCCACCTCGGCGTTGATGCGGGTGCTGCTATGGGATTCGATCGTGATGTCGCCCAGCGCGCTGACGGACTGGCCCAAGCTGCCTGCGTCGACATAAGCCGCCACATCGGCGCTGATCTTGTTCATCGCCACCACGGGCGCAACGCTGATCGCGTTCTTGCTGCCGTTGTCTTGGGAGTTCGAGGTGCTGGTCACGCTGATCGCCAGCGCTGAGTTGTTGACCACCGCGTTGATCGAGCCAGCCCAAT
Organism: Betaproteobacteria bacterium; assembly: GCA_010030205.1. Lineage (GTDB taxonomy): Bacteria > Pseudomonadota > Gammaproteobacteria > Burkholderiales > Burkholderiaceae_C > Pseudaquabacterium. The sequence goes on from RGQD01000595.1 coordinate 435, forward strand.
CGGCCGTGACGCTGAGCGCACCACCGAGGTTCAAACGGCTGTTGCTGATCCAGGCTTTGGTGGCAGCTTTCTGTTCACCGGCCAGTCCGATGCCCAGCACGCCGTCAACCACGTTGCGCAGCAAGTCCTGCGGCGCATAACCGATGGTGTTGAAAGCCAGCACCACGCCGACCGAGACACTGGCCTCGACCTTGCTGGTGAGCTCGGCCGAAATCTGCGCCTTGCTGTCAGACGAAACCGTCAAGTCGCCCGCGATGGCCTGTGTCGGGCTGCTGATGGCCGTGGTGGTGACACCACTGTTGGCGATCCACGCCAGCGAGCTGCCGAGCACGGTGTTGGTCGCGATCACCAGGTTCAGACCCACGTCCTTGGCGGCCACCGTGCTGCTGTCGATCGCGACGATTGCCGCGTTCTCTTGGGCCGTGACGCTGACATCGCCACCGATGGTCAAGGTCTGGTCCTGGACCGAGGACTGGACATCGCTGCGCACGTCGTTGCGGACCACCAAGCCGCCAAAAGCGGCGGCACCGCCATCAGAGGCCGTCAACGCGGCGGCCAGCCCGTAGCCAATGTCGGCCAGCTGACCGACATCGATCAGCAGCCATTGGCGGGTGTCGTTGAAATTCTCGTTGGCCAGGTTGGTGCTGCGCCCGGAGCCTTTGTAGACATAGGTCTTGCCGGCCTTGCCCTGCACCGCTTTCCATAGGCTGGTGTTCTTGAAATTCTGGCTGTCGAACGCCGGCGCCTCGAGGTCGGTGGTGCCGACATATTCGTACACATCGCCGGCCTGGCCACCACCCACGCTGGTCTTGAGCAGCACACGCTGCCCGGCGGTGACCGCGTCGGGCTGGTCGGCGCTGTCGAAGTTGACATCGGCCAGGCGCACACGATCGCCGATCTTGAGCGATTGCTCACCCGATCGGTCGGTGTAGCTGATGCCGACATAGTTGACCAAGGCTTTGAGCGCCAGGCTGACCTCACTCTCCTCGCCCTTGGCCACAGCGGACAACGCGGTCTTGGAGGTGATGCGCGCGTCATCGCTTGCTGCCACCGTCAGGCTGCCGGCCTCGGTGCTGACACTGCGGCCGGCACCGGTGATGTGGGCATCGGCCAGGCTGCTGACCATGTTGCTGGCCAGCACAAAGCCCAGCGCCAGGCCTTTGGACTTGGACGCCGACTGCTGGCCAGCACCCGCTGCGGTGCCACCGGTCGTGCCGCCCGACGTCTCGCTGGTGTCGTTGCCCTTGGCAGCCGACGCCTCCGAGCTGGTGTCGTTGGACAGGTAGGCGTTGATGTAGGCCTGGTTGTCGGCCTTGACCGTGACCGAGCCCGCAGC
>RGQD01000596.1 GCA_010030205.1 Betaproteobacteria bacterium
TGATTGATCATCGCGTTGATGTTGCGCGGATCGATCGCTATGGCCTGCTGGTAGGACACCAGGGCCTCTTCGCTGCGCCCAGCAGCGGTCAACACCATGCCGTGGCCGAACCACATGGGTGAGTAGCGAGGCGCGGCCTTGATGCCGCGGTCCATCACATGCAAGGCGGCGTCCACCTCCCGGCGATTCAGGAAGATCACGCCCAACGAATACAAGGCCAGTGCATCGCTGGCGTTGGCTTCAAGGCAGGCCTTGAAGAGTGTTTCAGCCTCGTCGACAAGGCCTTGCTCTTGCAGATTAATCGCGAGAAGCAGGTCTGGGTTGACTGGGCTGGGTTGCCGCAGCTTCGCAGACTTCTTCATGGGTCTCACCCTAGACCATTCTCTGTAAGCGACAGGTTAACCATCATCGCCTTTGACTTGAGTTGGCGTTTAGCTTTGACCCGCAGCCCTTTGCAGGCTGCGGGTCTGGCTATCAAGGCCTAGGCTTCTTGCCGATCAATTGGTCATCAACCCAGCTTGCTGCGGCAACACCCGCCAAGCTTGCGCTGTCATCCAATCTCGGTTTGACCGGCACTGCAGAGATCGCTGAGCTGGCAACTGGGCCCATAGCGTTCTGGTCGATGAAGGATGAGAGCTGAATCGCAAGGCTTTGTGACAGGTCGAGCGTAGGCGCGCTTGGAGACAAGCTACCGCCAGTGCCGCCACTGGTCAGTTGTGCCAGCGCGCCATTGCTTGCGATCCCGTCCGCACTTTCTGTGTACGCCCCGAGTGCCTGCGTCATGCCTGACACATTGAGCCTCAAAGGTGCTGGTGCACTGATGGTCGGAGAAACAGCGCTGGCGCTGGATGCCGCAGCGTCCGGAGGTGCCGCCGCCAGCCAAACGTCGGCCAAGGTGTGGTTACTACCGTCGGCGGTGACGTAACTGCTCGTCAACCCAATCATGTTGCCGTTGTCGAAGGCCAGGGTCCGGGTCGCATTCAAATTCAATGCTGTGATGCCCAGCGTATCAAGCCCTATGACCTCGCCTGCCTGGCTAGCGCCGTCGCTGTTGGCGTCGACCCAGACTTTTAGCGCCGCGAAACCCGCGTCCTTAGCGTTGATCACACCGTCATGGTTGGCATCCAAAGCCGCCAGCGCGGCGAAACCGTCAACAGCTCGAGTTCCGTCCGGCATCAAGGTGCCGCTTCCGAACAACTCACTGCCGTCGTCGATAGCGCCATTGCCGTTTCGGTCGATGACCAACAAGCCATCAGTAGGCGCAACCCAACCTGTGCCTGCCACCTGCCCCTGGTTGGGCACGTCGAACTTCACCCCAGCAGACAGTGGCAGCGTTTGCACGCCGTTGCCGTTGAGGTCGAGCATCAATGGTGTCCAGGTCAGCGACGTCAACGCAGTAATCTGCGTACTGGTCAACGCCTGGATCTCAGTGGTCGTCATCGCACAGAGCTGCGTGGTGGTCATTGCGTGGATTCCGGCTGTGGTAATTGCCGCTATCTGCGCCGTGGTCATGGCCGCCACATCGCTTGTTACCAAGCTGCTGACCTGCAAGATGCTCAAGCCAGCAATCTGCTTGGTGCTCAGCGTCGCAAACGTCGCCGTGCTCAAGGTAGCGAGCGTCGTCGTCGTGATCGCTTGCAGGCTGGCCGTGCTGATCGCGTTGAGCTGCGTGCTGCTCAGCGTTGCAAAGTCGTCCGTCGCCAGTGATGCTGCCTGCGCTGTCGTGATCGCCGCCATCTGCGTGGACGTCACAGCCACCCAAGCCGCTGT
>RGQD01000597.1 GCA_010030205.1 Betaproteobacteria bacterium
ATTCTTCCCAATCTTTGCCCCCTTGCGGCTATTTGGGATTCTATATTATGATCTATTATTTTATGATAAAAGATAATATGTGATACAAATGGCAAGTGCAGACCTGCACAATCATTAGTTGCCGTAATTAGTAATATATCAATATTATTTTTAAAAGATTCAATAATATTATTTTTTTGAGTTTTATTCCCTTGTAATACTAAATGCTCAACATTGTGCTTAGATAACTCATTATGTAAAAAATGAGTAGTTTCTGTAAGAAGCGAAAATATTAAATATTTATTTCTTCCAGTATGTGGAATATCAATTTTTCCAACTAATAATCCGGAAATGGTTGGTGCGATAATATTATCACTAATGCAATAATTATCAGTTATTTTATTAGATGATCTTAATAATTGTAATAATGCTCTAATTTTTAAATTAGCTATAGATGCGCTTGCAATACTATCATCTTCTTTATGGGGCGAGATACTTTCATCAATAGTTAAAACAATATCATCAGCTAATGCATCTTCAAGATTAACATTATTACCAACTTTAATAAGTCCATTAATATTTCTATTTGCTCCATATGTTAATTCAGCTGCACAATTTGGGCATTTTTTTATAAATGTTTTTGCCTTATTTGCACCTACTGTAATACATTCCTCACATATTATAATTTGGCAACAATTTCCTAATACATATGCACAATTCTCTTCAAATGGTAGTGTACAGCATTGGCAATACCCTTCACGAATATTATCTCGCATTCTATTTAAAACCATTACATTTTTTTCATATTGTGCAGTTATCCGGATTTTTAAATTAGTAAGTTTTAGCACATTTAACGAATTTGGCGATTTTATATTAATTTCATTATTTTTAATATCCACATAATTTGATCTACCACAAATAAATTCATGAAAGTCTTCATCCCCTGTATGTAAAATTATTTTTTGTATTGAGTTATATTTATTTGTATTAATAACACCTGCATTAACAACATCTGCATCAATAGCATCTATATTAACATCATCTGCACCAATAGCATCTGTATTAACAGCATCTGTATTAGCATCGACGGTATTAGCATCTGTATTAACAGCATCTGTATTAGCATCGATAGTATCTATATTTTCCGCATTGTATTCATTACTGTTATTATCTAAACTGTCAATTTGACAAATTTGCAGAGCTTGTTTAATTCTATTTAATATTTTTAATGAATATTTCATTTCAGAAATATGATTTCCCGTAATTGATCTTATTAAATCTCCAATTGTATTAACTTCTAAACCCAAACTTTGTGCAGCTAAGCCTACAGCATCGGCATTAATCATTTCAATAATTTCTGGGGCAATATTTAAATTTTGAAATATTTTAGTTGATGAACCCTTTACGACAATTTTTCTAAATATAACATTTGTCGTATTAATGTGCTCATTAATATATTCAGGATCACATCTAATGTTAAATGCTTTATTAAGAACATCATCCGATGTATATGTAATAGCTGGAGCTTCTAGTGCATTTAATAGATATTGCTCAATAGATTTATTGCCCCTTACTGGTCCTAATTTAATACTTGACTGTCGCCTAGTTGCTGAAATAAACCAAGTAAAGCATGCATTTATTAAATAATCATTTCCTGTTAATTTTATTACATCAAAATCATCAATAATAAATCTAGATATTTTTTTTCCCTTTAAAATAGATATAATTGCACTAAAAATTGTTCTATTTGTAGTAAAGTGGATATTATTAGCAATTTCATTTACAGTTCTA
>RGQD01000598.1 GCA_010030205.1 Betaproteobacteria bacterium
TCTTGTCTGTATATAATACGCATTTCATAAGATTGCATTCTATATATGTCTTTAGTGAAGAATAATGGAATTGATCTATCATATATAAATTTATAATTATCTGTATTTTGTCTCAATAGTGGTGTAGTATAGCTAAATTCTGATATACCCATACAGGCCAAATATGCCACATATCTAGGCCTATTAGTTATTATATATTTTGCGATATCAGTTAATGATCTGTAATGATCACCACTATAGTCATCATAATCAAAAGATTGTAACTCCACAGCCTCCATTTCTAATACAATGCCACAATTAAGTAATGCATCATGCATATGAATTAATTCATTATCTGAGATAGATTCTGATTCAATTAATGTAGTCAATACACACATATTACCATACTGATATGAATAATACATTTCATCATCATAATGAGTTGTATTTTCATTAATGAAGCCATTGCCAAAAAATTGTCTTACCCATTTATATGCTTTTTTACATTTCCACCATTTTTTATTTGCCAATTTTTTAATAATTAGCATTAGTATATCAAATCTATTTCTTTGTGCTAATATATGAAATATACTAACAAATAAATTGTGATTATGATAGTAAGGGTAAAATAATACCCTTTGCACACTTAGTATACTCATAATGTATTCAGCAGTTGTAATATCTAATGTGGTGAGTATACAAAACTGCTTTTGTAATAGCTTATTTGTAATTGGACACTCAGTTCTTTTGCTCAATGGTAATGGTGCAAATATACGATAATGCTCATTTAGATACTTTTCAAATTGCAACAAAATTGTGCTATTGGATATATAAGTTACTCCTGTAAATGTTTTTATTTCTAGCATAGTATACTCACTTAATCCCATAGTTTCCATAAATTCTATTATGTATGATTTATTAATTACAGAAATTACAGAAGTGCAATTAGTTACAGAAGTGCAATTAGTTACGGAAGTGCAATTAGTTACAGAAGTGTAATTGGTACTAAGGTCACTATTGCCTAAGCCATTGCCTAAGCCATTGCCTAAACCATTGCCTAAGCAAAACCATTCATAATCCATACAATCAGATCCAATAAAGTCATGCTCTTGTATTGCTAAAAACATCTTATCATTGAATGTATCTGAAAATCTTACATATCTATTGCCATCAATATCATATTGTATCCAACATTGCTCAACAGCGTCTCCAAATTTCATATAATATTTTGTATATTTAAGTATATCAGATTTGCCGCACAATGCCATTATATCAGCAAATTGATTACAATTTTTGCCAATTATAGACTGCACTCTATTATTAGAAAATATGTGCTCTAATTCAACTTCTAAATGATGGCCCCTTACTAATGAGGTAATATTTCCAGATAATACCTTTTCAATTGCCTTCCATATCTTTCTTGAATGTATTGTTTTTAGAGAATTTACATACTCTATAATATCTTCTTTTATTATTATACTGTCATCTATGTGGCCACAATTTGGGTCTAAAATATATACTAAGCCTAATTCCTTAATTACATTAGCTGGTATAGTTATATGTTTTCCATTTTCTTCTTTTTGAAATATTAATCCATTAAAAAAGCAAAGAATTCCCAATTTTGACAAATACCAATCTACAACATCTGGAGAAAATATATAGACATAACTTCTTTGAAAAATAGTATTTATAATATGTCTCATTACCTCAGGCAGATGTTCTCGCATATTATATTTTGATCCATAATAGTGATTTTTATAAAATAATATATCATCAGAAATAGTGGCAAAT
>RGQD01000599.1 GCA_010030205.1 Betaproteobacteria bacterium
CTGTACGAGGCGGCGTTCGCCACGCTGGTCAAGCTCTACGGACAGGAGGCCCGCAACCCGATCACTGGCATCACGCTGATTGCCGGTTTCGCCAGCACCGTGGGTTGGCCGCTGACCGCCCTGCTGGAGCATCAGTTCGGCTGGCGCGGTGCCTGTTTCGCCTGGGCTGCGCTGCATCTGGTGTTGGGTCTGCCGTTGAACTTGTCGCTGCCTCGCGTTGGCGCACCGGTGCCAATGGCGGCCAGCCCACCGTGCTGGCAAAACCGGCAATCAGCGTGATGCCAGTGATCGGGTTGCGAGCATCCTGCCCGTAGAGCTTGACCAGCGTGGCGAACGCCGCCTCGTACAGACCGCTGCCCATCGCCAAGCCGATCAAGGCCCAGGCGGCGAAGAGCGACAGCGGACCCTGCGCCAAACCCAAGGCCACAAGGCCTAGCGCAAACAGCGGGTTGGTGCCTATGAGTACGGGGCGCCCGCCCCAGCGGTCGATCGCCCTGCCCGTCCAAGGCCCGACCAAGGCAGAAACCACCAGCGACAGCGAGAAAGCCGCGAACACCATCGGTGGTGCCAGCGCGAGATCGGATGCAATCGGCGTGGCCAGCATCGCCGGGAGGTAATAAGACGATGCCCATGCCAGGGTCTGCGCGCTGCCGAGGGCAGCGATAGTGCCAAACCGACCCGTCACGGCGTGCCTGCGGCGATGGTCAGTCGCAGCCTCGCTTCCGTACGGCCGGCAAGCCCGGCATGGCTCGCGGCTTTGCGCGGTGGGTGGCACATATGCTGCCGATTGCCAGATGCGCCAAGATCGCGACCGATAGCTTGCATGTTGACGCTCTTTTTATAAGTTATCAATCGACAAAAAATCTGGATGACTGCGCACCGTGGGTTGCGCGCTGCTGCCTGTCATCAACGCCAGTTGACACCGAGCATGCAAGATGAACCGACTGACAATATGTCGATTCACCGGCTCCGCAAGCCCGCATTGCGCTCGGTCGCGGCTGCGCTGTACCCAGTGCCGGCAGGAACTGCTCCGCAGCCAAAGAACAGCATTGCAATCGGCGCCATATTAGCGGCGTCCGCCAGGCACATCGCCCGGCGCCGCACAGGGGGCTGAATTCAGGGGCAACAGCAAGCAGAACCGGGTTAGAATTCGAAGTTGGACGCCGGTGAGTTCGACTCTTCTCTCCGGCACCAATAGAATCAAGCACTTAGCCTCGTTCACAAGACGGGGCTTTGTTGTTTTTGAGGCGCTTACAGACTTTTTACAGACTGCGGTACGGGGTTTCTGAGCGTCTCCACCCTGTTGCCAGCCCGGCAGGAGCGATGAACTCCGCAGCGAGGCCAGACTTGATGCGACTGTCGCCGCCACCAAAAAAGCCTCGTCTGGCGTGACGATCAAGATTCGGTCGGTCGGCTGCAAAAAGCGCCGTCTTGAGCTAGCCTTCGCTCACGCCGGCTGCGGCGCCTGGCTCTGGTCAACCACTCGGCCGGCAGCTTCAGCATCGACACATCGCAAGCCTGACGTGACAACCACGGCGCTCGTACCGCTCATCCGCAGGCTACACCTAGTGGTCATGCTTTTCGCCCCTGTGCTGGCACTGGTCTGCCTGTCGCCCGCCGTCCTGGCCGAGCCCCAGTCTGCCTCCAACCCCGCCGGCCTGGATTGGCAGGCTTTGGGAAATTTCAGCATCGCCCGAACCGAAACCACGATCGGGCAGTTCCGCCGCTTTGCTGGGCAACTTCAAGATTGACCGCTTTTGCGCCGGCGC
>RGQD01000600.1 GCA_010030205.1 Betaproteobacteria bacterium
ACCCGCTGCCCGAACTGCCCTTGACCCGCCACCTGCCGCTGCCGCTGGCGCGACTGCTGTTCTGGCTCGGTCGCGGCCTGGCGATGCCCAGGCATTGCGCGCCGCTGAACCGGCTGCGCAGGCGACACGGCCTGCCCGCACTGGGCGCTGATCTGCGCAACAGCTACACCGACGCCGACCACTTGCTGCTGGCCGATGCGCCCGGTCTGTACCCCATGACCGAGGTGCCGGCTCAGCACCATTTTCTGGGCCCGGTGCTGTGGTCGCCGGTGGTCGAGCTGCCGCACTGGTGGCGGTGCTTGCCGGCCGACCCACCGACGGTCTACCTCAGCCTGGGCAGTTCGGGCAGCGGGTGGGCGCTGCGCCAGGCGCTACAGGGCTTGTCGGGCAGCGGCTGGACGGTGATCTGCGCGACCGCGCAGGCGAGCGTGCCGGCCGAACTGTCCGCGAACCTGCATCTAGCCGATTACCTGCCTGGCGAGCAAGCGACGGCCCGTGCCGATCTGGTGGTTTGCAACGGTGGCAGCATGAGCTGCCAACAGGCTTTGCTGGCCGGACGCGCCATCCTGGGCATTGCCAGCAACATGGACCAGTTCCTCAACATGAGCGCGATCGTCGCCGCAGGTGCTGGCATTTGCCTGCGCGCCGACCGGGTCACCCCCGGCGCCATCCGCCAAGCTTGTCATGCGCTGTTGGGCCAACCCGCTTACGCGCGGGCTTCAGCCCAACTCGGCGAGAAGCTGCGGCAGTTCGATGCGGTCGAGCGGTTTCGCGCGCTGTTGCCGACCCTGGCACGCCGCGGCAGCTGAGCGCCCAAGAGGCTCGCTTCAAAGCTCAAAGCCACTTGCGCGCCGGGTTGCCGCGCCAGGTCTCGCCAGCCGGGATGCTGGTGCCAGGCATCACCACCGATCCGCTGACGACGACGGCGCGATCGCCGACCGTGCTGCCCGGCATCACGATCGCGTTGGCGCCGATGGTGACATCCGCGCCTATCCTGACCGGATGGCAGACCAGCTTGCCGCCGCTGAGGTAGTTGCCAGTCACCAGCGACGCATTGCCCAGCACCACGCGGTCGCCGATGCTGACCAGGTAAGGGTCGTCGATCCAGTACCGGCCGCATGAAGAACGGCGTGCACCAGCCGAGCGCGCCTTGGCCCAGACGGCAGAGCACCGTGATGAGCTTCCAGTAGGTCGCTGCCGGCGAGTCCATCGGGTGTTCGCCGCAGGGCATGGGCCTGAGCTTGAGCATCGCGGCCACGACTGCTGCGGACAACAGCCCGTAGGCGATCGGCAGCGCCGCCGCATCGGCCAGCGGTTGGTAGCGGCCCAACAGCGCGCTCAGGGGCTGCAGCGCGATGATGGCCAGACAAGAGGCGGCCAGCACGCAGGCGATGGCGATGCCGCACAGGGCATGGTCGATCCAGTTCGACTTCATGGTGCAAATCCTTTCGAGGTCGACAACCGTTGACGCCAGGCGCGGGGTCTGCGGTGGCACTTCATTTTCGGCAGCCGATGCCGAAAGTGGAGGCTCCGGTGCTTGTGTTGTCTCGCAGTTGCCGCCGAACCAAACCCCTTCTCGAACGCTGCCAAGCCCATGACAGACGCCCAAGCCCCGCTGGCCGAACTGGTGCAGGTCAGCAAGACCTATTGGCTCGACCAGGTGCGCCTGCCCATCATCCGCGACGTCAGCCTGCGAGTCCGCCCGGCCCAGTTCACGGTCTTGCTCGGCCCTTCGGGCAGCGGCAAGACCACCTTGCTCAAC
>RGQD01000007.1 GCA_010030205.1 Betaproteobacteria bacterium
CGATTCAGCCTGGATCCGGCTAGAGAACCAGCCCGCTTTCGTCGTCGATCAGGTGCATGTCTTGCAGTTTGGCATTCAACTGAATCGACTGGCCTGGCGACAAACTGACATCGGGGCTCGCTTTGCCGCAGACGGTCATGCCCTGCAGCTGGAAATAGACCAGCGTCTCCATGCCCATGGGTTCGCTGACCTCGATCGGCACAGAAAAAGTCTGTCCGCTTGGCTGTCCCGCCGCCGCCGTGTCGGTCAGATGCTCAGGTCGCAGTCCGAGCAGCAGCTGTGGTTTGCCGGCAAACTGGCGGTAGTGCGCCGCGCGGTCGGGCGGTACCAGCAGGTTCACGCCGGCACCGAGGTCTAGGTGCAGGCCGTCAGCGGACTCGTGCAACGCGACCGGCATCATGTTCATCGCAGGTGACCCGATGAAGCCGGCCACGAACTTGGTCCGCGGATGGTGGTAGAGCTCTTGTGGTGTTCCCACTTGCTCGATGACGCCATGGTTCATCACGACCACGCGGTCGGCCAAGGTCATCGCCTCGACCTGGTCATGCGTCACATACACCGTGGTGGTCCGGACCTTCTGGTGCACCTTCTTGATCTCGGTGCGCATCTGCACCCGCAGCTTGGCGTCAAGGTTCGACAGCGGCTCGTCGAACAGAAACACCGCCGGATCTCGAACGATGGCGCGACCCATCGCCACCCGTTGCCGCTGCCCGCCAGAGAGCTGCCTGGGCTTGCGGTCGAGCAGTGGCACGATGTCCAGGATGTGCGCTGCTTCTTGAACCCTGCGGTGGATCTCTTTCTTGTCGACTTTTTTGAGTTTCAGTCCGAAGGACATGTTGTCGTAGACCGACATGTGCGGGTAGAGCGCATAGTTCTGGAACACCATCGCGATGTTGCGGTCCTTCGGCGGCACATCGTTGACCACGTCGTCGCCGATCAGGATCTCGCCGTCAGAAATTTCCTCGAGGCCGGCAATCATCCGCAAGGTGGTGGTCTTGCCACAGCCTGAAGGGCCGACCAACACCAGAAATTCCTTGTCGGCAATTTCCAAGTCGATGCCGCGAACGGCCAGCGTGTCATCGTAGTACTTCACGACCTTCTTGAGCGTCACAACGGCCATGTCATCTGTCTCCAGTTCTGTACTGATCAAAGGTGCTGTCGTCTTGCCAAACGTCTTGCCAAACCAGGTCGAGCTTCATCAGCCCTTGGTCGCCCCAGCAGTCAGACCCGCGATGTAATAGTCCATCAAGAAGGCATAGATCACGAGTGGCGGCGCAGCACCCAGCAGTGCACCGGCCATGATCTGGCCCCAGTTGAAAACGTCGCCCTTGATCAAGGTGGTGATGATGCCGACCGGCAGCACGAGTTGATCGGCCGAGGTCGTGAATGCCAGCGGATACAGGAACTGGGCCCAGGACACGGTGAAGGCGAAGATGGTCGCCGCGATGATGCCGGGGACTGCCACCGGAATGAAGATCTGGAACAGCGTCTGGAACCAGGTCGCACCATCGATCAATGCCGCCTCGTCTAGCTCTTTCGGGATGCTGGCGAAGTAGCCAATCATGATCCAGGTGCAAAAAGGCACGGTGAGCGTCGGGTAGAGAATCACCAGCACCCACCACTGGTTGATCAGTTCGATGCCCATGGTCTCGTTCACCCACGCAAACATCTTGAACAACGGGATGAACAGCAGCGTGTCGGGCACCAGGTAAGTCAAGAAGACGCCGGTCGCCAGCGTCGCGGAGCCCCAGAACTTCATCCGTGCCAGTGAGAAGGCAGCCAGCACGCTGACGATCATCGTGATCGTGACAACCAGTATCGAGACGATCGCCGAATTCCAGAAGAAACGGATGAACTTCGAATCGGTCAGCAAGCCGTAGAAGTTGGAAAGGGTTGGTGATTGCACGATCCAGGGGCTGACGCCCGCTGAGATCTCGGCGCTGGACTTCAGCGACGTGAGCAGCATGTAGATCGGCGGGGTCAGGAAGAAGATCGCGAAAACCACCAGGAAGAAGTACGACCAGAACAGCGCGCGGCGGCGGTCGCGCGACACGCTGCCGTAATGGAACAGCCTAGGGGCTGCTGGCAGGGTATGGGCTTGCACCATGTCAGGCCTCGTTTCCACGTTTGTTGATGTCGCGAAGAATGAAGATCGCTGCGATGCCCAGGATCGGCACCATGAACAACGAAACGGTGGCCCCCAGCGGGATGTCGCCGCTGACGATGCCTCGCTCGAAAGCCCAGGTCGCGAAGACATGGGTTGAGTCCAGCGGGCCGCCAGAGGTCAGCACACGCACGATGTCAAAGTTTGCGAAGGTGACGATCAACGAGAACAGGATGGTGATCGAGATGATGTTGCGCATCATCGGCAGCGTGATGTACCAGATCCGCTGCCACCAGTTGGCGCCGTCGATCGATGCCGCTTCGAACAGTTGTTCGGGCACCGACTTGAGTGCTGCCAAGTACATGATCATGAAGAACGGCGCACCCACCCAGATGTTGACCAGGATGACCGAGAACCTGGCCCAGTCGGCGTCACCGGTCCAGGGCACTGCGGCCACGCCGATCTCCTTGAGAATCCAGTTGAACGCGCTGTAGGACGGATCGAACAGCCACAGCCAAGCCAAGGTGCTCATCGCCGGTGGAATGACCCACGGCACCAGCAGCATGCCGCGCCACTTGCGCTGTCCCTTGGCGGGAATGTTGTGGACGAAATGGGCGACGACGAAACCGATGATGGACTTGAAGATCACTGCGGTGACCGCAAACAGCACCGATTGCCTGACCACCATCCAGAAGGTGTCGCGACCGAACAGAAATACGAAATTGTCAAAGCCGACGAAGTGGTCCATGCCCTTGTTGAGCATGGACAGGTAGACCGCATAACCCGCAGGATAAGCAACCAAGCCAAAGATGACCATGATCAGCGGCAAGGCCATCAAAAAAGCGATGGTCGACTTGCGCTGGAAAAAGCGCTCAAGCGTCTTTGGGCGGCGCTTGGGCGGTTTGATCGATCCGACTAATTCACTCAAAACCATCTCCTGTGAATGCAGGCAAGGGCACGCCCATGCTCAAGTCCGACAGCCGGCTTGATGTTGGAAACTGAGGCCGCAGGTGGTGACAAACCACCTGGTCACGGTGTAGATCGGCCCGTGTTGCAGCGGGCTTGGGCCTTCACAGGCCCAGAGCTGCTGCGGCTTCAGACTCGCATGAAGCCTTCGAGTTCCTTGGCCGCCCAGGCGATGGTCTTCTCGACCGATTCGCCCTGCGCATGGCGCACGGCCATCTTCGTCATCACGCCCTGGTTATAGATCTGGTTGGCGATCTTCGGCGGCGCGGGCGCGGCCCCGATCGACAGGATCTGGTGGTTGTGCGGGTTCGGGTAATGGTAGAGCGTGCCCTTGGGCGGCCCAGCCTCGGCCCAGGTCGGCAGTGTCGTCAAGTTGGCGAATGCGGGCAAGTCATAACCGCCGCTGGCGTCAACCATCTTCGCAACAGCTTGGCGGGTCGACAGATGACGCAGCAGGTTCTTGGCCGCCGGCTTGTTCTTGCCGAAGTTCCAGATGCCCCAGTAGAACGGCAGGAAGGGCGCGAACCTGCCCTTGGGACCTGTCGGGAAGCCGTGCGTCCACAGTTGCTCGGCGATCTGTGGCGCATCGCGCTTGGCCACCGCCCAGGCGCTGGGCGGGTTCATGATCATCGCGCCTTTGCCCGAGACCAGCCACTTGTTGTTCGACGCATCGTCCCATGCCGGCACATCCGGCGGCAGGAAGGCAATCAGCCGCTTCAGGTACTCGAGCACCTGCTTGGTCTGGTCGGAGTTGACAACGATGTTGCCCTTGGCATCGACCAGGTTGGCGCCGAAAGCGTGGAAGAAGCTGCCGCAGGTGTCGACCGAGTCTGAGGTCGTGCCGAAACCGATCCCGAAGGGCACACCACCCTTGTGGCAGGCCTCGGCGGCCTTCAGGAAGGTGTCCGTGGTCCAGGCGTCGGCCTTCGGTGCCGAGCCGGCCGGGTACATCGCCTTGATGTCGATGCCGGCATGTTGCTTGAGCAGGTCTATCCTCGAGCAAGGCCCTTTGATCTGGGCGCCGACGGTCGCGGGGATCGCCATCCACTTGCCATCGACCTTGCCCAGGTATTCGACCGTGCCATTGACCGCGCCGTGCTCCTTGATCAGGTCGGCCATGATGTCGTCGACCGGCTCGAGCATCTTGGCATGGTCGGCCGGCAACCAGGTCGACAAGGCCAGAATGTCATGGCCCGACTTGGCTTGCGCTTCGGCAGCGGTCGTCAGCAACAGCTTGTTGCCTTGCGAGGTGATGTAGTCGATCTTGACATCGACTTTTTCCCTGGCCGCCCACTCATTGATCAGATCGGTGGTGGCCTGGTTGGCACCCGGCACCCAGTGGTCCCACAAACCGACCGACAGCGAACCGGCAGCGCGAGCGGTGTGGACAAAGGGCGCTGCGATGACGGCAGCTGAAACCTTTGCAGTGCTGATGACGAACTTGCGACGTGACTGAGACATGCAACCTCTCCTCGAGTGGTGGTGCGAACCAGCGTCAATTCAGGCGGGCCTGTCGACCTGACTCACGGGAATCGTGTTGAGGCCTCAGGCCTTCGGGCGCCAGAGCTGCAACAACTTGCGACATCCTCAACATAAGTGCTGAGATACGGCTTGTCAACAACGGTTTCCCTTAAGGCCAACGGACGCGGCGTGCATCAGAAGTCCGCTGTCTGGCGTTCTTCGGTATGCTGGCAAGCCAGACCGACCGGTGTCCGGTCGATTCTTTTGTTTCACTTCTTTGGAGCAGTTGATGTCCACTTTGCGGATTTTGACGCCTGTCGGAGCTTCTCCGGCCACCGGCGGCACCTACGAACACGAGCGTGAGGCGCTGGAGGGACTGGGCGCGGAGATCGTCGAATGTCCGGCCACCGAGGCCGGATTCATCGCTGCGGCCAAGGGCGTGGACGCGGTCTATGCCAAGAACATGAAGTTCACCCGCCCGATGATCGAGGCGCTGGACCGCTGCAAGCTGATCGCGCTGGGCTCGGTCGGCGTCGACTATGTCGATGTGACTGCGGCGACGGCCAAGGGCATCCCGGTCACGAACTGCCCTGACACCTTCATCGAGGAGGTCGCTGATCACGCGATGATGCTGTTGCTCGCTGCCCATCGCCGGGCCTTTGAGCAAGACCGCATGGTCCGCGAAGGCCGTTGGAGCGAGGGCCGCGCGCAGCTCTACGAGTTTCCGCGCCTGATGGGTCTGACGCTGGGCTTCATTGCCTTTGGTCGGGTGCCGCGCGCGGTGGCCAAACGGGCTCGCGCCTTCGGGTTGCACCTTATCGCGTTCGATCCGTTTCTCGACGAGTTGTCAATCGCCGCGGCCGGCGCCGAACCGGCCAGCCTGCAAGAGGTGCTGAGCCGCTCCGATTTCGTCTCGATGCATTTGCCTGCGACGCCGCAAGCCCTGGGTTTTCTGAAGGAATCGCATTTCCGGCAGATGAAGAAGTCTGCGATCTTCATCAACACCGGGCGCGGACCCACCGTCAATGAGGCGGCTCTGATACGCGCGCTCGACGAGAAGTGGATCGCAGGCGCAGGCCTCGATGTGTTCGAGGTCGAGCCCGTTGCGGCAAACAATCCGCTGATCAAGATGCCCAACGTCATCTTGTCGCCGCACAACGCGTCAGCCTCGGCCCGCTTCGATCCGGCCCGCAAGCGCCGTGTTGGACAGGAGTTGGCGCTGGTGCTGACCGGCCGTTGGCCGATGTCCTGCGTCAATCCGACCGTGCTGCCGGATTCCGGACTGCGTCGCTGGCAGCCTGTCGCGATGGATCACGGGCCCAACAGCTGAAATCTGGGCCGTCGCCTGGCATCGGCTGCAGGCGCTGAAGCCCGGCGCGACGCGGTCGGCACCATCGAAGGATGGTGGGCCGATCGGCGTCTTTGCCTGATCGGCGCGGCTCACTTGTCGGACCCGGCTGACGCGCCAGGCCGATTGCCCGCCCAATCGAAGACATCCTCAAGGTCTTGCAATGAATCGATGGTGCTTGCTTGCCGGCCTTTGGCTCCTCTATACCGCTTTTGGGCTGACGGCGACTTGCATCGCCCCGCTGGTGATTCCGATCGAAAAAGAACTCGGCATCACGCACGCTGCAATGGGCAGCATCATGGGTGTGTGGCAACTGGTCTACATTTTCGCGGCCTTGCCAGGTGGCGTGATGTTGGATCGATTGGGCGGGCAGCGGGCGCTGCTCGTCGGCGGACTGCTGATGGCCTTGTCCGCGCTCGGTCGCGCGTTCGCCGATGACTATTGGGGCCTGTTGCTCGCAGTCGGGCTGTTCGGGGTCGGTGGCCCGGTCATTTCCTCGGGCGCCCCCAAGGTCGTGGCGCAGTTGTTTACCGGCAGCGAACGCGGTTTGGCGATGGGCATCTACATGACCGGCCCGGCCATCGGTGGCGTGGTTTCGCTGACGCTGACGCATTCGGTGTTGCTGCCATTCTTTGATGGCAACTGGCGGGCGGTGATGCTTTTGTGGGCCGGTTTCACGTTTGCCGCGGCGGTGATTTGGTTTGCCATCGCGACGCTGACGGGCTTGCATGCGCACGAAGTGGCGCGGGCCGCACCACGGTTGCCGCAACGACAGGTCATTCGCGAACTCATCTCGATACGCGCGGTGCAGATCGTCCTGCTGATGGGTGTTGGGGTCTTTCTGTTCAATCACGGGCTCAACAATTGGCTGCCGGAACTGCTGCGCAGTCAGGGCCTGCCCATCGCGCAAGCGGGTTACTGGGCGGCGCTGCCAACCGTCATCGGCATTGGCGGGTCGCTGCTGATTCCCAGGCTGGCGACGCCCAGCCGACGTTTCGAGATCCTGCTGGGCCTGTCACTGGCCGCGTTGATGTCCAGCGTGCTGCTTCAGTTCGTGTCTGGCCCGCTGCTGACACTGGGCCTCATCATGCAAGGCATTGTCAGGTCGGGGCTGACGACAGTTCTGATCTTGACCTTGGTCGAACTGCCCAGCATTGGCGAAGCGCGCACCGGCATCGCCAGCGGTCTGTTCTTTTCGGCTGCGGAAGTTGGTGGGGTGTTGGGGCCGCTCGGATTGGGTGTGCTGTATGACCTCACCGGCAATTTTCACGGCGCGATGGCCGGGCTTTCTGCGGTGGCGATTTTGTTGACGATCGGCACGCTCTGTCTCGCGCGTGAGGCGCGGCGCCCTGTGCCTGGTCAGCGCAGCGGCGTGATCGCTGGGCAAAGCAGCGCCTAGTCGTTGACCCGGCGATGGTGTCTCGGACAGCTTGTCGCGCCGGCTGAACGGCTACCATCCCGGCCGCAGCGCGGGTGCTGCGAGCCACTTTTCAACCAGGAGACTGCATGTCCGAGCCCACCGACTTCACCGCGATCCTCGCCCACTGGGCGTCGAAGCAAGCCGAGGCGATCGCCATCACTTTCGGCGCTTCGAACTGGACCTGGGCCGAACTGGCCGTTCGAGTGCGGCGCAACGCCGCGGCCCAACGATCGGCAGGGCTGGTGCCCGGTGACCGGATTGCGGTGCTCGACCTCAACCATCCGTCGTGCCTGGAGCTGACGCTGGCCTGTGCCCAGGTTGGTACCGCCAATGCGGTGGTCAATTTCCGGCTGGCGCCGCCCGAGATCGTCTATGTGATCAACGACGCGAAGGCCAGGCTGTTGTTCGTCGGGCCGGAGTTCGCAGGCATCGTCGAGACACTTCGTGACCAACTGCCGAGCGTCGAGCAAGTCATCCGCATCGGCGGTGCTGATGACGAGTACGAAGCCTGGTTGGCCGCTCAAGAGCCTGATACCAAGGCCTACCACGCAGCGCCGGGCGACTGCTTCGTGCAGCTCTACACCTCGGGGACGACAGGCTTTCCGAAAGGCGCGATGCTGACCCACCGCGGCATGCTGGCGCACTCGCGCAACGTCTCCGCGAGCCAGGACTTTGGCCCTGACTCGCGCGTTCAGATTGCGATGCCGCTGTTCCACGTCGGGGGCACCAGCTACTCGCTGATCGCGATCAACTCGGGCGCTCGTGCTTACATCATGCGTCTGCCGGACCCGGCGGCTGCGCTGGCCATGCTCGAGACCGAGAAGATCACGCACACCTTCTTCGTCCCGGCGCTGATGGCCATGATGAACCAGGTGCCCGGTGCTGCTGACCGCGACTATTCGGCCTTGAAAGCGGTGTCCTATGGCGCTTCGCCGATGCCGCTGCCGGTGATGCGGGCCTCGCTCAAGCTCTTCCCCGGCGTGATGCAGCAGGTCTATGGCATGACCGAGCAGTGCGGCGTGGTGAGCTTGCTCGACCCGGCGGACCACGTCGACCCCGCCGCGGCACACCGGCTGGTGTCCGCAGGCAAAGCGATCAGCGGCGTCGAGATCGAAATCCGTGACCCCGCCACCGGACAGCCGGTGGCCATCGGTGAGGCCGGTGAGATCTGGGTGCGCAGCGAGCAGATCATGGGCGGCTATTGGGGCAAGCCTGAGGCCACCGCTGCGACGATCACGCCGGACGGCTGGCTGCGCTCAGGCGACGGCGGGCACATGGACGGCGAAGGCTACATCTATGTCACCGACCGCATCAAGGACATGATCATCAGTGGCGGCGAGAACATCTACCCGGCCGAAATCGAACGCGTGATGGCCGAGCATCCTTTGCTCCAGGACGTTGCGGTGATCGGTGTGCCGGACGAGCGTTGGGGCGAGGTGCCCAAGGCGGTGGTCGTCGCGGTGCCGGGCGCCACGGTCGACACCGAGCAGTTGCTGGCCTGGTGCCGCGAACGACTGGCGTCGTTCAAATGCCCCAAGACCGTCGACGTCGTCACCGAACTGCCGCGCAACCCCACCGGCAAGATCCTGAAGAAGGACTTGCGCAAGCCATATTGGGCAGGGCGCGAGCGCCAGGTCGTTTGAGTGGCCTGAGCTTCCCCGGCGCTTGATCGACAATCGCCAGAGACCCATCAGAAAAGAAGAACCATGGACGACGACCTGGATGCACGGATCCGATCAGGCAAAGCGCTGAGCGAATCAATGGGCAATTTCCATGTGACTGGCTGGGACCCTGAGCGCAAGGTTTTGAAGTCGGCGTTCACGGTTCGGCGCGAGTACTGCCATACCAACGGCACGATCGCCCAGGGCGGCTTCATCACCGCCTGGCTTGACGCGTCGATGGCGCATGCGGTCTTGCACGACACCGCGCATGCGAAAACCGTCTTCAGCCTGGAGATCAAGGTCAGCTTTTACGAAAAAGTGGGCCCTGGCGAAGGCAGGGTCGAAGCCCGCGTGATCAGGCGTGGCAAGCGGGTGGCATTTCTCGAGGCTTCGCTCTACAACGCCGAAGGCAAGCTGGCGGCCGAAGCGACGTCGACCGGCATATTGGCCGACCTGTAGCCGCGCGACGGCCGCAGTCTCGGGACGGCGGGCCGCCAGGGCGGTGCTGGGCTCAGGGCACCAGCAGCGGCGCGCCGGTCGTGGCGCGGTTCTCCAGGTCTTCGTGAGCCCGCCTGACCTCGGTGAGCGGGTAGCGCTGCGTGACTTCGAGCCGCAGCGTGCCGTCGCGCACCACGTCGAACAGCGCGGCAGCGCTGCTTCGCAACTGCGCCGTCTCGGCGATGAAGGTGCGCAGTGTCGGCCGCGAGATGCTCAGTGACTTGGCGTGCAGGCGCTGCAGGTCGAAGCCCTCGACATCGCCCGACGCGGTGCCGTAGTTGATCGCGATGCCCAGCGGGCGCAGGCAGTCTAGCGATGGCACGAAGACGTCTTTGCCGACCGCGTCGTAGACCACCGGCACACCGCGTCCGCCGGTCAGAGCCAGCGTTCGCGCGACGAAGTCCTCGCTGCGGTAGTTGATGACATGGTGACAGCCATTCGCCAACGCGGTCGCGATCTTGGCGTCGGCGCCGACGGTGCCGATCACGGTGGCGCCCAGCGCGCGCGCCCATTGCGACAGGATCACGCCCATGCCGCCGGCTGCCGCGTGGATCAGCACCGCGTCGCCGGGTTGGACCACGTACAGGCGCCGCAGCAGGTACTCGGCCGTCAGGCCGCGCAGCAGCGTGGCGCCGGCGATCTGCTCGGAGATGTGGTCGGGCAGCACGATCACGCGCGACGCCGGCACGTTGCGCAGCGCCTGGTAAGCGCCGGGGTGGAAGTAGGCCACCGACTGGCCGACACGGAAATCGGCCACGCCCGCACCCAGCGCGTCGACGACGCCTGCCCCTTGCGCGCCCAGCGTGATCGGAAACGGTGCCGGCGTGTGCGGGCCATGGCCGCCGCGCCGCTGGTAGATGTCGGCGAAGTTCAGCCCGATCGCCGACTGGCGGATGCGCAGTTCGCCGGGTGCCGGGTCGTCGACATCGACGCTGGCGAGCGTCAGCACCTCGGGTCCGCCGTGGGCGTGGATGTGGATCGCGGTGGTTTTCATCTGCGGTTCTTCATCTGCGGTTCCTGAAAAGCTGATTTTTTGCAGAACTGGCGCAGCGAATATCACCCATTTGAATGGACAAGAGAATGGACAAAAACCCGTATTGAATTGCCGAGCCGGGTCCGTACACTGAAAGCTCGATCTTTTCGGAGCCTCCCATGCCCATCAAGCGACGCCAATTCAACACCTTGACCGGTGCTGCCGTGCTGGCGCCTTGGGCGCTGGCGCAAGCCCAGAGCACGCTCGCATCGCTGCACGAAGCCGCGAAGAAGGAGGGCGAGCTCACCTGGTATGTGGCTTTCGTGCCTTCGGAGGACGCAGAGATCATGTCGCGTGAGTTCACGGCCCGCTACCCCGGCGTGAAGGTCAACGTGGTGCGCACCACCGCGCAGGTCGCGTTCCAGCGCTTGAACCAGGACCTGAAAGCCAAAAGCGCCAACTGCGATGTCTTCTCGTCGACCGACATCGCGCACTACATCGACCTCAAGAACCGCAAACTGCTGGTCCAGTACGTGCCGGCGGCATCGGCGACGATGGACAAGCGGCTGCAGAACCTGGACCCCGACGGCTACTTCCATGTCGCCAGCGCCGCGATGATCGGTCTGATTTACAACACCACCAAGGTCAAGCCGGAGGATGCTCCGAAGAGCTGGAACGACCTGACCGACCCCAAGTGGCGCGGCCTGGCGTCGGTTGGCCATCCGGGCTTCAGCGGCTTCGTCGGTGTCTGGGCGATCCAGATGCGCAAGCTCTACGGTGACGCCTGGTTCAAAAAGCTCGCCGCGAACAAGCCGCAGGTCGGGCGCTCGATCATCGACACCGTGACCACCGTGACCTCGGGCGAGCGATCGATTGCCGCCGGCCCGATCAACCTGGCCGCGATGGTCGCGTCCAAAGGCAACCCGCTGGCCATCGTCGCGCCCAAGGAGGGGCCGGTGCTGATGCTGTCGCCGTCGGCGATCATGGCCAACGCGCTGCATCCGAACGCAGCCAAGCTCTTCATGGAATTCCTGCTCGGCAGCGACGAGGTCGAGAAGCTGACCGTCGAGCGCTTCGGCCTGCCCAAGCGTGCTGGGGCCAAGCCGTTGCCTGGTGTGCTGGGGCTGGACCGGCCGACGCTGCGACCGTCGCCGCAGGAGTCGGTTGACGGCGTGCCCCAGGTGATCGAACTCTGGCGCGATGCCTTCGGTGTCTGATGTGGTGAGGCCTGCGGGCATCCGCGGGGCCGCTCCGCACCGCCTGGCCGACCCGGCGCTGTGGTTGTTCGGCGCGTTGATCCTGTTGCTGGCTTTTCTCGTCGCCAACCCGATCCTGCGGCTGATCTGGGACAGCTTTTTGACGGCCGACGGCAGCCTGACGCTGAGCAACTACGTGCTCGCACTGGGCCGCAGCCGCCACCTGCAGGCTTTGTTGAATTCGCTGATGCTCGGCGCAGCGGTGACGCTGCTGGCGCTGGCGCTGGGGGTGCCGCTGGCGCTCGCGGTGTCGCGCACCAACATGCCGCTGCGCGGCCTGACACACCTGAGCGTGTTGGCCGCGTTCGTGATGCCCAATTTTCTCGGTGCGATCGCCTGGATCTTGCTGGCCGGCCCGAACGCGGGTTGGATCAACCGCTTGTGGATCGCGCTGTTCGGTGGCGCTGGCGGGCCTTTGAACATCTTCAGCTTCTGGGGCCTGGCCTGCGTCATCGCGTTCTACACCTTTCCGCTGGTCTATGTCTTCACCAAGTCGGCGCTGGACCTGGTGTCCACCGAGCTCGAGGACGCCGCAGCGATCCACGGTGCGGGCAAGTTCCGCACCCTCACCCGCGTCACGCTACCGCTGGTGTTGCCGTCCATCGTCGGTGCGGCGATCCTGATCTTTCTCGAATCGGTGGCGCTGTACGGCACGCCGGCCTTGATCGCGATTCCGGCCGGCATCAACCTGGCGACGACGCAGATCGCGTCCTTTTTCGAGAACCCGATGCGCATCGAACAAGCCGCCGCGTTCGCGATGCCCATCCTCGCGCTGACGGTCGTGATGCTCGACCTGCAGCGGCGCATCCTGTCGCGCAAGGGTTTCGTCTCGGTCTCGGGCAAGGGCGGCGAGCGTCGACCCTACGACATCGGCCTGTGGAAATGGTTGCTGCTGGGCTACGCCGGCGCCGTGGCTTTGCTGACGGTCGTGCTGCCGCTGGCCATCCTGGTGTTGGCCTCCTTGTCCAAGGCCTGGGGCCGTGGTGTGGCGACTGGCAACCTGAGCTTGGCGAACTACCATGCCATCTTCTTTCAGCAGCTCACCGTGCGCTCAGCGCTGGTCAACACGGTGGTCTACGCGGTGGTCACCGCGCTGGTGTGCGTTGGCACCGGTCTGTGCGTGGCCTATGCGACGCAGCGGCGCATCACACCTTGGCCTGGCCTGGTGCAGTTTCTGGCGCTCGCGCCGATTGCGGTGCCCGGCTTGATCTTGGCGATCGGCCTGTACGCGGCTTACGCCGGCCCGCCGCTCTCGCTCTACGGCCTGGGCGTGCTGATCGTGATCGCTTTCACGACGCGCTTTCTGCCGATCGCGGTGACCGCTTGCGCGGCGGCGGTGCGGTCTCTCAACCCGGAACTCGAGGAAGCCGTGCGCGTGCTCGGGGGTGGGCGCATCACGGTGCTCGCGAAGGTCGTGTTCCCGCTGCTCAAGAAGACGCTGGTGGGCGTGTTCATCCTGATTTTTGTGGTCTGCACCAAGGAGTTGTCGACTGCGGTCTTCCTGACCGGCCCGGCCTCTCGCGTGGTGTCGGTGCTGACGCTGGATTTGAGCGAGCAGGGCAACTACGAAATCCTGGCTGCGATGGGTGTGGTGCTGGTGGCGATCACCACGCTGGTGGTCGCGCTGGGCATGCGGGTGGCGGGCCGCGACTTCATGCTGCGCCGGCCCTGACGAAAGAGACTCGATGTCCAAACTGGCGCTCAAGAACATCCGCAAGAACTACGGCCCGGTCGCGGTGGTCGACGACCTGAGCCTGGACCTGCACCAGGGCGAGCTCGTCACCTTGCTCGGGCCCTCGGGTTGCGGCAAGACGACCACTTTGCGGATGATCGCCGGCTTTATCGAGTTGACAGC
Source organism: Betaproteobacteria bacterium (assembly GCA_010030205.1). Classification (GTDB taxonomy): domain Bacteria; phylum Pseudomonadota; class Gammaproteobacteria; order Burkholderiales; family Burkholderiaceae_C; genus Pseudaquabacterium. The sequence goes on from RGQD01000007.1 coordinate 13,543, forward strand.
CGGGACTATCGAGGTCGACGGCCAGCCGATCTCGTCCGCGCAGCGCACGGTCGCGCCCGAGCACCGGGGCATGTCCATGATTTTCCAGAGCTACGCGATCTGGCCGAACATGACGGTGGCCGAGAACGTGGGCTTCGGCCTGAACGTGCGCCGAACGCCGGCCAAGGAGGCCCAGCAACGCGTTCACGAGATGCTGGAACTGGTGCACCTGGCGCCGCTGGCTCAGCGTTATCCGGCTGAGTTGTCGGGCGGGCAGCAGCAGCGCGTGGCGCTGGCCCGCGCGATGGTCGTGCGACCCGAAGTGCTGCTGCTCGACGAGCCGCTGTCCAACCTCGATGCCAACCTGCGCGAGGAGATGGCGCAAGAGATCCGCCGGCTGCACGACGAGTTCAAGTTCACGACGGTCTACGTCACGCACGACCAATCCGAGGCGATGACGATCTCCGACCGCATCGCCGTGCTCAACCTGGGCCGGTTGGAGCAAGTCGACACACCCTGGAAGCTCTACAACCAGCCGCGAACGCCTTTCGTCGCCGGTTTCATCGGCCAGACCAACCTCGTCGGCGGCAGCGTGCGTGCTGGCAGGATCACGCTGAATGGCTTGAACGGCGAATTGGCCGCGCAGCCCGGCATGCCACAGGAACTGGCGTCTGCTCGCCTGTCGATCCGCCCGCAGTCGCTCTACCTCGGTCCGGCGGTGGCAGGCGCGGTGGCCATGGGTTGGGTGTCGGTGGTCTCGCGCACCTACCTCGGCGAGCACTGGAACTACCTGGTGCGCCCGCGCAGCGGCGGCGAGCTGTTGAAAGTGCATGCGCCGCCTTCTTGCCTGCTGGAGGTCGGTCAGGAATGCGCACTGGCGATTGACCCTGGTGGCGTTGCCGTGCTGGGCTGATCGTCCCCGCCCTGTTGTCCCAAGTTCGACGCGAAAGAGAGCCCTCAGATGTCAGAACCCCTGCGTTCGCCCGCTGCGCTGCCCTTGGCGCGCTACAAGGTGCTAGACCTGACCATCGCCCGCGCCGGGCCGGTGGCGGTGCGGCTGCTGTCGGACTGGGGCGCGGATGTCACGCGCATCGAAGCCATGGCCGACGACAACTCGGTCACCGGCCGGCGCCGAGGTTCGGACGAGCAGAACTTGCACCGCAACAAACGCAGCCTGTGCCTGGATCTGAAATCAGCGCAGGGCGCGCAGGTGTTGAAGCGCCTGGTCGAGCGCAGCGATGTGGTGGTCGAGAACTTCCGCTCCGCCGTCAAGAAGAGATTGGGGCTGACTTATCAGCAACTCAAGGCGATCAACCCGCGCATCATCCTGGCGAGCATCTCGGGCTTTGGCCAGGACGGTCCTTACAGCGAGCGTCCTGGCGTCGACCAGATCGTGCAAGGCCTGAGCGGGCTCAGTTCGGTGACCGGCGAGCCGGGCCGGGGGCCGGTGCGGGTGGGCATCGCGATCTCGGACACCACCGCCGGCATGTTCCTGGGCCAGGGCATCTTGCTGGCGCTGCTGCACCGCGAACATACCGGCGAAGGCCAATGGGTCCACACCTCGCTGCTCGAGGGCATGATCAACAAGCTCGACTTCCAGGGCGCGCGCTACACGGTCGACCGCGAAGTCGCGCAGCAGCAAGGCAATTCGCACCCGACGCTCGCGCCCATGGGCACTTACCAGGCACGCGACGGACTGGTCAACATTGCCGCAAGCTCGGGGCGCATGTGGCGTGGTTTTTGCGAGGCGCTGGGCGCCCAGGCGCTGCTGGACCATCCCGACTACCAAGACGGCGCGTCGCGCCTGGCGCACAGGCAGCCGCTCGATGCCGACATCAACCGGATCACCGCGCAGTTCGATGTCGCCGACCTGGTCGCGAAATTGAACGCTGCCAACGTGCCTTGCGGGCCGATCCACAACATCGGCGAGGCTTTCGAAGACGCGCAGGTCCAGCACTTGCGCATGACAAGGCCGGCGACGCATCCGGTGATGGGCGAGATCGAACTCGTTCGTTCGCCGATCAATCTCTCGGGTTTTGACCATCCCGACCGTTTTCACCATGCCGGGCCAGACCCCGGTGACAGTGGCATGAGCGGCGACGACCGCAGGACGATCGCGCTGCGTACCACGAAGATCATTGCCGAAGTCGAGCAAGGCGTGGGTTGGCTGACCCTGAACAACCCCGAGCGCCGCAACGCGGTGTCGCTGGAGATGTGGCAAGGGCTGGGCGACGCCGCCGAAGCCTTCGAGGCCGACCCGCAGGTTCGTGTCGTCGTGATGCGCGGTGCCGGGGGCAAGTCATTCGCGGCCGGCGCCGACATCTCGGAGTTCGAGCAGCACCGTGCCAATGCCGAACAGAAGAAGACCTATGGCGAGGTGGCCTCGCGTGGCCAGCAGGGATTGGCGCAACTGAGCAAACCGCTGATCGCGATGATTCAGGGCTTTTGCATCGGTGGCGGTCTGGCGCTGGCGCTGAGCGCAGACCTGCGTTTTGCCACCGCAGCGTCGCGTTTCGGCATCCCGGCGGCCAAGCTCGGTCTGGGCTACGAGTACCCGGGCATCGCTGCGCTGGCGCGGCTGGTCGGGCCGTCTTCGGCCAAGGACATCTTGTTCAGCGCGCGCTTTCTCGAAGCCGACGAGGCTTTGCGACTGGGCCTGATCAACTTCGTCGTCGACGAGGCGCTACTCGAATCGCAGGTGCGTGACTACGCGCTGCGCATCGCCGGCAATGCGCCGCTGACGGTGCACGCCGCCAAGGCGGCGGTGCGCGTCTTCGATCGCTATTCGGCGCTGGCCGGTGCCGACGAGATCGACCGCTTGGTGGACCGGTGTTTCAACAGCGATGACTACCAGGAGGGCCGCCGCGCCTTCATGGCCAAGCGTGCGCCTCACTTTCAAGGACGCTGAGCATGGCCATCCCCGACCTTCAGATTGCCGGCCATGTTGCGCGCATCACGCTGCGGCGCCCCGACCATGCCAACCGGCTCGAGCCCGACGACCTTGCAGCGCTGATGGACCACATCGCCGAAGTCAACGCCAGCGACGAGGTGCTGGTGTTGCAGTTGCAGGCCGAAGGCAAGTACTTCTGCAGCGGCTACGACATCTCGCGCATCGGCGCCTCGCGCACGGTGGCCTTCGATGCCGTGGTCAATGCGATCGAAGATGCGAAGCCAGTCACCATCGCGGTGCTGCAAGGCAGCCTCTATGGTGGAGCGACCGACATTGCGCTGGCTTGCGATTTTCGGCTCGGCTGTCAGGGCATCGACATGTTCATGCCGGCCGCACGCCTGGGCTTGCACTTCTACCAGCGCGGGCTAGAGCGCTATGTCAGTCGGCTCGGCCTGGACAACGCCAAGCGGCTGTTCCTGACCGCCGAACGCATCGACGCCCAGGAGATGCTGGCGATCGGTTTCCTGACGCAACTCGAAACCCGAGAAGGCCTGGGTGACGCTGCAGCGCGATTGGTCGAGACCTTGAGCAACATGGCGCCTATCCCCTTGCTGGGCATGAAGAAGCATCTCAACCGCATAGCGCGAGGCACGCTCGATGCGGCCGACCTGCAGCGAGACATCGGCCGCTCGATGGCTTCGGCGGACCTGCTCGAAGGGCAGCGCGCCTGGGCCGAAAAGAGAAAGCCGGGCTTTGTCGGACGCTGACGCTGCGCAGCCGCTGCCAGGATGAGATTGCGATGCCGCCGAGCTGGTGCAAACTTGCGCCATTCCAGGCTTTGCATCCGACCTTGACCAGCATGTTCACCCGCAGACAAGTCATCCGCACCGGCGCGCTGGCAGGGCCATTCGCGCTGCTTGGCGTTGCGCGGGCGCAAACCGACAGCCCGCTGAGCCCGCAGGAACGTGCGCTGCACGCTCTGAACCGCCTGGGCTACGGGCCGCGACCGGGGGATGTCGAGGCCATTGACAAGCTCGGTCCCGAGGCCTGGCTGCAGCAGTTCCTGGCCCAGCAGATGGCGCCGGCGCTGCTGCCCGAGTCGCTCGGCACCCGCTTGCAAGCCCTGACGACCACGCAGCTCAGCCAGGCTGAGTTGATCGCTCGCTTCCGCGCTGCCACACCAGCCGGTCTGGCACGCGATGTCGGTTCGATGAGCGATGCCGAGACCGCTGCGTTGTTGGCCAAAGCCCGCCGCGAGCTGGTGCGGCCTGTGCTGTTGGAGGCCGCATCGCAGCGCTTGTTGCGTGCGCTGGAAAGCCCGGCGCAGCTTGAGGAGGTGCTGGTCGAGTTCTGGTTCAACCACTTCAACGTCTTTGCCGGCAAGGGGCAGGTGGCGGTGCTGGTGGGTGATTACGAGCGTCAGGCCATCCGGCCGCATGTGTTGGGCAGATTCCGCGACATGTTGGGCGCCAGCGCCAAGCACCCGGCGATGCTGGTCTATCTGGACAATGTGCAGAGCGTTGCGCCGGGCTACAAGCCGCCCGCCCTGATCGCCCAGCTCAACCCCAACGCGGTGCGCCCGGTCGGCCTCAACGAGAACTACGCCCGCGAACTGATGGAACTGCACACGCTGGGTGTTGACGCTGGCTACACGCAGCGCGACGTCACCGAGTTGGCCCGCATGCTGACGGGTTGGACCATCAACTACCGCGCGGCACGCAGCGGCAGATCGGGCGATTTGTTCGAGTTTGACCCGAACCGTCACGACAGCGGATCGAAGCATTGGTTGGGGCGCGAGGTACCGGCCAGCGGACAGGCCGAGGGCGAGCGCGCGCTCGACCTGCTCGCCACCCATCCCGCAACCGCCAAGCACATCGGCTTCAAACTGGCGCAAGCCTTCGTGGCTGACCAGCCGCCGCCGGCCCTGGTGCAGCGCCTGGCCGAGCGGTTCACAGCCACTGGCGGCGACCTCAAGGCCGTGACGCAGGCGCTGATCGCATCGGATGAGTTTTGGCGTCGCGATGCCTTTGGCGCCAAGTTCAAGACGCCTTACCAATACCTGGTCAGCACGCTGCGTGCGCTCGATGTCACTGCGATACCCGAAGTGCAGCCCTTGCTGCAGGTCTTGGCCCAGTCCGGCATGCCGCTGTACGGTGCGCAGACGCCTGATGGTTACAAGAACACGGCGGCGGCCTGGATGAACCCCGAAGCACTGGCGCAACGCCTGCAGTTCGCCAGCAAGCTCGCGGAGCGCCGGCAACGCAATGCGTCCTCCGGCCAGGCAGGACTGCTGGCCACCATGGGCGGATTGTGGCGTGCCAGCACACGCCAAAGCGTCGCGGGCGAACCTGCCAATCTGCAGACCGCACTGCTGCTTGGCAGCCCGGAATTCATGCACCACTAGGCCCCGCATGCAGCGTCGACACTTCATACAGCAGGCCGGCGCGGTGGCGAGTTGGACCTGGGCCAGCGGCCATGCTGCCGGCGTTGACGGATCGGCGCGGCGCAAACTCATCGTGATCATGCTGCGCGGCGCGGTCGATGGACTCAGCGTTGTCGTCCCCTGCGCGGAACCCGCCTACGCGCAGTCGCGCAGCACGATAGCGCTGGCGCTGCCAGGCGTCGATGATGGCGTTCTCAAGCTCGACAGCCGCTTCGGTCTGCATCCCGCGCTGGCGCGTCTCAAACCTTGGTGGGACCAGGGCGCGATGGCTTTCGTCCATGCCAGCGGTTCGCCCGACAACACGCGATCGCACTTCGACGCGCAGGACTATCTGGAAAGCGGCACGCCAGGCCATAAGAACACCCAGGACGGTTGGATGAACCGGCTGCTGGGCGTGCTGCCCGGCCCAGCATCGCCGACCCGAGCGGTCAGCATGGGCACGACGCCGCCGCGTATCTTTGCCGGTGCGGCCCCGGTGGCGACATTGGGCCTGGGGCCACGGTCGCTAGAAGCCAAGGCCATCGACGACCCCCGGATGCAGGCGGCGCTCGAAAAGCTCTACGCCAAAGACAGCCAGCTGGCCCGAACCTACAAGGCCACCAGCGAAGGCCGCAGCGAGATGAGCCGCAGCATGGCCGGTGGCGAAGCCCAGGGCATGGACGCCGGTGCCGACAACGGCGCGGCCTCGGCGAGCGGCTTCGCCGCCGATGCCCAGCGGCTGGGACTGTTGCTGCGCAAGGACCCGCAGACGCAACTGGCATTCACCTCGGTCGGTGGCTGGGACACCCATGCCAACCAAGGCGGCGCGAAAGGGCAGTTGGCGAATCGTTTGGCCACCCTTGGCGCGGGCTTGGACGCCTTGGCGCAAGGCCTGGGCGACAGCCTCAGGGACACGGTCATCGTCGTGCTCAGCGAGTTCGGCCGCACGCTGCGCCAAAACGGCACCGGCGGCACCGACCACGGGCGCGGCAACGTGATCTGGCTGATCGGCGGCCCGGTGGCAGGCGGTCAAGTGCTGGGCGAATGGCCGGGGCTCGACTCAGCCGCGCTGGTCGATGGCCGCGATCTGGCGGTGACCACCGACTTCCGCGCAGTCCTGCGCCCGCTGCTGCGCCAGCATCTTGGCCTCGGCGAGGCGGCCCTGGAGCAGGTGTTCCCCGGTTTCAGCGGCGCGCTTGCCGGCCAGTTGCTGCGCAGCGCCTGAGCGGCGCAGCTGGCGCGACCATCGCTGCTGATGCGTTCAAGCCATCGGCCAGATCACCTGCCGCCCCAAGGCTTCCCAGCCCAGGTATTGCGATGAGTACAGATCCTCGATGCGGTTGCGCTTGACCTTGAAAGTCGGCGTGATCAGGTCCTTGTCAAGCGGCCAGGCCTTGGTCACCACCAGGCAACTCAGGTGCTCGTGCGGATCGAGGCGCTGGTTGACGCTGTGCAGATGCTGGGTCAACGAGAGGTCCAGCGCGGTGCGCGCCGCCGGATCGTTGTCGCGCGCTGCGGCTTCGGCGTTGAGCATCACGATGCCCAGCGGCTGACCCAGGTTGGCGCCGGTCACCCGATCGCCTCGCGTATCACCGTGGGTCAGGATCTGTCCGGTGCTGGCCGGCGCGAGCGTCGGATACAGGGGCACCGATCCTTGGCCGCAGTTCTCGCCTCGATGGCGCTGGGTCAAACCGCCCGGCGCTAGCGCCGATGCCTTGGTATCCACCGGTTGTGCCCTGCTGTCAGAACCGCGCTGCTTGTGCGGCAAGAAGAGAATATGGAATAATATGCGTTAAGCATTTAAATGTATCAATGATGCAGCGCATTGAGGCCAGCGACAGGCCAGTCGGCGGCGCGGGCTTGGTGGAGAATCTGGTGACCGAATCGGTGCAAGAGTCTGTCGTTCTTCGCGTGATGCCTGCCGATACCAGAGGCGTCTTGCTGCATCGGCTGGCCCCCGGTTTTCACGCGCTGTGCCATGCCCAGCATGGGTTCGAGCTCGGGCTGATCTGTTCCGAGGGCCGCGAGCTGTGGTTCGTGCAAGACAGGCTCAAGCGGCTGATCATCGGCACCACGGTTCGCACGGTTTTGCAAAAGCGTCGAACCGCACAAATCGCGAGTTATTCCAAGATCAAAGTGGGTCTGGGCGAGGAAATGACCAACAACGGCGCGCCATATCCTTCAGGTGTCCGGCCTGTCGTGGACGCAGTGGTCGCCCCGGGCCCTTCGGACCCCAGCGCGGGTCCATCAACAGTGGACGCCGCATTGAAGTCGCGGCCCGAAGTCAAAGTCGTGGTCAAGAAGCGCCGCCATTTCACCTTGCCCGCCGATCGCGCAGCGCACAGTTCGACCCCGACCGATGCCGGTTGAGGCTATGCCAGGTGGGCGCTTGCTCTATACCGATGGCGAGTTGTCGGTCTTCGAACGCTGGGTGCGGGTCGAAGGCAAGGGCGTGGTGCTGATCAACGCGCGCACCCAAGCCCGCTTGGTCCATTCGCGCGGTCCTGCGCTGTGGTTTTACGCTGGATGGCTGACGTCGCTGATCGGTCTGGGTTGTGCAACGCTGGGGCGATCGGGTTTTGGCTGGCTTGGCGCTGGCGTTGCCCTGATGGGGCTCGGGGCTTACGCGGTCCGGAAATACCACGCCCGCTGCCTGCGGTCCTTGTTGATCGATGCCGAGGGCCGCACGCTCGAGCTTGCCAGCCGGTCGCCTGCGCTCGACAGCGACGCCGACCAACTGCACGAGGCCCAGCTGGCCGTGATGCAAGCCGCCGAGTTGCAAGGTCGCGCCGAGCGTCTGGACGAGGCGTCGCGCATGGCGCTGCGCGGGCCTGGTTTGGTCATCGATTCGGGCCAGGTCGTCAGCTGAGCTACAGCGCGATCGCGCGCTGTCGAGGTCAGCGCATGCGCCGAGGGCCGCGTCTCTCAAGCAAATGTGGCTTTGCGGTTTGATCCCCACGGGGGGCGGCCGGCTTCGGCCGGCCTTGGGGCGCTCAGTGGGCCAGCACCGCCTCGCGGTGCCAACTCAGGGCGTCCTGGTGCTGCGGCTCCATCAGCGTGCGCAGCGAAGGCAGCGCTTGGTCGAACGCGCGCACCACGCCGGGGTCGAATTGCTGGCCTTCGTCGGCATGGATCACGGCCGCGGCCGAATCGGCCGACAACGCGGACCGGTTGGGCGCGCGCCAGCCGGTCATCTGCTCGAACATATCGGCCAGCGCGACGATCCGGCCGGACAACGCAATCGCTTCGCCCCTCAGGCCATTTGGCGCGCCGCTGCCGTCCCAATGTTCCAAGCTCGACAGCGCGATCTCGGCGGCCAACTGCAGCACAGGCGATCGAGATTCACTGAGCACTTGATGGCCAGCGCTGGTGCGTCCGTTGAGCAAGCGACGGCCCTCAGTTGTGACCGGGGCGCTGCGCGCAAGCACCTCGCTGGGCACCGACCAGTTGCCGATGTCGTGCAAGGGCGCGGCGCGTGCCAGCAGCGCTTGCTCCCGCTCGTTCAGGCCGTAGCAAGCACCGATACGTGCGGCGAATGCGCCGATGCGCCGCATCGCTGCTGCCGGGCGGTCAGCGCGGATGGCCGCGAGACGCTCCAGCATCATGACGACCGCTTCGTCCGGGTCGGTTGCCGGGTCTGGCTGGCGCTGCGCCTCGGTCGCCTGCGAGGCCCGGGGCATGGACGGATGCCGGTCGTTCATGCGCAACAGGTTCAAGACCTTGAGCTTGACCTCCTCGGGCGAAAACGGCTTGCTGATCACATCGATCGCCCCTGCTCGCAGCGCGACCAGGCGCATGCTTTCGACCGCCCAGCCCGAAATCATCGCCACCGGCACCCGCTGTGTGGCCTGGTGGCGATGCAACTCGCCCAGGAATTCGATGCCGTCCAGGTCGGGCATGTTGTAGTCGAGCAAGATCAGGTCCGGAGGCGTCTCGATACACCAACTCAAGGCCTGGCGCGAATCGGTGAAGGCGTGTGAGCCGACGATACCGACCTGGTCAAGCATGCGCTTGAGCTGGGCGGCAACGATCTTGTTGTCATCAACGATGCAGACAGTCATTGGATGCTTTGGCGAAAAAAGTCGTAATAAACAGATTCAATGCTATACGCAATTTGTCTTCAGTGGCATCCTGCAGGGGTGCCGGCGCCGTGGGTTTTGTCACGTTTTTGTCACGATTTGTAGCGGTACGGTTGAGTGATGCCGTCGACCGGGGCCGTCCGATCGCTGTGTGTGCAGGGCTGCCTCGGGCGCAATCGCCTGAAAGAGCCTGGCCTCGCCGAGTGGCCAAGCACGTGTCGCCAAGCCAGTTGACGGGCCTTGAGCAAGGGTATGTCTGGTGATAAAATGGTCAAATTACTTTCAAAGATAATCAGTGTTGATTGTTAGATTTCCACTGCTGCCCGATCCGGTTACCGGGTCGCTTTGCGCTGCCAGCCGAGGCTGGCCGATGGATTGCCACGAGTTCTTGCTGAGCCCGGGTTCTGGCTTGGCGGGCAGCCTGAGGGCTGCGATCGAGCGTGTCGGTGCTGCGCAACAAGACGGTGCGACCCTGATCGGCGTCGGGCTGGCCGGCACCTGGTTGCTTGGGCTCAGCGCACTTGGCGCGTTGGCCTCAGGCATGAGGCTGCTGGCCTTGTTTCCCTACCTAGGTGTCGATCCCGCACCCTACGGCGCACAGCGCTCGACGTCGAACTGGTGCGATCGCTGGCTGATGATGGCCCGGTTGCCGCTGTTGCGCCGCGTCATGGCCCATGCGGCGGTCACGCCCAGCCCACGCGGACTCGAGGGCGTCTACCTGCCCGGCACCTTGTCTTGGGCCCACGCCGGCACAGCCATGGACAAGTCAGATTTTGTCAGCCTGGTTGTTCCGGCCAGTATGGGTGTCACGGTGGTGCTCAACAGCGCTTCGCCTGACTTGGTGGTCGAGCGCACACGAGTGGTGTTTGCCGCACTCAACGACGGGATCGAGCTGGCATTCGCCGACCCTGGCTCCAGCGAACTCGCTCAGCAGGTGGTGGCGTGGGCGCAGGGCGGGGCATTCGGTGACATGGGGGTGGCCGGCGATGCTTGAGCCATCGGTGGTACCAGCGCTCAACCCCGGCTACAAGGTCGTGATCGCGCTGGCATGCCTGGCGCTGCTGGTGATCGCTTTTGGCGTCTGGGCGCTGGTGTCGGAGCGACGCCGCAGCCGCGGCCGCGTCTCGTCGCCCCGCGTCGAGCCGGTGGTCGCGGCAGCACCGCCACCCGCCGCCGACGCTTCGGTCGACGCGCTGCAGCAATCGCTGTCGAGCCTGGAGCGTTTCGACGCGCTGCAGAGCGATTTGCGCCATCGACTGGCGCGCGCCAACACCGAGATGGAAGCCGAGCGCGGCAATGTCGGCTCGGCGGTGCAATTGATGCGCAGGGCGGCGCTGGAGATGCGCCTGCCCGAAACCGTGTTCGAGATCTACGAGAGCCTGCGCTTGTTGCCTCGCAAATCGGCCGAAGCCCAGCAGGTCGACCGCGAGTGGCACCGCCAGGCGCGCATCGAGCCTGGGCGGGTCGTCGTGATCGACGAGGCGACGCGCGAGTGCATCGTCGACTTCACGGCTTCGGGGCGCCATTTCCGTGTCACCGGCCGCAGCTACGAGTTGTCGCGATCGAATTTCGACGAACTGACCTTGTTCGACGGCCGCGAGCTCGCGGTGCTGATGGTCCGCGTCAAACTGGAGCCCGACCGCTTGCGGGTGATCGAGGCCACCGTGACAAGTTACCGGCCTTTGGCCTGGGTGGCGGTGTTGGTGGAATCGCGTGCGCTGATGGACGAGCGGCGCGAGAAACTATTGCTCAAGTCACGCTTCCGTGATGTCGAGAAGATGCGTGCCGATTTCGGCATGGATGTCAAACTGCCCGGTTGGGGTCCTGCACAATGATTCTCAAATTACTGAACCGCTTGCGACCTGGGGCAGCTGCCAAGGCTGCACAGCTCGCTGCTGCTGCCGATGTGGCTGCGGTTTCTGTGGTGCCGGCACCGGCTGCCAGCGAATCTCCGGTGCGCCAGCATCAGCGCATGAATGCGCTGCTCGACGATTTCCGCCGGCGCATTCGCCGGCAGGAACCGGCAGCAGCCAAGGCTGCCGCCAAGCCGGCGGCGCCGGCGATGGCATCTGCATCAGCATCGACACCTGGCCAAGCCCGTGCGTTGCCCGCGCTGCGCGGCGTCGAGCAGTGGCTTGGGGTGGCGTCACGCGCGGCCAGTGCGTTGGTGGTGCTCTGGGTCATGGTCTCGGCCTGGGGCCTCGTCTCAGCCAGCCGCGCTCTGGAGAGCCATGTCTTCGCTGTGCCCAAGCTGGGGCAGTTTCCGGCCCTCGGGCGCACCAAGCTGCTGGCCGCGAACCGGCTCAGCCCTGATCTGCAGCGCATGCTCACGCCCAACGAAGACCGGTTGATGCGGGCGGTGCAGAACATCGCGACCTTCGAGAACGCTCGCGCCGAGCAGACGCTGCGCGCCACTCGCTCGGTGGTGCAGGCGGTGGTCGAAGGCTCAGCCGCCCAACGCGCCAAGGTCGAGCCCGGTGATGTCGTCAAACAGGTCAATTCCAAGGAAGCCGGTTTTGTCTGGGATGTCTACAAAATCAGTACCGACCGGCCTTTGCGCCTGCTCGAGCTGACCTTGCAGCGCGGTAGCGAAACCTTGACCGCCAGTCTGGAACTGAAGGAGGGCGATCGCTTCGACCTGTCCAACCTCGGCCTGCTGTTTCCAGTGCCTGACACGATCCGTTTCATCGGCTTGACCGATGCCGAGCGCATCACCGAGCAGCTGCGCAGCGGCTATGTCGAACAGATGCCGCCTGAATGGCAGATCGCCTATGTTGAGGGATTGCTGGGCGTGAGCAACGAACTCGTCGCCAACCTCTCGACCCTGAATGCCGCTGCCTACAGTGCCAGCAACTACCTGCGCAGCGAAGAGCTGCTGGGCTGGTACCACCAGGGTTTTAACAAGGCTTTGGGCGAATACCGCAATGGTGTCGAGCGCCGGCGCGTGCGTCAGACCCAGGCCTTGTTGCAACTGGGCTGGAGCCTGCTGGCCGGAGGGCTGATGCTGTTGCTGGCCCTGGGGCAGTCGGCCCGCACACGGTGGGCGCTGTGACGGCGGCCCAGCGCGTGCTGAGGGTGCGCATAGACCAGACGCTGCTGGACTTGCCGGCGGCCTCGGTGGTGCGAATCGGTCGGCTCGCCCGCGCGGGCTGGAGCGGGTTGGACGCCCAAGGCGGCGCGCTGCAACTCGTCGCCACCGACCACGGCCCGATGATCGCGCTGTCGGCGCCCTTGTTGCTCCAGACCGACGCGGTGTCCCCGCAGCCAAGCTGGGGCGTGGTGCTGACCGATGGGGCCGAGCCCTTGCTCGCGGTGGCAGTGTGTGAGGTGCTGGGCTTGATGAGCGCTGATGCGGCCTCGTCCGGCGCCATCAGCCTGCCGGTCGACCGGCGCTCGCCCGCTGTGGCGCATTGAACCACAAGCCAGTCCTCTCAAGATTGCCACTGATGACCTTCAAGCCGCTGAACCTTCGCTCGACCCTGCACGACCTGGGTCTGTGTGCACTGGCATTTGTCGTCCTGCTGCTGGCCTTGCTGCTCAGCGAGGTGCGCCATGCTCGCCATCAGGTCCTCGCCGAGCTCAAGCTTTTGAGCCAGACCACGCGCAACCAACTCGACCGTCCCAGCCTGCTGGACGCCGCCCATTACGCGCGGCTCACTGCGCTGGGGCAGGGCATAGACCTGCTCGCTCGGCGGCTCGACGGCCAGTGGGTGATCGGCGTCGGCGGTGTCGACAGCAAGACACTGGACCGGGTATCGCTGGCGCTGCAGTCGCTGGCCGCTCAACGCAAGGCCTTTGCCGACCTGGCGCAGCTGATGGAGCAGTTGGCGCATGAGACCGTCGCCGGTGACCGGCCGCTGCCGGGGGCGCAGTCCTTGTGTGGTGAAGACGTCAGCGTGGTCGACATGCCTCGTTTGCGCGGCATCCTGAGTGACCGCCTGGTTCGCGCCAACGCGGGCGAGTCAGGGCGCGCGCTGGGACTGGGGCGCGGTGCGAGCGCGCAGCGCCTGCAAGAAGCGCTGGCACTGGTCGACCAGTTCATGGGTCTGCGCCGCGACGCGCTGACCTTGCTCGAAGAATCTGCTGCGCCGGCCACCGCTGGCGCGCCCGACGTTCTCATCAACGGCCTGGCCGTGTTGGCGCTGCTGCTGGTGCTGGCCGCAGGCGCACAACGGATCCTGCGCCCTGGTTCGGCGTCGGCGCAGTCGGTGCCGGCGCCGCCAGCGCCCCCAGTCGCGGTGGCGCTGACCGCGTCCGATGCGCCAGAGCCGACGCATCTGGCGCCGGCCGTGCTGCCTGAGCCACCGATCGCAGCGCCGCTGCACCCAGCCGAGGCCTGGCCGGCGCCCGCGTCGGGTGTGCTCATAGACGAGGAGCGCTGGAACGACTTGCGCGAAGCGGTCGCCATCGTTTGCGAGGCCGGTGTTTCGCTCGAGCGCCTGGCGCGCTCGCTGGTCGATGGCACCAGCCAATCGTCGCAACAGGCCGAGGGCGAGTTGGTCACCGACTTGCTGCAGCTGGCAGACTTGCTGCAGCGCGCTCGCGAAGGCACGGTCAACCTGGCGTTGTCCCGGCTTGCCGGCGATGCCGATGCGGCGCAGGTCGAAGCCCTGGAGCGGCTGGACGGTTTGCTGCTGACCACTGTCGCAGCGCTGTCCAAGCTCGAGGACTTGCGCGATCAGCGCGACACCCTGGCCGAGCCACGGTCGGTGGTACCCAGGCGTGATCTGGTGCGCTTGCAGTCTGATTTGCAACATCTGGTCAGCCAGCTCGGCGTGCTGCAAGGCGACGTCAGTGCAGCCGTTGAGCACAGCGGCGCTGCGCCGATTTGAGGATTTCAGCGTGTTGTCCGAACTGTTCCTGATCGACGCCGAGCAGCTCAACAGCGAGTTGCAGCGGTTCACGCAACGCGAGCGTGCTGCCTCGCCCGCGTCCGCGGCCAGCGCGGCCGATGCCTTGGCCGACCTGCTGCGCACGCTCGAACTGGTGGCCTACGCCAGCTGCGTTCGAGCGCTGGCGCGCTGGCTTGACCAGGTGAAAACGCCGGTGCAGATCGGCGAGCGCCGCGAGCTCACCAACGAGCTCACCGGCCGGCTCAGCGAGGTGATCCTGAGCCTGCGAAGCGACAAGCCCACACTCGACGACAAGCTGTTCGCGACGGCCTGGCTGGATCGACTCGCCCCGGCAAAGCCCTTGGCACCCGCAGCGCCGGCTGTGCCGAGCTTGCCGGCCGCCACGGCGGATCTACCGAGCGTGCTGACGCCGGCGAAGTTGCCGGCGAAGTTGCCGGCGAAGTTGCCGACCAACGCGCCCGCCGATGCGCTGGCCGACGCAACGCATCGTGCTGCGGCTGCCGACGCCGAGCGCGCAGCGGCGGATCAACGTTCGACCGCGCTGGCCCAGGCCCGCAGCCTGCATGAAGGCCTGGCCCAGACGCCAGCATCGTCGCGTGCTGGCATCGAGCGGGTGATCGCCGGTCTGGTGGCCCAGGCACGGGTGGGCTGCGAACAACTTGGCGGGACAGCGCTGCCCGCTGCGCTGTCGGCGGCGCCCGAGACCTTGGTGGCGTTGGCAGCGGCTGTGGCGGTATTGCCTGCTGGGCATTCGCTGCGTGCGACGGCCGCAGCAGCCGTGCTCTCGGTCGTGATCGAAGGCTGCCAGCCCTCGGCCTATGCCTTGGCCGCGATCGGCCAGATCATCGGTCAGTGCGGTGGTCGGGTCGATGTGCTGCCCGATGGGCTGCGCCTGACGCTGCCGCGCGACCCGCGACGGCCCATGGTCGTCGTGCTGCGCAGCGTGCAGGGCTGGTTCGCGTTGCACAGCTTGCAATTTGAAGGCCTGGTCGATGCGGGTGGCGTTGCCAGCGACAACCCGTCCGGTCTTGCGCCCACCCATCCGCCCACCCATCCGCCAACTCAGTCGACGGGCCGTATATCGCGCCCCGCCGCAGCGCCCAGGCGCCGTGCCAGTTTGCGCATCGGTGCCGACAGCTTGCAGCTCGACTTGAACATAGCCGATGCGGCCCCCGAGCCCTCGGTCGCGGTGTGGCGCTACGAACTGCCGGCCTCAGACCTGTGGCCGATGCCAGCGCAATGGCAGGCGATGGTCAGCGACGGCAGTGGCCGCTTGATGCCCTTGCTGCTGCCGGTCGAGCTCAAGCCGATGCCGGCTGTGGATGCGCTGCTGGCGCCGGCTGAGGACGGCCCTGCATTGCCGCTTGCCGCACCCAAGCGAAAGCATAGACGGCGGACGGCGGCGCCGGTCGATCCAGGCCAGCAGGCCGAGCCGACATGAGCGGCTGGTCACCGAATCGCGCTGCTGTGTTGGCTTGCATGGCTTGGTTGTTCACACCGGCCGCCGCCGCTCAAACCGAAGTCAAGTCAGCGGTTTGGCGCCAGGTGATCGAACAATATGTCGAGCGCCAGAACCTCAGCGCCGGGCTGCGCACATCGGTCGAAGTCGCAGCCGATGAGCCAGGGCCGCCGGCCTGCCAGCGATCGCCCCGCATGGCCGACAGCAGTCGCACCCGATGGCTTGGGCCCTTGACGGTCGTCCTCCAATGCGACCAACCTGCTTGGCGCTGGTCGGTCAATGTGCGGGTGCGCGGCATGGCACAGGTGGTGCAGGCCGGCCGATCGCTGCCTGGCGGGCAGTTGCTGCGCACTGAAGACTTGCGACTGGTCGACGCCGACATCGCCACCGAGCCTCTCGGTGTGCTCACCGACCTGGCGCAGGCCTTGGGTCGAGAGACCGCGCGGCCGATCAAGGAAGGCGCCAGTTTGGTGCTAAACGCTTTGCGGCAGGCAACCGTCATCAAAGTAGGCGATCGGGTGACGGTCCGCTTGATAGGTCAGGCCTTCCAAGTCTCTGCTGAAGGGGTGGCCCAGCAAGCGGGGGGCGTTGGCGATACCATACGGGTCAAAATGCCCGACGGTAAACTGGTCGTGGCGAATGTGGTTCGCCCAGGTCATGTGGACGTGAAACTTTGAACGGCGGTAGATCATGAGCATCAAGCAACTGGCGGGTGGACCACCCGCAGCACCTCGCCCGGATCGTCCAGCAGTCCCTGTCAGGGCTGAGGCGGCACCGGCTGCGTCTGCTGTTGCGCTGCCTGCGGTCAGCGTCAAGGTCTCGGATGTCGCTGCTGGCACCCTCGCGGCTGCTTTGGCCGAAACGCCGTTCACCGACCGCGAACTGCTCAACACACTCAAGCAACGCATCCAGTCCGGCAATTTCAAGATCGACTACGCCAGCCTGGCGCAATCGCTGGTCGACGACGCCGTTCAGGCGATCGGCCCGCGCCGTGGCGCACCGCGCTAAGCCCTGCGCATGAGCTTGCCGGTGGATGCGATCGCCGAGTTGCTGGCCTCTTTGGGCGCGGCACTGGCGCGCCAACGAAGCGTGCTCGAGCAAGGTCAGCTCGACCAGCTGGCCGAGCTCAACACCGAGCTAGAGCACTGCTACGCACGCATTGCCGATTTCCCTGGCGGCCAGCCAGCCCTGCTGGAACTGGTGGCTGGCGAGTCCGAATCGCGCCGCTCGGCGCTGCGCAGCTTGTTGCTGCAACTCGACACCGACAACCGAGTCAACGGCGAACTCATACGCATCACGATGCACCGAGTGGCGGCGATCCAGGCTTTCCAGGTGGCGGGGTCTGATGCCGGCACCTATGGTCCTGGCAGCCGGCCCGACGTCGGTTCGCGCTTGTCGCGTCACGCTTGAGCGCCTGAGCGCTGGCGGCTCAGCGCTTGGCGACTGTAGCGCCAGCTTCTTGCAGCCAGCCTCTGAGCCGCAGCATCGCTTGCGAGTGCAGCTGGCTGATTCGCCCAGCGGTCAAATCCATCACGAACGCGATTTCGCGGTAACTCAGGTGCTCGGTGTAGTGCAGCGCCAGCACTTGCTGTTCCTTGGTCGGCAACTGCGCGAGCAGCGGTTGCAAGCGCTGCATGGTCTCGCGCAGCGCGGCCTGCTCCAGTGGGTCGCTGCGCTCGTCGCTGGCTGGCTCACTGGCCTCGGGCAGCTCGTCCATCACGGAGATCGACACCGCGCTCTCGAGCAAGGCGCGGTAGCCGTCCACGCCCAGTCCTAGCGCTGCGGCCACTTCTGCGTCATCGGGCAAACGTCCCAGCTGGTGCTCCAGTGCTGTCACCGCCTCCTGGGCGGCGCGCAGCTTGTCGCGCTGGTGTCGTGGCAGCAAGTCGTTGCCGCGCAACCAGTCGTAAATCGCGCCTCGAATTCGCAGCCTGGCATAGACGCCGAACGGTGCGCCACTGACCTGCGGCTGCCAGCGCTGGGCCGCATCGAGCAAGCCCAGCATGCCCTCCTGGACCAGGTCGTCGAGCTCGATCGAAGCCGGCAGCCGTGAGCCGATCTGCGACGCAATGCGACGCACCAGCGGTGCGTTCTCTCGCACCACCTCGTCGAGGCTGCCGGCGGCATAAGCCACGGCGCCGCGCGGTCGCAGCATCGCCATCCTCGTCAGACCCTGGCGGTGATACGCCCTGCCAGCATCCGGTACAGCGAGGTCGGCAGCGCAATCCCGTCGCTGGCGTCGTCGCCGAATGCGCTGGCACTGGCAGATCGCACCCAGCCCAGCCATTCCAGAGGCTGCTCTAGCAGTTGCTGCGAGGCCAGCGCCAAGCGCTCGTAGGCCTGCCGGCCGGCTTGCGCGTCGGCGCCCCCCACCAGCAGCACGGGTACCGGGTCGCCGCCGACCGATACCGACAGCTCGCGCACATGGGCCAGCGCACGTGTCAAGGATGCATCGTCGGGCGCTGCCACGACGATGCGTTGCACGTTGTCGCCGTAGCAGCTCATCGCGCTGCCGAAGGGCTCGCAGGTCGAGACCACGACGAACTCGAAGTCAAGGTCGGTGCGCTGCAGCATGTTCACCAGCGAAGGCCCGCGAGCGCGCTTGCTGTCGACCGCGCCGCGCACCTTCACGCCAGCGGCGAACCACAGGTTCTCGGCCACCTTGCGCAGCACCCGGTTCAGCGCCACCGTGCCGCTGAAGACCTGTCCCAGGTCGTAGCGCACCGGAAAGGCGAAGCCCTTGAGCGTCTGGCGCTCGAACAGCGGCACCTCGTCGACCAGCAGCGTGAGGTGGCCGCCGCGCCGCAACGCATGCGCTGTTCCCAAACCCAGCGTCACCGTCGCATCTGGCGTCAGCGCGCTCGCCACGCAGTAAACCACCGGAGCGCCATCGCCAAAAATCGCGCGCAGTCCGTCGGCCTGGTTGCGGCCCAGTGAACGGGCATCGGGTGAGGCCTCTTCTAGAACGACCGCAGCGGGCTCGGTCAGGGTCGAATCAATTTGTTCGCTCATGCGGTCCTGGACTCGGAGGTCCAGCCTGAGATGTCGTCGGCGATCATCGCCGGGATATGGGCGGCGTCGGTGCTGCTGTCGTCGCGGCCGCGCGGGTTGACCGTGCGGTGCGCGATGTAGGCGGCGTCGGCCGCGAACAGGTCTTCTGGGACGCGCTGGCCGTTGGACAGGAACAGCAGCGGCAGTTGGTGCCGAAGCACACAGTCGACGGACGGCGCCAAGCTCATGCCCTCGTCGATCTTGGTCAGGATCGCCGAATGGATGCCCTGGCCGCCAAGCGCGTTCTGGTGCGACTCGACCACGTCGTCGAGCGTACGGGTCGAGGTGGTCGCGCTCATCACCAGCACCCGGTGCACCGCACCGTAGCCTTGGCGGATCATCTCCAACTGCTCGACCATCATCGTGTCGCGCTGTCCCACACCGGCGGTGTCTAGCAGCACGATCTTGCGCGACGACAGGTCGGCGACCTTGCTTTCCAGGTCATCGCTGTCGCGCAGCGAGACCACCGGCAGGTTCAGGATTCGCGCGAACACCCGCAGCTGTTCCTGGGCGCCAATCCGGTAGGTGTCGGTCGTCAACAGCGCCACCTGGCGTCGGCCGTAGCGCAACACGCAGCGCGCTGCGATCTTCGCCAATGTCGTGGTCTTGCCCACGCCGGTGGGGCCGATGAAGGCGTAAACCCCGCCGCTGTCGAACAGCGCGAACGGATCCTGGATCTGCAGATGCGATTGCACCCAACGCTGCGCGCCATCGAGCAGGCGCTCGAAATCGTTGTCCAGCGGCAACTCGGCCAGCATCTGCGAGACGATCTGCGACGACAGCCCGGCGTTGAGCAAGCGCCTCGTCAACAGCGCATGGCTGGGAGCGGTCTGTTGCAGCGAAGTCCAGAAATTCTGCGCCAGGTGACCCGACAGCAGGCTCTTGACCTCGGCCATCTGCGAGCTCAGCGTTTGCAGGCCGGGGCCGGTCGCGACTGGCACTGCGGCTATCGCCTGGGGCGGTGACGGGGCAGTGGGCGCAACTTTGTTGATCTGCTGTTCGTCGTGCGCCAGCTCGCGCCGGATGTCGCGACCATCCTGAGTCATTGCGGCCGTGGGCATGGGCTCGGCCTCTTCCGCGGACGGGCGCCGCCGTCCTTCAGCCTGGAGGCGCTCGCGCGCTTCCTCTCGCGACGGTTGTGCCGAGCTTTCTCGCGACGGTGGCCAAGGCTCGACCGCCCTGCGCAGCACCGGTGCGGCTTCGATCACTTCGCGTCTGGCGCGTTCGCCCAGCAAGCGCCAGGCGCGTTCGCTACCTTCGGCTGCTGGCTTGGCCTCTTCGCGGGCTGCTCGCGCGGCCAGCGACGATGGTGCTGCGACTGTTGCGTCGGGCGGTGTCAGCGTGACGAGCTCGGCCGCAGCGATCGCGACGATCTCGACACCGCCTTCGACTTCGGTGCTCGACAACACGACCGCGTCGCCGCCGAGCTCGGCCTTGATGCGGCGCAGGGCGTCGGTGGCGTTGGCAGCAATAAATCGTTGGGCGCTCATGGTTTGGACGCTCGCTTTCTGGGTGGGCGATGGGTCGGTGAAAACAGGATTTCGGCGCTGCGGGTAGACGCTTGAGGTTCAACGCGGGGCATGGCGGCTATCACTGGCGTTGGCAGACGATGCGTTGGAATTCCACCTTGGCCGTGGTCGGCAGCTCTGACATCGCCAGCACCACCGCCTGTGGCCGCACCCGGCGCGCCAGCCTGGACAGGGTCAGCCGTGCGCGTTGGCCACATAGCAGCACAGGGGCCTGGCCCAGGGTTTCGAGTTCGTCGATCGCTGCGGCCGACTCTTCGAGAAAGCGACGCGCCAGGTTGGGTTCGATCGCGCCGTCGGGTGCGACCGATTCCGTGCCGACTGCCTGATCGATCAAGCGTTCGAAATCCGGGTGCACGCCAGCCACCCGGTACTCGGTGGCATCGCCGAACACGTCCTGCACGATCTGGCGCCGCAAGGCCTGGCGCAGCGGTGCGACGATGTCGTTGGGGTGAGCGTTCTTCGCAAAATGCTCGGCGCTGACCTCGAGGATGGTGCGCAGGTCGCGCACGGTCACGCCTTCCTCGAGCAGCAGTTGCATCACCCGCTGCAACTGAGCCGGCTGCACCAGTTTGGGGATGGTTTCCTCCACCAGCTTCGGGAAGCGCGACTTGAAGTGTTCGATCAGTTCGTGCGTTTCCTGCCGGCCCAGCAACTCATGGGCATGCTGCGAGATCAGCTGGTCGAGATGGGTGGTGATCGCCACCGCCGGCTCGACGACGGTATAGCCCGCCGCCATCGCCGCCGAGCGCCGGTCGCGCGTGATCCAGGTCGCCGGCATGCCATAGGTCGGGTCTCGCACCGCGATGCCTTCGATGGGCTGGTGGGCGCCAGGCGGGTCGATCGCCAGCAGCCGGTCGGGCAGCACCTGCCCGCGCGCCACTTCAGCACCGTACAGCAAGAAGCGGTAGACCTCGGCCGGCAACTGCAGGTTGTCGCGGATGTGCACCGACGGGATCAGGAAACCGACCTCACCGACGAATTTCTTGCGGATCGCGCGGATGCGCTTGATCAGGTCGCTGTTGTCGCCGGCGTCGACCAGCGAGATCAATCGGTAGGGCAGTTCCAGGCACAGCGGCTCGATCACCGGCACGTCGTTCCAGTCGACCTCGCCGGTGGACGCCGGCTTGAGCTGCGCTGCGGCCTTTGCCAACGTTGCGGCTGCCTGGCGCTTCATGATCAACCAGCCCAGGCCGCCGAACAGGCCGGCAAAGGTCAGGAAAGCCAGGTGCGGCATGCCCGGAATCAGCCCTAGCAGCGTCAGGATGCCGGCCACCACGTAGAAGGACTGGCCGCCAGCGACCAACTGGGCGCCAAGCTGTGCCGAGAAATCTTGCTCGGTGCTCACGCGCGTGACCACGATGCCGGCGGCGGTCGAGATGATCAGCGCCGGCACTTGGGCCACCAGGCCGTCGCCCACGGCCAAGGTGGCGTAAATCTGCATCGCGCTGCCGAAGTCCAAGCCGTGCTGCATCGTGCCGACCGCGACGCCGCCCACCAGGTTGATGATCAGGATCAGGATGCCCACCATCGCGTCGCCGCGGACGAACTTCGATGCGCCGTCCATCGAGCCGTAGAAGTCAGCCTCCTGCCCGACCTCGGCACGGCGCCGGCGCGCCTCCTCCTCGCGGATTGCACCGGTGTTCAAGTCGGCGTCGATCGCCATCTGCTTGCCGGGCATCGCATCCAACGCGAAGCGCGCAGCGACCTCGGCCACCCGGCCAGCGCCCTTGGTGATCACGACGAAGTTGATGATGGTCAGGATCAGGAACACGACCACGCCGACCGCGTAACTGCCGCCAATCAAGAACTCGGCAAATGCCTCGATCACATTGCCTGCCGCTGCGGTGCCGGTGTGGCCGTTGAGCAGCACCACCCGGGTCGACGCGACGTTGAGCGAGAGCCGCAGCAGCGTGGTCAGCAACAAGATAGACGGGAAGGCGACGAAGTCCTTGAAGCTTCGCATGTTCATTGCCGCGAGCAGCACGAGCATCGACACGCCGATGTTGAAGGTGAACAGCCCGTCCAGCGCCAGCGCTGGCAGCGGCAGCAGCATCATGCCCAGCACCATCAGCACCAGCAGTGGCGCAGCAGTGGAGGCCAGAGGCAGGTTCAGCTTGAGAGCGGCAAAGCGCGGCGCGGCCATGATCAGTCTGTCAGGGCCATGAAACCGGCTGAAAGCGTGCAACTCATGAGTCGATGGAGTTTCTCAATAGACGTAAACTGTCTAATACTCTCAATCTTAACCGCTGCTGCGCCGATTACTTCGGTTGTTTTGTGTCATCTGGTGTGCGCCGCGTTGGTGGCTGGCGTTGATGCCCGGCGTTGGTGCCCGGCGTTGGTGCGCGGCGCTTGTCGTGCCCTCAAAAAGTGCGAACGATGGTTTGTTTTGAGCGATGGCGCTATCGTCATGATTCATGCAAGCTTCGGCAGATCTTCAGTCTTACGCGTCACCGAAGCGCTTGCCTTCCATGCCTTTTGATCTTTCCCCGCTGGCTTTGCCGGCAGATGCCTGGACCCTGCTGATCGAGGACGACCCGCACTTCGGCGCCTGGGTCGCCGATTTGCTCACCAAAGACGGCCGGGGCGGCTCGGTGCGGGTGGTGCGAACGCTGCAAGCCGCGCGCGCTGCCTTCGCGGCGGGGCCGCCGATGCTGGCGGTGATCGACCTGAACCTGCCCGATGGCTCAGGCGTGGTGGCGATCCGCGAGCTCGCCGCGATCACGCCTGTTGCGACCATCTTGGTGCTCACCGCGATCGACGATCCGCAGATCGCGTTGTCGGCGATCCGTGCCGGCGCCCACGGCTATGTGGTCAAGAACGCCTCGGCTGCCGCGTTCTTGCAGACCATCGGTGACCTGCTCCAAGGGGGCTCGCCGATCACCGCGTCGGTGGCCAGGCTGCTGCTGCGCGAACTGCATGCGCCGACGGCCGTTGGCAGTGGCGCGCTGCCGCAGGTGGAGGCGCTGTCCGAGCGTGAGACCGAAGTGCTGCGTTTGTTGACGCGGGGTTACCGCAACAAGGAAATTGCGCGCGAGTTCGACCTCAGCCCGCACACTGTCAACGCCCACGTGCGCAGCATCTATCAGAAGCTCAGCGTCAACTCGCGCAGCGAGTTGCGCAAGCTGATCGGCGATGCCTGAGGCGCAGCGCGGCGCCGGCGCGACGCCTGATCCGATCACCAACACTGTTGACCTGGGTTTCGACGGGTACGCGACGCCTGTGCCCCCTGTCGCTGGCTGGATCCGGGCCGTTGTGATGCTGGGCTGGATGGCCTTGCTAGCCTCGATCTGGCTGATATTTACCTTTCCCGATTGGTCTGACGCCCAGGTCAAGGCGTCTGAAGGCATGGTGTTGCGCGATGCTCAGTGGTCTAGCCATGCGGGCGATGCCAACGAGCAATGGGTGACCTTGCCCCACCGCACATCGCCCTTGAACACCCCGACCATCAGCCGCTACCGGCTCGCCTTCGTGCTGGCACAGCCGCTGCCGACCGAGCAGCGCCTGGGCTTGTGCGTGGCGCACTGGGCCTTGTCGGCTGACGTCTGGCTCGACGGCCAGCGGCTGGCCAGCGCTTTGCATGGTTTCAACGCCTTGCTCGAATGGAACCGCCCGCATTACCTGGCGCTGCCGCCGGCGCTCGGCGCCGGGTCCCACTTGCTGGAGTTTCGGCTTCAGCCTGCGCCGCGTGGCATCGACTCGATGCTCTCAGCGCTTTGGCTGGGCGACGACCGGATGCTCAGGCCGGGCTGCGAGGCATTGACGGCGCGCCAGCGCGAGCAGCCTGCGACCTTGCGAGGTGCGTTGATCGCCACCGGATTGCTCGCGCTGACCATCGGTTGGCGCTTGCGCGACCCGGTGTCACTGTGGTTTTCGGCCTTGGCCGGGGTCTGGACCCTGCAGCACCTGTCGGTGCACTTGGCGGCCTTTTGGGGCTTGGGCCAGTTGGAAGTGGCGTCCGTGCCCCGGGGATTTATTCTGGGCGTACAACTGCTGCGCTTTGGTTTCGTGCTGCCGCTGGCCGTATTTTGCCTGCGCTACCTCGGTCTTCGGCGGCCGAGGCTGGAGCGTTTCATGTGGATATTTTCCGGCATTGCGGCACTGCTGTTGTTCGTGCTGCCGCTGTCCTTGCACTGGGTCTGGTGGGTCGGCGTTGGCATTGCAGCAGGGCTGCTGTTGCTGAGCCTGCTGCTGCCTTTGGCTCGCCATGCCTGGCGCCACGGCAGCCTGTCGGGTGACATCCTGCTGCTGTCGATGTTGTTCCTGGAGGCCAGCAACCTGGTCGATCTGCTGCGGCCCTGGATCTGGATGCCCGACATACCCGCCGGACTTGCCCAGGTTGCGGTGCCGATGATCATCGGTATGTTCGGGCTGCTGCTGGCCGAGCGGCTGTGGCTGCTCTACCGTCGCCAGCAGGACGCTGCAGCCAGCCTGGGCGCCGAGGTGGCGCGCCAACGCGAGCAGCTGCAGCAAAACTTCGCGCTGCTGCGCCAGCAGCGCGACGCCGAAGTCGAGGCCGACGAGCGACTGCGCATCACCCGCGAATTGCACGACGGTCTGGGGTCGCACCTGGTCGCGGCCGCATCGCTGCTCGCCAGCGCGCATCCGGCGCCAGGCGAGCGCGCAGCGCTGGCGACACTGGTCGACCAGTCGCTGCAGGAACTGCGCAACGCGCTAGACGCGATCGCCTCCGAGACAACCGACGTGGCTGAGTTGCTCGGTGCCTTGCGCGACCGGCTCGAGCCAGTGTTGGCGGCGCGCGGCATCGAACTGGCATGGGATGTCGCGCCGCTGCCGGGAACCCGCCATTTCGGTGTGGCCGAGCGCCTGGACGTGTTGCGCATCGTCCAAGAGGTGTTTGCCAACATCCTCAAGCATGCGGGACGCTGCCGGGTCCGGCTGCAGGCGCAACCCACGCCTGCGGGCGGCAGCCTGATCACGATCACCGACGACGGCCGCGGACTGGCCGCCGCGCCCAAGGAAGGCGTGGGCTTGCCCAGCATGCGTGAGCGGGCGCAGCGCCTGGGCGCAGGGCTGGCGATCGGCCCGGCCGAGCGTGGCGGCTGCCGGGTCACGCTGTCCCTGCCAGCG
>RGQD01000061.1 GCA_010030205.1 Betaproteobacteria bacterium
GGCTGTGCGCATCCCGCCCGAGACTGCGCAGGCGACTGCTGCTGGGGCCCATCCGATCCACTTCGACATCGGTCTGGTCAGTGTCGACGTCAGCGGCAAGATCATCAGCGGTGCCACGCTGAGTGAGAAATCAACTTTTGTCGTGCCGCGCTGAGCGTCGGCCAGGAGCGTTTCAACATGGAAGACCCTGCAGAAAGCCTCTCGTCAATAGCCGCGGCAGTGCCTGGTGACGTGTCTGACCGGTCCATCGCGATGTCGCGTACAACGCCCTGGTGGCGCGTTGGTATGGTGTGGCTGGTCGTCGGCGGCCCGGCCGCGGTGGTGGTCGCGAGTCTGGGCACGGCGGTGGTGGCCTACCGTGGTGCTGACGTGGTGCTGCTGGAGACGGCTTCTGCGCGAGATGTGCCGGTTCGACCCACCGGCCAGACGCCAGCGCTGACGGCCCGCAACCATGCGGCCACTGCGGCAGCGGGTCGTTGAAGCGGCAGCACAGGATGGCAACGGGCAAGCGACGACTGCGGGTGATGGCCGTGCTGTGGCCTGCGTTTCTGATGGCCGGTGTGCTCGAGACGCTGGTGTTCGCTTTGGTCGATCCGTCCAGCCTGCACGTATTTGGCGGCGCCCCGGTCGAGTGGTCGAACTCCGGCGTCTACACGCTGGCGTTTTTCGTGTTCTGGGGCGTGATTGCAGCGGCCGGTACCTTGACACAGCTGCTGGCTTTGAGCGTCGATGACCTGAACGCCAACGATTCAGGTACGCCGCCAACGTCTTGATGTTGGTTTGCGGGCTGTGACTTGGGCCAAATCCGGTGGCCGAGCGGCCGTCAGACTTGCGCCTAGCCGTTCGTGCCGTTGACCAGTTTTTCCAGCCTTTCCTGGGCCAGGATGCGGATTTGCCGCTGTTTGACATCAAGCATGCCTTCTTCCTGGAATTTGCTGAAGGTGCGGCTGACCGTCTCGAGTTTGAGCCCCAAGTAGCTGCCGATTTCTTCGCGTGTCATGCGCAGGATCAGCGACGAGGCCGAGAAGCCGCGAGCCTGCAGTCGCTGGGTCAGGTTCAACAAGAAAGCTGCCAATCGCTCTTCGGCCCGCATGCTGCCGAGCAGCAGCATCACGCCGTGGTCGCGCACGATCTCGCGGCTCATGATCTTGTGGAACTGGTGCTGCAGTTCGGTGAACTCGCGCGACAGACCTTCGAGCTGGTTGTACGGGATCACGCAGACCTGCGAGTCCTCCAGCGCCACCGCATCGCAGGTGTGGTTGTCGGTACTGATGCCGTCGAGCCCGAGCAACTCGCCCGCCATCTGGAAACCGGTGACCTGGTCGCGCCCGTCCTCAGACGACACCCGGGTCTTGAAGAAGCCGGTGCGAACCGCATAGAGCGACAGAAAAGTCTCCCCTGCGCGGAACAGCGATTCGCCTCTTGCGACGGCGCGCCGGCTGGCGACCAAGGTGTCGAGTCGCTCCAGGTTCTCGCGCGACAAGCCAACCGGCAAGCACAGCTCGCGCAGGTTGCAACTCGAGCAGGCCACTTTGAAGGGTTCGAGTCGGAGTCTTGGCGATTCAGCAGTAGAGTTCATAGCGCATTGTGTGCGCGACTGACGCACATATCATTGATCAATTTGTGATGTATCGGCGGCAACCGACCTGTTGGACCCTATCGGCCAAGCTTGGCGATTGTTCTAGCAGTTGCGCCGGCCCGGCTTGAGCTAAGTCAAGGTGCGACCTGTTCAATTTGGCACAGTCTGAGCGATGTTGAAGACCTCTGCCGACCAAGTTCCCGTGTTGACCGAGGCGATGTTGCGTCGCCTGGATAGACCAGGCCCGCGCTACACCTCGTATCCCACCGCAGATCGGTTCGTCGAGGCCTTTGGCCCGGCAGATTACGCGCAAGCGCTGGCCCATCGGGTATCGGGAGCGGTTGTCGGTGGCAAGCCTCCGCTGTCGATCTATGTGCACATCCCTTTCTGTGAATCGGTGTGCTACTACTGCGCCTGCAACAAGGTGATCACCAAACACCACGAGCGAGCCGCCGAGTACCTGGAGGTATTGGCGCTGGAGGTGGCACTCAATGTGTCGGTGCTGGGTGGCGGGCAGGCGGTGACCCAGCTACACCTGGGTGGCGGCACGCCCACTTTCCTCGGCGACGCCGAACTCAGCAATTTGATGGCGATGCTGGGCCGGGCTTTCCGCCTAGTGCCCGGTGCCGAGGTGTCGATCGAGGTCGATCCGCGCACGGCCTCGCCCGATCGCCTGCGCCACTTTGCCAAGCTCGGGTTCAACCGCCTGAGCTTTGGCGTGCAGGATTTCGATGCTGATGTGCAGAAGGCGGTGCACAGGGTGCAGCCCTTCGAGTCGGTTCGGGACCTGATGCTTGCCGCACGCGAGATCGGCTTCGAATCGATCAATGCGGATCTGATCTACGGCCTGCCCAAACAGACCCCCGAGTCGTTTGCCCGAACGGTCCATCAGGTGGCTGAGTTGCGGCCAGACCGCATCGCGCTCTATGCCTATGCCCACTTGCCGCAGCGCTTCAAACCGCAGCGACGCATCGTCATTGAGCAGTTGCCGCCGCCGGACCACCGGGTGCAGATGCTCGGCGGCGCGATGGCGGGTTTTGTCGCACAGGGCTACACCTACATCGGCATGGACCACTTTGCGCTGCCAGAGGATTCGCTGGCCGTGGCCAAGCGCCAAGGCCGCTTGCACCGCAACTTCCAGGGCTACAGCACCCAGCCCGACTGCGATCTGGTCGCACTCGGTGTATCGGCCATCGGCCGCATGGGTGCGACATACAGCCAGAATGCCAAGACCCTGGACGAGTACTATGACGCGGTGCGCCAAGGCCAGTTTCCGGTGGTCAGAGGTTTGGCGTTGACGCGCGACGATCTGGTCCGCCGGGCGGTGGTGATGGCGCTGATGTGCCAGGGCCGGTTGGAGTTCGAGGCGATTGAACTTGCCCACTTGATCCGCATGAAAGACTATTTCAAGGCCGAACTCGCTGAACTGGCCGAGTTGCAGACCTTGGGGCTTTGCGAGCTGACGCCCGAGTCTGTGCAAGTCACCGCCACGGGCTGGTACTTTGTGCGTGCGGTGGCCATGGTGTTCGACCGCCACCTGCGGGCAGACAAATTGCGAGAGCGCTTTTCTCGCATCATCTGAGTCGGGTATGGACCAGGCGCTGCTGCTCAGCGCGGTCTTGATGGGCCTTGCGGGCTCGCCGCATTGCTTGGCGATGTGCGGTGCAGCCTGCACCGCTGCCGGCACTGGCCGGCGCGGCTTGTTGTCCTTTCACCTGGGTCGCTTGATCGCTTACTCGGCCGCTGGCGCGCTGGCCGCTGCCAGCGTGGGCAGTCTGGCTGTGCTGGGCCAGGCCGTGACGGGCTTGCGGCCGCTGTGGACCTTGGTGCATATCGCGGCGCTGGCGCTGGGTTTGTTCCTGCTGTGGCAAGGCCGGCAACCGGCCTGGATGGTCCGGCTAGGTCGAACTCGAACCCAATTGCCAAGCCGCAGCGGGCCGTGGCAGGTGATCCAGGGTCCGGCACGAAGCGCTGGCATCGGGCTCGCCTGGGTCGCCTGGCCCTGCGGCTTGCTGCAATCGGCCTTGCTCGTCGCGGCGTTGGCCAACACGCCCTGGCGCGGCGCGCTG
Source organism: Betaproteobacteria bacterium (assembly GCA_010030205.1). Taxonomy (GTDB): domain Bacteria; phylum Pseudomonadota; class Gammaproteobacteria; order Burkholderiales; family Burkholderiaceae_C; genus Pseudaquabacterium. The sequence continues at coordinate 3,649 of RGQD01000061.1, forward strand.
GTGATGGCAGGATTTGCCGGCGCTTCGGCGGCGGGCCTGTTGCTGGGTCCAGCGCTGTGGTGGCGGCTGTCGGGTGGCCGCGCGAACGCCTCGGCCTGGTCGACCAAGACCGCCGTCCGCTGGGCCGGTGCTGCGCTGATGTTGGCCTCGGCCTGGGCGCTGGGACACGGCTTGTGGACCCGGGCTATTGCCTGGTGTCTGAGCTGAAGTCTACCGGCAGCATCTCTGGGGGCTCAAAGGACATTGTCGGGCCGCACAAAAAAACGCCCGGACGATGCCGGGCGAGGGGTCTGACAGGCCGCGAACAGCCTGGGCGGGATGCCACCAGCTGTGGTGCCGGTCGCGGGAGGCTTGCTGCCAGACGCTGGGGTGCCGTCAGCAGCGGGTGCTAGCGTGCGGCCAACCGCAGCGGTGAAGCCCGCTGCTCGGCCAGTCGCGGCAAGCTTGCCACCAGCCGGTCAAGCACAGGCTGTAGCTCGACTGTCGCAGCAGGCCTTGATCATCGACGTGGTGGTCTAGATCCTGCCCGACAGCATCGCCTCGCTGATGTGCGCGGCTGCAGCCGAACGGCTTTCGCGCGCTGAGGGCGGGGGGGGTGAGAAATTCCAGACTCTCACACCGCACCCCTCATGCCTCAGAATGGGACCTCTTCGCTGGCTAGGCCGAGGTGCCCGCCGCTTTTGTCACTGCTTCTTGGCGGCAGACGCCTTTTCAGCCGCTGCAACAGCGGCAGCTTTCTTGGCCGCAGTTGCTTTCTCGGCGGCAGCTGCTTTCTCGGCGGCCGATGCTTTGTCGGCAGCGGCCTTGGCGGCCTTTGCATCAGCGGCTACCTTGGCGGCCGATGCTTTGTCGGCAGCTGCTTTGGCGGCTTTTGCCTCAGCGGCTAGCTTGGCGGCAGCTGCTTTCTCGGCGGCCGATGCTTTGTCGGCAGCTACCTTGGCGGCTTTTGCCTCATCGGCTAACTTGGCTGCAGCTGCTTTTTCGGCTGCGGTGCCGCCAGCGGCAGGGCCGGGCGCGCCGCCGGTGGTCGCGGCAGTTGTGTTGCCAGGCTTGGCGTTGGTGTTTTGAGCGAAGGCGCCGGTGGCGAACATCGCGGCAATCAGAGCGGCCAGAAGCTTGTTCATGGAAATCCTTTTAAAGTGATTAAACAATCGCATCCGTCCTGAATGCTCTTGTACAACGCCTCTTCGGTTTGATCGGTTGACACCATCTTGCCGCTCAAGATCGCTATCTTCGCGCAGTGATATCGGGTCGATCTACAGCGGTCCAAAGACAAACGCCCGGGCGGTGCCGGGCGTTGGGTCTGACAGGCCGCGAACGGCCACTCGACTGTGCCGAGATTACTTCGAAGCCTTGTCGGCAGGCTTGTCAGCCTTCTTCTCGGCCTTCTTCTCTTCCTTCTTCTCAGCCTTGTCGGCCTTCTTCTCTTCTTTCTTCTCAGCCTTCTCGGCCTTCTTCTCTTCTTTCTTCTCAGCCTTGGCAGGCGAAGCGGCAGCGGCAGGCGCAGCAGGCTTATCGTCCTTCTTGGCAGGTGCGTCAGCGGCGAAAGCGCCAGCAGCGAACAGGGTGGCGATCAGAGCGGCGAGGAGCTTGTTCATGGTGGTATTCCTAATAAAGTGTTGAAGATGCCAGTCTGCATTGGGCTGGCAAGGGTCAAACGTTGTGGCGAGTCAGTCGGTTGACAGACTTGGTGACATAAAATCATCGGGTTTTCCTCAACCAGCGCAGAGCGCGGAGCCAAAGCACATGTACCAGCATATCAAGGTGCCCCAAGGCGGGCAGAAGATCACGGTCAACGCCGACTACTCGCTCAAGGTCCCGGACCAGCCGATCATCCCGTTCATCGAGGGCGACGGTACCGGCCTGGACATCACCCCGGTGATGATCAAGGTGGTCGATGCGGCAGTGGCCAAGGCCTATGGCGGCGCGAAGAAGATCCATTGGATGGAGATCTACGCCGGCGAGAAGTCGACCAAGATCTACGGTCCCGATGTCTGGCTGCCCGAGGAGTCGCTGGCTGTGCTGCGCGAGTACGTGGTCTCGATCAAGGGCCCGCTGACCACTCCTGTGGGCGGCGGCATCCGTTCGCTCAACGTTGCGCTGCGCCAGGAACTCGACCTCTACGTCTGCTTGCGCCCGGTGCAGTATTTCAAGGGTGTGCCGTCGCCGGTCAAAGAGCCCCAAAAGATCGACATGGTGATTTTCCGCGAGAACTCGGAAGACATCTACGCCGGCATCGAGTGGGAAGCCGAGAGCGACAAGGCCAAGAAGATCATCAAGTTCCTGCAGGAAGAGATGGGCGTCAAGAAGATCCGTTTCCCCGACACCTCGGGCATCGGCATCAAGCCGGTCTCGCGCGAGGGTACCGAGCGTCTGGTTCGCAAGGCGCTCCAGTACACGATCGACAACGACAAGCCCAGTCTGACCATCGTGCACAAGGGCAACATCATGAAGTACACCGAGGGTGGCTTCCGTGATTGGGCTTATGGCCTGGCGCAGAAAGAGTTCGGTGCCGAGTTGATCGACGGCGGTCCGTGGTGCCAATTCAAGAACCCCAAGACCGGCAAGATGATCACGGTCAAGGATTCGATTGCCGACGCTTTCCTGCAGCAGATCCTGCTGCGCCCGGCCGAGTACTCGGTGATCGCCACGCTCAATCTGAACGGCGATTACATCTCCGACGCGCTGGCCGCGCAGGTCGGTGGCATCGGCATCGCCCCAGGCGCCAACCTGTCGGATTCGATCGCCTGCTTCGAAGCCACCCACGGCACTGCGCCCAAGTACGCTGGCAAGGACTATGTCAACCCGGGCTCAGAGATCCTGTCGGCCGAGATGATGCTGCGCCACATGGGCTGGACTGCCGCGGCCGATCTGATCATCGCGTCGATGGAGCGCTCGATCGCCAGCAAGAAGGTCACCTATGACTTCGCGCGCTTGATGGAGGGCGCGACCCAGGTGTCTTGTTCAGGCTTTGGTCAGGTGATGATCGACCATATGTGAGGCTTCTCCGTCGACGAAGGCCGCCGCGACGCGGTGGCCTTTCGGCGGGAGAACCCAGTCCCAGATCACTTCAGCGCAACAGCGGTGTCGACGCCGATCAACCCTGTACTGGGTCGATCGATGATTGATCCTGGGTCGACCCTGGGTCGATCGTTAGCGAGGCCGTTAGCCTGCGCTCAGCCTGGGATGCGCACCGGCAGGTGGGTGAAGCCTCGAACGAAAGCCGATTTCACGCGCGTCGGTTCGCCCATCACCTCGATCACCGGGAATCGCTTGATGATCTCTTCCCACAGGATCTTGAGCTGCAACTCGGCCAGGCGGTTGCCCACGCAGCGGTGGATGCCGAAGCCGAATGACAGATGCTGGCGCGGCCGGGCGCGGTCGATGATGAAGCGGTCGGGCTCAGTGATCGCGGCCTCGTCGCGGTTGCCCGACAGGTACCACATGGCCACCTTGTCGCCCGACTTGATCTGCTTGCCGCCCAGTTCGGTGTCGCGCAAAGCGGTGCGGCGCATGTAGGCCAGCGGCGTTTGCCAGCGGATGATCTCGGGCACCAGGCTGTCGACCAGCGCCGGGTTGGCGTGCAGCTTGGCCATCTCTTGAGGGTGATGGTGCAGCGCCAGCAGACCGCCAGTCATGCTGTTGCGGGTGGTGTCGTTGCCGCCGACGATCAGCAGCACCAAGTTGCCCATGAACTCCATTGGCGCCATGTTGCGGGTCGCTGCGCCATGCGCCAGCATCGACACCAGGTCGGTACGCGGCGGCTCATTGACGCGCTCGTTCCATAGTTTTGTGAAGTAACCCAGCATCTTGCCCAGCTCGGCCATGCGCTCGGCCGGGTCGAGCGCGTCGGGGTTGGTGGCCTTGTTCATCGTCGCCACGTCGGACCACCAAGTCAGCAGGCGCCGGTCTTCGAACGGAAAGTCGAACAGCGTGGCGAGCATGCAAGTCGTCAGCTCGATCGAGACCTTGTCAACCCAGTCGAAGGTTTCGTTGCGCGGCAGGCTGTCGAGTACCTGGCCGGTGCGGTCGCGGATCAGGCTTTGCCAGTTGTTCAGGTTGGCAGGCGCGACGATGCTGCTGACGGCCTTGCGCTGGTCATCGTGCTTGGGCGGGTCCATCGCGATGAACATCGGCAACCGATCAGACTCGGCCGGGTTGAACAGCGTGATGCCACCCAGCGACCACTCGGACGAGAAGATCTCGGGGTGGGTGTCGACATGCATGATGTCCTGGTAGCGCGTGACCGACCAGTAGTCGCCCAGTTCGGGTATCGGGCTGTGCGAGTGGTGCACCGGGTCTTCGCTGCGCAACCGGTCGAACACATGACCGACGGTGTCATCGACAAAGTACTGGATGTCGGCTGGGTTGAGCTGGTCCAGCGGCAAAGCCTGGATGCGCTCACGGGCGGTTTGGGCGCTGGCGGTTACGGTGGTCATGTCAGGTTCCTTTTGGCGGGATTGAGACCGAAGCAGGGTCAGTGTTGGCCTTCGGGCATCGAGACCACCAGGCCGTCGAGCGCGTCGGTGAGCTGGATCTGGCAAGCCAGGCGCGAGTTGTCACGCAACTCGGCGGCGAAGTTCAGCATCTCGTCCTCGTGGGCGCTGCGTGGTCCGGTGCGCGCGGTCCAATCGGGTTCGACAAAGACATGGCAAGTGGCGCAGGCGCATTGGCCGCCGCAGTCGCCGTCGATGCCGGGCACATTGTGGTCTAGCGCGGTCTGCATCAGCGACAGGCCGGAGGCGGCATCGACCACATGGCGTGTGCCGTTGAAGGCGATGAAAGTGACTTGTGGCATGGTTCTGTTGTCGAATGGTGTTGGTGGGAAGGTCAGCGCTTGCGTTGTGCCGCGCGCATGGCCTGGAACTGCTCGACGCTCAAGCCCAGCGCCTGGGCCATCGGCCCGGGTGACTGGGGATCCCAACTGTGGCGTGGCCCGATCGTGATGCCGCCGTCGACCGTCAAGTGGGTGCCGGTGATGAAGCCTGCCGCGTCGCTGGCCAGGAACAAGGCTGCCTCGGCGATGTCGCGTGGCAGGCCTGATCGGCCGATCGGGTTGGCGCCGCCGCTGCGTTCGGCGACGGTCTGCGCCATCTGCCGCGCCTCGGCCAGCCCGAGTCCGAGGCCATTGCCAAAAATGCTGGTGGCGATGAAGCCGGGCACGATGGCGTTGATGCGGATGCGGTGCGCCGACAGCTCGGTCGCGGCGAGCCGGGTGTAGTGCAGCACGCCGGCCTTGGCCACCGAGTAAGCCAGCGGCGCATAGCCCGCCTGCAGCGCCGAGATCGACGAGGTGTTGATGATGGCCCCGCCGCCGCGGCGCTTCATGTGCGGCACGGCGTAGGAGGCGCCAGCCGCCACCGATCGCAGCAGCAGCGCGTGGGTTGCATCCCAGCCGGCCTCGTCCCAGTTTTCGACCCCAGCCGGCGAGCCGCCCGCGCCGGCGTTGGAGAACAGGATGTCCAGGCCACCGAAATGCGTTGCAGCAGCGTCGATCGCGGCCTTGATCTGCGCCGGCTGGGTGACATCGCAGCGCACGAAGTGCAGCCGGCCGGGAAAGCGTTGCTCCAGCGCCTGGCCGGCCTCGACCTGCAGGTCGGCTGCCAGCACCTGCGCGCCCTCTTCGATGAAGAGCTCCAGCGTGGCCAGACCGATCCCCGAGGCAGCCCCGGTGATGACCGCCACTTTTCCGTCGAGTCGCAGCGCCATGTCAGTGGTCGAAGACGATCACATTGCGGGCGATGCCACCGGTCTTCATCGCTGCGAAGCCCTCGTTGATGTCCTCGAGCTTGATGCGCGCCGAGACCATCTCCTTGAGGTGCAGCTTGCCTTGCATGAAGAAATCGATCAAGCGCGGCATGTCGGTGCGGAAACGGTTGCTGCCCATCATGCTGCCCTGGATTCGGCGCTCACGCAGGAAGTCGACGCCGTGCAGTTCGATCCGGGTGCCGACCGGGATCATGCCGATCAGCGTGGACGTTCCGCCAGAACGCAGGCATGAGAAGCTTTGCTCGGCGGTGATCTTCAGGCCTATGCACTCGAAGGAATAGTGCACACCACCGCTGGTCAGCTCGATGATGCGTTTGACGGTATCGCCGGCGTTCGCGTCGATCACATCGGTCGCGCCGAAGGCCCGCGCCAGCTCGAGCTTGAACGGGTCCTTGTCGATTGCGATGATGCGCCCAGCCCCGGCGATCGCTGCAGCATTGATCGTCGCCAGACCGATACCGCCAGCACCGAAGATCGCCACCGTGCTGCCGGGCTCGATGCGAGCGGTGTGCGCGACCGCACCGTAGCCTGTGATCACGCTGCAACCGATCAGCGCGGCCAGGTCTAGCGGCATGTCTTCGCGCACCTTGACCACGGGTCTTGGCAGATCGACAGGTGGCCGGACAGGCAGAACTCGCAGTGGCCGCAGAACATCGACAGGCAGCTGATCACATGGTCGCCAGGCTTGAGGTAGGTGACATCCTCACCCACCGCCTCGACGATGCCGGCCGATTCATGACCCAGCACGATGGGCACCGGCGTGGGGTAGGAGCCCTCGATGAAGTGCAGGTCGCTGTGGCACAGGCCGGCCGCTGCGGTTCGAATCAGCACCTCACGGCGCTTGGGTTTGTCGATCGCGATGTTCTCGATGGTCATCGGCTCGCGGGGGGCGTGAAGAACTGCAGCTTTCATGGGGGGTTCCAGGTCTGGGACTGACAAGTGGCCCGGCAGCGCATGGCTGTCGCAGCCCTATTCTGCCCTGAACCTGGGCAAGATCTTCGGCGGGTTTGCCCGCTTGTGCCGTGATTGAAATTGCATTTGTCGATCTAGCGCGTATCGAGTTGACCATGGCCTGTCTAGCGGCTCAGGCTTGTCTGCACCCGTGTCGAAGGCGTCGACCTGGGCGATACCATGTGCTCGCCACCACTCTGCGAAGCCCCGCGATGACTGTCGAGACCCTCGAAATCTGCCCCGCCGCCGAACCTCAAGCCACCATGATCATGTTGCACGGTCTGGGCGCCGACGGCAGCGATTTCATTACCTTGTGCGATGCCCTCGATCTGGCTTCGGTGGGCCCGGTTCGCTTTGTGCTGCCGCGCGCGCCGCAGCGCCCGATCACGATCAACAACGGCCACCGCATGCGCGCTTGGTATGACGCGCTGGGCGAGGTGCCGCGGCGCGAAGACGAAGCGGGCGTGCGTGACTCGGTGCGCCAGATCCACGCTTTGCTGGACCGTGAACGCGCACGCGGCATGCCAGCGAACCGCATCGTGCTGGCAGGCTTTTCGCAGGGTTGCGCGATCACGCTGGCGGCCGGCCTGCGCTACCCGGAGCGCCTGGCCGGACTGGCTGGATTGTCGGGATACCTGCCGCTGGCGGCCAGCACCGCTGCCGAGCGTCACGCGTCAAGCCTGGGCCTGCCGGTGTTTCTGGCCCACGGCCGCAGCGACGCGATGGTGGCGATGGCGCGAGGCACAGCCGCCCGCGACAGCCTGGCTGCGCTGGGCTACGGCGTCGAGTGGCAGGACTACCCGATGGAGCACTCTGTTTGCATCGAAGAGCTTGGCGCGCTCAATCGCTGGTTGCAGCGCGTCTGGGCGCGCTGAGGCTTTGCTGGCATCGAATGCTAGTCCAAAGAGTTCGTCAGCGGGTCTGACGCTCAGGGCTTGGTCTTTGGCTTAAAGGCTGACGCCTTCTTGGCGGCGGTTTTTTTGGCGGCAAGCTTCTTGACGGCAGGCGATTTGCGCGCTGCGGCTCTCGGCGTGGCGGCGCTTGCCGGTGCTGCGCGGCTCTTCGCGGCCGGTTTTTTCGCCGCGCCGGCTGGCGGACTGAGGTTTGGTGCTGGCGCCTCGTTCTCGGTCATCTCGAGCCCGAACACATCGGCCAGCATCGCGTCGTCGAGCAATCGGCGTTTTGCAGGGGGTTTGGCAGCGATCGGCAGACCGGCGCCGGCCTGCGCCACCAGCGCGCCGGCGTCGACGCTGCGCAGTCCAAACAACAGCTCGGGCTGGTTGTCGAGTCGGGCGCCGACGCCGTAGAGAACGGCAGCGACATGCTTGCACATGTCGGCCCAGTCCGGGCAGCTGCAGCGCAGCGTGATCTCGCGGGGTGCCGGAAACAGGCCCTTGCCGGGCTGGCTGATGCGCGCCATCACCGCCTCGCTCAAGCGGCCTTGCAGCAGGGCGACCAACGAGTCGATCGACCCGGCGCAGTCGGCGACGATGGCCCGCCAGCTCGTTTCGGGCAGCGCAGCCACGCTGATCTCGACCCGGTACAGGCTCGAGCCCATCACCTGGGCCCGGACCTCGCCTCGGGACAGCTGCAGATCGATCACCGAGCCGTTGCGCACGTAGGTGCGTCCGCGCGGCAGGCGGTTGGCGTAGTCGCTGTAGTGCTCGAGGTTGTCACACCAGGCTTTGCCCCAGAAGGTCTTGGAAATAGCGCCGCGATAAGCCGCGATCGGCGCGAGCTGGGCACCTGACTTGACAGCCTTGGCCGCGGCTTTCTCGGCCTTCACGCGCCGCTGGGCGACCGACACATAGGGTTTCCAGGATCCGTAGGACATCGTCAGTCACCAAGGCCGGTCTTGATCACAGGCCTATCGAAGTGGCTGCGTTTCAAGCGAACTGGTGTGCTTTCAAGCGTCATGTCAATCGTCCTGTGCAGCGTGGATATCGAGTTTGACCAAGTCAAGCAGTTCTCGGTCGCTCAGTTCGGTCAGCTGCAGCTCGGCGCTGCCTTCGAGCAGGTCGGTCACCAGCTGTTGCTTTGATTCGATCATCCGGTCAATCCGCTCTTCGACCGTGCCCTGGCAGATGAATTTGTGTACCAGCACGTTGCGGCGCTGGCCGATGCGGTAAGCCCGGTCGGTGGCCTGGTTTTCGACTGCTGGGTTCCACCAGCGGTCGAAGTGGATCACGTGCGAAGCGGCGGTGAGGTTCAGCCCTGCGCCACCGGCCTTGAGCGAGAGCACGAAAAATGGGGTCAGCTCGTCTTCCTGGAATTGCTTGACCCGGTCGCGGCGCTGCGCTACTGGCGTGCCGCCGTGCAGAACCAGGCCTGCGCGGCCGAAGATAGACCCCAGAAAGGCGGCCAGCGGTTCTGTGGTCTCGCGGAACTGGGTGAAGACCAGCAGTTTTTCCTGCTTGGCCGCGATCAGCTCGGTGAGTTCGCGCAGGCGGTCGAACTTGCCGCTGTCGGCCGCGCCCCAGGCTGCGTCGCCCAGCCACTGCGAGGGGTGGTTGCAGATCTGCTTGAAGCGCATCAAGTACGACAGCACCAGGCCCTTGCGGGCGATGCCGTCGGTGCGCTCCAGCGCCTGCGCCAGTTCCTGGACCGCGCGCTGGTAGAGGGCGGTCTGGGCCGGGCTGAGGTGGCACCAGGTCTTGAGCTCGGTCTTGTCGGGCAGGTCGGCGATCACCCGTTTGTCGGTCTTGAGTCGGCGCAGGATGTAGGGCTGCACCAACTTGCGCAGCGCACCGAATTGCTTTTGCTCGGCCAGACGCTTGGTGTAGGTGCTGAAGTCCTTGCCCGACCCAAGCAGGCCGGGGTGGGTGAAGTCGAAGATCGACCACAAGTCAGACAGCCGGTTTTCCACCGGTGTGCCGGTCAGCGCGATGCGCGAATCGGCCTGCAGCAGCTTGACCTGCCGGGTCTGCCGACTGCCCGGATTCTTGATCGCCTGGGCTTCGTCGAGCACCGCCAGCCGCCAGCGCATCGCCGCGAGTGCCGGCTGGCGCAGCAGCGTCCCGTAGCTGGTGATCACCAGGTCGAATTCGGCCAGTCGTGTCGCCGTCAGCGCGCGCAGCTCTGGGGCCGGCAGCGCCGAAGGGTGCGCTATCAGCAGGCGCAAGCCCGGTGCGAAGCGTTCGGCCTCTGCCGCCCAGTTGGCCAGCAGTGAGGCTGGTGCGACCAGCAGGCTGGGGCGTGGTGTTGCGCTCTGCTCGCGCTGCAGCACCAGTAGCAGCGCTAGCACCTGCACTGTCTTGCCCAGCCCCATGTCATCCGCCAGGCAGGCGCCCAGCCCGAGCCGGGTCAGCAGGTAGAGCCAGCGCAGGCCCGCTTGCTGGTAAGGTCGCAAGTGGGCCTTGAGCGCCGGACCGGGGTCGACCTGAGCCAGGCCCTCGGGTTGGCGCAGGCCGCGCAAGGTGTCGGCCAACCAAGGTCCGGCCTGGAACCGCAGCCAGTCAGTGGCGCTCTCGGCAGCGTCGTCGTCAGTGCCGGCCTCGGCCATCAGTCGCATCGCCTGGGCGAGAGGCAGGCCGTCCTGGCCAGACTCGCCGGCCAGGGCTTGCAGCCGCGACAGCATCTTGCCCAGCTTTTTGCTGTCGACCTCGACCCAGCGGCCGCGGATCAGCTGCAGTCCGTCGCCCTGGGCCAGCAAGGCCTGGATGTCGGCCGCGCTCAAGGCTTCGCCGTCGAGCATGACCTCGAGCTGGAAGTCGAGCATCGCGTCCAGACCGAGCAGCGAGGGCGGTTTGGCGCCAACGCTGGCCTGAACCACTGGCCGGGCCGGTCGACCCGCCGGCCATTGGCCGGGTGTCCTGACCTGGATGCCAGCGGCCGCCAGCGCTGGCAGGTCGGTCAGCAATCGCATCGCGTCGGCCGGCAGCCAGCGCATCGGGTGGTAAATCTCTCCGGCGTCGACCATCTCTCGCAGCCAGGCGCAGGACTGTGCTGCGCGCTGCACCGGCAGCAACAAATTCAGCAGTTGGGCGCGATGCGCGCCGTCCGAAAACTCGGCCAGCGCGCGCGACAGCGGCTGGTGCTGCGCCTTGCCTTGGGCCGAGAGCCGCGAGGTATAGGTGGCGAGGAACGCGAACGGGGTTTCTGTGTCCTTGCGGTTTTCCGCCAAGTTGAAATGCACCCGTCCAACCTGGTGCCAGGCTGGGTGGCGCGATGCCAGGTACTGCCCCAGCGGCAGGCCTGACGCAGCCAGTTCGCTGCGCAGCGCGGCGTCTAGCAATGACCAGAGCTGCGCCAGCCGTTCGGCCGTCAGGTATTCGGCCCCGGTCATCGGAGGGACGGTTTCTGCCAAGCGTGCCAGCGCTTGCGTGTCGGGTGGCTCGACCGCGATCTCCGCTCCCTCGGGCGTGGCGCACAGCGCGGTGACATAGCGCGCCGCCCAGTCGCGCCACCAGGCCAGTGCCGGTGGCAGCACGCTGCCGACCTCGGCCGCTCCGAGCTGCAGCAGACCCGCGCCTGAACCCCTGGCGAATGCGCCTGCCAGCCGCTCGGCAATTGCGTCAGCCAGCGGCGATGCCTCCGGGTCGGCAACCAGCCGCAGCTGGCCTTGCGGGCTGAGCCAGGGGGAGAGCGCGTTGAGGTTGGCCGTCTGCATCCATAAACATTTTAGGAACGTTCAGACCGCAGGTGCGGCTCGCTACTGCCCAGGCCGCAAGCCGATACGGCCCGATGCGAGAATGCAGGCGATGAGTCGCGTCAGCATCCAGACCAACGATTTCGACCTCTCGGCCGAGATCGCTGCGCTGCGTTCGGGTGACGGCGGCATTGGGGCGATCACCAGCTTTGTCGGCACCGTGCGCGACCGCAGCCCGTCCGGCCAAGTCAGCGCGATGGAACTCGAACATTACCCAGGCATGACCGAGCGCGCGATCGAGGCGATGATCGACGAGGCGCTTCAGCGCTTCGACTTGCGCGGCGCGCGCGTGATCCACCGCGTTGGACTGCTGCAAGCGCTCGACCAGATTGTGCTGGTGGCGGTGAGTTCAGCGCACCGCAGCGAATCGTTCAAGGGCTGCGAGTTCTTGATGGATTACCTCAAGACCCAAGCCCCTTTCTGGAAAAAGGAAACCACGCCCGACGGCGCGCGCTGGGTTGACGCCCGCGTCGCCGATGACGCCGCGCTGGCGCGCTGGGGTCTGGCCGGGACGAATGCCGAATGAGCGGCCGGTGAGCGCGAGCGCAGCGGTGACCGTGGCGCAGGTCGCGGCGGTGGCTGTGGGTGCGTCTGTCGGCGCCTTGTTGCGCTGGGCTGCTGGCCTGACCCTCAATTCGCTGTGGGCCGGATTCCCGATCGGCACTTTGCTGGTCAACTGCATCGGCGGCTTGTTGATCGGCGTGGCGATGGTCTGGTTTTCGCGCTCGCCCGACGAGTTGCTGCGGCTGCTGCTGGTCACCGGTTTGCTGGGTGGTTTCACCACCTTTTCGTCGTTTTCTGCCGAATCGTTGGGCCTGATCCAGCGTGGCGACATCGCGCTTGCGCTGCTGCACAGCGCTGCGCATCTGCTTGGCGCGCTGGCCTGTACCGCGATCGGCTTTGGCCTGGCCCGACTCTTTCTGCGCTGAGCACTGGCGCCGCGTCTTCAAGGAACCCGACCATGTCGCCCCCGCTCACGCCGCCGACTTCGCAGGCACTGCGCGCTGCGCTGGGGCGTTTTGCCACCGGCGTGACGCTGATCACCTGCCGCGACAGTGCTGGCCAGGCGGTCGGGCTGACGGCCAACTCGTTCTCGGCGCTGTCGCTGGACCCGCCGCTGGTGCTGTGGTCGCTGCGCAAGGCCAGCAGCAACCTGGTGGCGTTCGAGGCGGCCGGGCACTTTGTCGTCAATGTGCTGGCCGAGACCCAAGTCGAGCTGTCGCGCCGCTTTGCCTCATCCAAGGGCGACAAGTTTGCCGAAGGTCATTGGGCCGATGGTCTGGGTGGCGTGCCAGTGCTGGCCGGTTGCGCAGCGGTGTTCGAATGCCAGACCGAGGTGCGTCACGATGCTGGCGACCACGTGTTGTTCATCGGCCGGGTGCTGCGGCTGACCGACCTTTCGGTCGCTCCGCTGTTGTTCCAGGGCGGGCATTACCGAATGATGGGAGAAGTGCTGTGACGAGCCTGACAAACGGAGTCTTGCGATGAGCGATGTGCGTATCGAAGCCAAGTGGATCGACAGTTTTGTCGAGGTTTTCACTTTGTGTGGCGTGCAGCCGGGTGACGTCTGCGCGGTGCTGTCGGAGACCCAGTCGCGGCCCTCGCTGGTGCGCCTGAGCGAGTTGGCGCTGGCACGGCTGGGTGCGCGCTGGTTCCATGTCGTGTTGCCGACGCCGCGCCAGACGGCGCTGGTGCCGGTGCGGTCCACCGGCGCGTCGGATGCGATCGGCCGGCTGCAGCCGGTGGTCGCTGCGCTGGCGGGCAGTGTTTTCGTCGCCGACTGCACGGTCGAGGGCCTGCAGCATGCGGTCGAGCTGCCCGAGATCCTGGCGGGTGGGGCGCGGGTGCTGGTTGTCAGCAACGAGCATCCAGAGATCCTCGAGCGCACCGTGCCCCATGCGGAGGACGAGGTCGAGGTGCGTCGAGCGATGCGGCGCCTGAAGTCGGCCCAGCAGATGCACGTCAGCTCGGCCGCCGGCACCGACCTGCGCATCGCGCTGGCTGGCGCACGCATCGGTGGGGTCTGGGGTTTCACCGCCAAGCCAGGCTCGTTGAGCCATTGGCCGGCTGGATTGGTGCTGGCATTTCCGGCCGCCGGGTCGGTGTCGGGCAAGCTGGTGCTCGCGCCAGGCGATGTCAACCTGACCTTCAAACGCTACCTGGCCGACCCGGTGACGCTGCACATCGACGATGACCATGTCGCCGAAATCGAAGGCCGCAGCGTCGATGCCGAGCTGATGCGCGGCTACTTCGCTGCCTGGGCGACCGGGCCTGACGACCGCGCGGCCTATGCGGTGTCCCATGTGGGCTGGGGGCTGAACCGACGTGCGCGCTGGGATGCGATGACCTTCTACGACAAGGCGGATTTCAACGGCACCGAGCTGCGAGCTTTTGCTGGCAATTTTCTGTACTCGACCGGCGCCAACGAGGTGGCCGGACGCCATACGCTAGGCCATTTCGACTTGCCGCTGCGCGGCTGCACGGTGGCGCTCGATGGCGTCGCGGTGGTCGATGCCGGACGGCTGCTGTGAGCGCGGCGCTCATCACCGACGCACCGCTGGCGCACTTGCGCTGGAACCCGGTTGAACCCATTGCCAGGCCACCCGTGCTGCTGCTGCACGGCGTGGGCGGCGGCCGCCAAGCCTGGGACGATGCGAGCTCGGGCACTGGCGCTGCGCTGGCTGCGGCCGGTTTTCGTGCGCTGGCGTTGGACTTTCCGGGTTACGGCCTGTCGGCGACGATCTCGCCTTACGATCTGGCCGGGCTGGCCGGTGCGGTCGAGCGCTTGATCGCCTGGCTGGACTGCGGGCCTGCGGTGGTGGTCGGCCACAGCATGGGCGGCATGGTGGCCCAGGAGCTGCTGGCCCGTGCGCCGCAAGCTGTGGCGATGGCGGTGCTGGCCAGCACCTCGCCGGCTTTTGGCAAGCCCGGTGGCGACTGGCAGCGCGACTTTCTGCAATCGCGCTTCGCGCCGCTCGACGCCGGTCTGGGCATGGCCGGCTTGGCCGAGCCGCTGGTGAGCTCGATGGTCGCCCCCGAGATGTCCGCGGCTCGCCGCGCTGTGGCCCAGGCGATGATGTCTGGCGTGCCCGAAGCGACCTACCGCAGCGCGGTGGCGGCGCTGGTGGCTTTCGACCGCCGCGCCGCGTTGCCCTCGATCCAGGTGCCGACCTTGGTG
>RGQD01000601.1 GCA_010030205.1 Betaproteobacteria bacterium
CCAAACTGGTGAGCCGAGGCCCGCAGAAGAAGCCCCTCAAGATCGCGACGACGATCCGATTGTCAGCCGATGTGGTCCAGGCATTTCGGGCTGCAGGTGAAGGGTGGCCGATCGAGGCTGCTCTGAAGGACTGGCTCCGCATGAATTCGCCGACTTGACGGCGGCGAATGGGTTCGTCCTCGCTTTTTCGAGCAGCGGGCTCCGACGGGCAGGAGGCGCTCGCCGTTCGCTGGTGTTCTCAGCTGTTGGCTTGGAGAATCGTGAACTGACACGACCTTGAGGCCTGAGTGTGATGGTGCCGTCTTCTCAGACAAAGGGATCGACAAGGCGAACACCCGTGCCTTCAAAGTCCTTGAGATTCCGCGTCACCAGCGTCATGCCATGTTCGATCGCTGTCGCGGCAATGACTGAATCGCGCCAGGCGCGCGGGTTCGGGGCATGCATCGGTGCGCACAAGCGCGCGCCTCGGCCGGTGAACGGCAATGTCCGATCGGCGAATTCCATTTCCAGCCCTTCGATCCAGACCTTCAGGCCAGCCGCTTGGTGCGCGTCGACGCGCGCCTTGAGCTCGTAGCCCAACCATAGCTCGAGCAGCACGACAGCGGAGAGATAGAACTGCTCGGCGGGATGGTGCGCTGCCCACGTGCGCACCGTGGCAGAGGGCTGTCTCTTGCCGGGACGCAGCTCAGAGACCACGTTGGTGTCGAGCAAAAACATCTTCAGTCCAGGTCTGGCGCGATGGGATTGTCGCGTAACTGCGGCGGCTCAAAATCGAAGTTGGACGCCGCCGGCAGCGCGTCCATGAGCGCCAACAGGCTGCGGCCGGCGCGTCTTTCGGCGGCAAGCTCGTAGTAGTCATCGATGCGCAGCAACGCGTAGGCCGGATGGCCGCGGTCGGTGATCAAGACTGGGCCGATGTCGGCAGCGCGCTTGGCGCCGGCCAAGTCCCGGGCGAATTGACGTGCCGGGATGGTCGTGATGGCCTTGGGCATGAACAGACTCCTGCTTGGGTATATGTCTGTATGTTATGACAATTTTATAGCTGACGCAAAGGTGTTTTTTCGAACAGCATCAACTGCCAGTGTGAGCTTGCTGGCAGCGCGAGACTGGCCGCGGCCGGAATGACCTGACGTCATCGTCTCGGTGGTGGTTTCGCTCATCGCTTGAGCCCGGCATTGAGGCGGCCAAGTCGACAGCTTTGACGCGCACCGCTCCTTCTGGTGCTAGAGTGACCCCATGGCAACTATCACCATTGACACCCTCAAGCTCAGCGACAAGCTCGTGAGTGCGGGGTTTGACCCGGGCGCAAGCCGAGGCTGTGGTGAGAGCTATTGCTGAGGCGCAGGACGAATTGATCACCCGCAAGGATCTGGAGATCGCGCTGGCCCCCCTCAAGACCGACCTGGCCTTGCTGAAGTGGGGCGTGGGTCTGGTGATTGCGGGCGTTGCTGCGCAGATCATGAAGGCTTTCTTCGGCTGAGCTTGCGCAAACCGGCAGGATCACGCCCAGGCCGGCGATCGAGACGGCCAGCATCGCGGGCGCCAGCGCTGGCGGCTTGGTCATGGCGCCTTCACCGATTTGCTTTCTGCCGCCATTGGTGCGGACGCTGCGAGTTTGCGCGGTCGGCATCGACGCGCAGGCGCCATTGACACACCCGATGACACCCATTTCTCCAGATGGTGTGCCACGGGCAGCAGCGGATCCCTCTGCCATCGGCTGCCGAAGCGCGTGATGTGGTCGGTTT
>RGQD01000602.1 GCA_010030205.1 Betaproteobacteria bacterium
TGGCGCGGATCTGGGCGATCTGATCAGTGCTGGCGGCATCACCGGCCAGCACCGCCGCCGGGTCGCCCGGCGTGAGCCTGAGCATCAGGAAAACCAGCACCGCAACGACCATCAACACCGGCAGGGTCGACAGCAGGCGGCGCGCGAGAAAGGAGAGCATCGAGAAAGTCGGATCAGAGACAAGGGCCGCCAGCCCACGGGCCTGCGGTGTGGTGACAAATGGGGTTGTGCGCTGGCGCCGGCGCGCCAACCCCACCGAGGCTCAGTTCTTTTTCAGATTCCAATAAATGTTGCCATTGGTGATGAAAAAGCCACTGACGTTCTTGCCAGCAGCCATAGGCTGGTCGTATTCACCCAAGGGTGCATGGGTGGCGATCTCAAAGGCGCGCACGTGCATCTGGTCGGCCAATTTCTTCTTGACCGGCTCATCGGTGGCGCGCATGAACTGGTTGCGCAGTTCGATCATCTTGTCGTCGCTGGCCCAGCCGAACCAGCCAGATTTCTCGCCACGGGTGTCCATGGTCGGGTTGGCGATCGGGCTCCACACATCAAACACGTTCCAGGCCGTCAGGAACATGTGCCAGCCGCCCTTGTCGACCGGATCCTTCTTCGCCCGCCTGCCCACCAGGGTCTGCCAGTCCATCGCTTGCAGGTCGACCTTGAAGCCGGCCTGGCGCAACAATTGCGCCGCCACATCGGGCAACTTCTGGATCGAAGCCAGATCGGTCGGCTTCATGATCACGATCGGTGTCCCGTCATAGCCTGAAGCCTTGAGCAGATCCTGTGCCTTCTTCATGTTGCTCTTGGCCTGGATCTCGCTGCCGGCGATGCTGCCGTAAGGTGTGCCGCAGATGAACATCGAGGCGCAAGTTCGGTAGAGCGATTTAACGCCAACCTGGGCCCGCAGAAAGGGTTCCTGCGTCATCGCCGCCAGCGCCGCCTGACGAACCTTGACATTGTCAAAAGGCTTTTGCAAGTGGTTGAAACGCGCCATGTACTGCAGGCCGAGCGTTGCGTACTTTGGTACCTGCAGGTTGGTGTCGGCCTTCACGGTCTCGAAGTGATCGAAAGCCAGTTGCTCGATGATGTCAATTTCACCTTTTTGCAAGGCGCTGACCTGAGCCTGCGCATCGCGCAAAGCCAAATTCCACTCGACCCGGTCGACATAGACCTTCTTGCCACCAGTGGTGCCCGACGGCGGCTCGCTGCGCGGCACGTACTTGGTGTTCTTCAGGTACACCGCCTTGTCGCCAGGTTTGAACTCGTCCTTCTTGAAGACGAATGGGCCAGAGCCGATGTGCTCCTCGATCTGCTTGAAAGCGTCGGTTTCAGCGATCCGCTTGGGCATGATGAAGGGCACGTTCGACGAAGGCTTGCCCAGCGCTTCAAGCACAAAGCCGCAGGCCTCGCCCAAGAAGATGCGGAAGGTGTCGGGGGTCGGCGAATCCATGCGCTGCACGAACTGGAACAGCCCAGAGCCCATCGCGTCGCGCTTGCCCCAGCGCTGCAGGCTGGCGATCACGTCCTCGCCAGTGACCGGTTTGCCATCGTGAAACTCCAGCCCCTTGCGAAGCTTGAAGGTCCACAGCCGGTGGTCGCCGCTCTCGGTCCAGCTCTCGACCATCTGCGGCTTGATCTTGGCGTTCTCGTCAGTGCCGAACAGCGTGTCGTAAATCATGTAGCCGTGGTTGCGGCTCATGTAAGCGGTGGTCCAGATCGGGTCGAGGATGGCCAGGTTGGA
>RGQD01000603.1 GCA_010030205.1 Betaproteobacteria bacterium
CAGCAAGTCCAGCGATGCCTGCTGTGTTGCCGACTGTGCCCGCTGTACCGCCGGCCGCGCCAGCCGCCAGCCCGATGGCGCCTGCGGAGGTGACTGCCGTGGCGCCTACGCCGACCCCGGCAACGCAGCCCGTTGCCGCACCCGTCGCGCCACCCGTCGCGTCGCCCGTCGCGCTCCCTGTCGCGCCGCCGGCCCAGCCGGTGCTCGCGTCCTTGGCCACGCTGCGCGTGATCGAGCAACAGAGCAATCCACGGCGCAAGGTCGAGGTGGTGCTGAGCCGCAACAGCTTGAAGATCGGCAAGGACCCGCTGGCGCTGACGGTCAAGTCCAGCCACGACGGTTATGTCCACTTGTTGCTGCTCGGCAGCGACCGCAAGAGCTTCTACCTGCTGTTTCCCAACGGGCTCGACAGCGACAACCGCATCCGGGCCAACCAGCGCCTGAGCCTGCCGCGTCCTGACTGGAAGCTGGTGGCGCAAGGCCCGGCGGGCACCGACCAGCTGCTGGTGCTGGTCTCGGACACGCCGCGCGACCTCAAAGTCTTGACCGCGTCGCTGCCCGACGCGTCAGCGCCTTTCACCTACAGCCTCAATGACTTGCCAGGTCGCGCTGCGCTGATTGATTTCTTCGCCGGCCGAGGCGTGACCGGCGGTTCCGAGAGCTTTGGCGCGAAGCTGCTGCCTATCCAGGAGACCCCATGAAGACACTCACCGCGCTGCTGGTCGGCGCCGCCATCGCGAGCGCCGCGCAAGCCCAGCCTATCCAGGACGCGTCGGTCGATGAGCTGGTCCAGCAGCTCGCGCCGCCCAAGGCCGCGACGCGGGGTCTGCGCAACCTGGCGCCCGAGAAGCGCCAGATCGACTTGGTGATCAACTTCGACTTCGACTCGTCAAGGCTGCAGACCAGCAGCCAGCCGCTGCTGGAAAAGCTCGCCGAGGCGCTGGGCACTGAGCGGCTGCAGGCGCTGCGATTCAAGGTCGAAGGCCATACCGACGCCAAAGGCAGTGCCGCTTACAACGAGTCGCTGTCGGCCAAGCGCGCCCAGGCGGTGCTGGAATTCCTGCAAGCCCACGGTGTGCAGTCCGGACGTCTGCAAGCCCAGGGCAAGGGCTTTGCCGAGTTGCTCAACCCCGCCAACCCGCAAGCTGCCGAAAACCGGCGAGTTCGCATCTCCACCGCAGACTGAGAGCCACATGACTGCCTCCACACCCATTCCTCGCGCGTCGACGCTGACGGCTGTTCGGGCCCTGCTGCTTGCCTCTCTGTCGATCGGGGCCTGCGTCAACGTTCACGCGCAGGCACTGCTGGTGACCGAGCAGGAAGCCAGCGCTTCGCGCGATCAGCCCGAGCCCTTCAGGGCCAAGTCATTGCCTGTGCCCGACGCGCCCAAGATCAACGTCGTCACGCCCAGCGTGGTCAGCGCTGTGGCGTCGCCGACGCGGATCCAGGTCCAGTTCCAGCCGACCGCCCCGGCGCAGGTCCGGCCCGAGACCTTCAAGGTCTTGTACGGCACGTTTCGCATCGACATCACCGACCGTATCACCGCAGCGTCCAAGGTCACCGCTGACGGTATCGACGTCGCCCAAGCCAGCCTGCCCAAGGGCTCGCACAAGCTCTACCTCGAGATCCAGGACTCTGCCGGCCGAAAAGGCGAGCGGCCGTTGCAGTTTGTGGTGGAGTAGCAGCTTGGCTATTTGGAGTCTGCGATGAAGTCATCGATCAAGCACCTCCTGGCCGCGG
>RGQD01000604.1 GCA_010030205.1 Betaproteobacteria bacterium
ATGTACTCAGCGCCCAGGCGCCCGGCGTTGAGCGACTGCTGCTCCAGGCTCCAAGCCAGTTGCAGGTCTCGAACCCGGTGCGGCTCGAGGTAGTTGTGCGAGTCGGCACCGTTGGCCAACTGGGTTCGCAGGCCGCGGGTGTAGGACGGGCTGCCCGCCACATGCAACCAGTGGTTGACCGGCGCGGCACGCGGCGTCAGCGGAAAGCTGAACTCGATGCCTGCGAACTGGCGCGAGCCGCCCTTGCGGTAGAACAGGTGGGTGGCGACATCGCCCCACCAGCGGGTGAAGACCAGCGTGGGGCCGCTGCTGGCGTCGGCGTAGCGCTGCGCGCCCAGCGCCAGCGAGGTCGACGCGTTGGCCGCCCAGCGGTAGCTCGCGGCTTGGACCAGGTCCGACCCAGGCGGCATCTCGGGCTTGAGCTCGGTCTTTCTGGCTCGCAGGTTGAAGACGTCGTCACGGCCAGGGACGAACAACACCGCCTCACCCTCGGCGCCCGCAGCCCCATGCTCGAAGCGGCCTACCGCGCCGCCCAGCACCGCATGCTGACCCAACCACAGCGTCTGGTGCAAGGCCAGCGCCTGCAGCCCCTCGGGCTGGCGCAGGTCGGCCAGCGCGGCGCTGACGTCGGCGTTGCGCGAATGGGCCACCGGTTGCTGCACGCTCGCCACCAGCTGCGCGCCGCGCCACAAAGGCACGGTGGCCAGCAGCCTGGCCGCCAGCGAATAGTCGAAGGCCGCCAACTCGGTGCCCACCGCATAGTTCAGCTCCGGGCTGAGCTGCAGCTGCAGCCAACTGCCGGGGCTGGCCTGGTCAGACACCCAGTCCACGTCCTCATCAGCGATGCTGCCGCCACGCAGGACCTTTGTGGCGGCACGGGCCGGTCCGGCATCACCGCTGAGCAGGTAATCGCGCCAGGCCTGGGCATCGGTGCGAAGGGTCAGCGTCGGCTGGCCCTGCAGGTCGATCGAGACGCCACGGATCAGGTTGGTCTCGAAGTCGTAGAGCTTCAGCTGCGCGGTCTTGCCGATGATCGCGGCGGCGCGACCCTGGTCGTGGACGCCGGCGAGCTGGATGACGATCTCGTCGGGATCCTGCTTGCGGATCTCCGGCTCCGAGACGCCGAGCTTGTCGACGCGGTTCCGCATGATCGAGACCGACCGGTCGAGGTCGTCGGCCGTGAGCTTGTGGCCCTTCGGCGGGACGGCCTTGAGGACGACTTCGAGTCCGCCCTGGATGTCGAGACCCTTGGTTACCTTGCGATGACCGGGCATGCCGGGGACGGCCAGGAAGGCGACCCCGAGGAGGGCCGCAAGGATCGCCCTCGGCGACCTCGTCGTCGGCCTCGGCAGACGTCTCGGCATCGGCCGAGGGAGACTCCGCCTCCGGCACGACGTTGGCGATGGCGCGACGCGCGATGCGCATCTCGACGCCCTCGGCGATCTCGATGATGATCGAGGTCTCCTCCGGATCGTTCTCGATCACGGTGCCGTAGATGCCACCGACGGTGACGATCTCGGTACCGGGCCCTGCGGACTGGATCGACTTCTGGAGCTCCTGCTGGCGCTTCTTCTGCGGCCGCGCAATGAACCACCACATGCCGATGCCAACTGCCGCTAGGACGATCAGGACGGTGCCGTTCATCAACTCTCCTCGGTAGGCCCACCTGCCAGGCGCTCCAGGGCATCCTGCTTGTATCGGGAGAACTCCCCGCGCAGAATTGCCTGGCGCGCTCCCGCG
>RGQD01000605.1 GCA_010030205.1 Betaproteobacteria bacterium
ACGATCGACGGTGACACCTCGACCAACGATTCCTTCGTGCTGATCGCCACCCACCAGGCCGGCCATGCGGTGATCGAGTCGCTAGACAGCGCCGAAGGGCAGGCGCTGCGCGAGGCGGTGATCGCGGTGTCGCAGCAACTGGCCCAGGCCATCGTGCGCGACGGCGAGGGCGCGACCAAGTTCATCACCGTGCGGGTCGAAGGCGGCGCCAGCGACGACGAGTGCAGCCGCGTGGCCTATGCGATCGCCCATTCACCGCTGGTCAAGACCGCTTTCTTTGCCAGCGATCCCAACCTGGGCCGCATCCTGTGCGCCGTGGGCTATGCCGGCATCGCCGACCTCGACCAGAACCTGATCGACTTGTTCCTCGACGATGTCCACGTCGCCCGTCAGGGCGGCCGCCACCCCGACTACCTAGAGGCCGACGGCCAGCGCGTGATGCAGCAAAGCGAGATCACGGTTCGGGTCTTGCTGCACCGCGGCCAGGCCAGCACGACGGTCTGGACCTGCGACCTGTCACACGACTACGTCAGCATCAACGCCGACTACCGCTCCTGACGACAAACCTGCCGTCAGCGGCAGGTCTCAAGGACAGCGCGAACTAGGCCATCTGGGTGCCACCCGAACAAACTGCGCGAACGCCCTGGTGGCAAGCCCTGAGGCTGGCACCCGACGACTTGCTGCGCGATGCCGTCTACCGGCGGTTGTGGTTGTCTATCCTGATCAGCTCGGTCGGTGGGCAGATCACGCTGCTGGCGCTGCCGCTCACCGCAGCGCTGCTGCTGCACGCGACGCCGACCCAGATGGGCTTGCTCACGGCCGTCGCGGTGCTGCCTTTTGCGCTGTTTTCGCTGCCCGCCGGGGTCTGGTTGGACCGGGTTCGCAAGCTGCCGGTCTACGTCGTCGGTGAGCTGTTGATCGCGGTCGCGCTGGCCAGTGTGCCGTTGGCCTGGCATCTGGGATGGCTGAACATGGCCTGGCTTTACGGCGTGGCTTTTCTGACCGGCACGGTCTCGACCACGGCCGGCAGCGCGGCGCAAATCGTGCTGCCAGGTGGTGCCGCGCGAGCGCCTGGTCCAGGCCCATGCCAAGAACGCGTTGGCGAGCTCGGGCGCCGAAGTGGCCGGCCCGGGTGCCGCGGGCGCACTGATACGGCTCACCGGCGCGCCACTGGCCTTGCTGCTCGACGCTGTGGTGTTGGTGGTCTCGGCGCTGATCCTGCGCGGCCTGCCAGTGGTCGAGCAGCGTGTGCCGCGACCGGATGCGCATTTCTGGCGCGACCTGCGCGCCGGCCTGCGCTTTGTTCGCGACCAGCCTTTGCTGGTGACGCTGGCGCTAATGGTCGGTGCTTGGCAGCTGTGCAGCAACGCGGTGCAGGGCGTGCAAATCCTGCACGCGGCGCGCGGTCTGGGCCTGAGCGAGCAGGCGATCGGCCTGTGCTACGCCGGCCTGGGCCTGGGCACCTTGGCGGCCAGCGTGCTGGGTCACCGGCTGAGCCATCGCCATGGCCCGGGCCCGACCATCGTGTTCGGTTTTGCGGCCTGCGGCCTGGGCTGGCTGCTGCCGGCGCTGGCCCCGTCCGGACCCGTTGGCGTGATCGCTTTCGCTGCGATGCTGATGCTGACCGGCGTCGGCGGCGTGCTGGTGTTCATCAACTTTCTCGCGCTGCGCCAGGCGGTGACGCCAGAGCCGCTGCTGGGCCGGATGACCAGCACGATGCGCTGGCTGATCCTGTTGCCC
>RGQD01000606.1 GCA_010030205.1 Betaproteobacteria bacterium
CCCAGCCGCGCGACCTCGGCGCGGATCTTGGCCAGGTCGCCGCCGGGATCGACCACTGCGGCCTCGCGGGTCTCGTCGCACCACAGGATCGAGCAGTTCTGCTGGAACGGCGTGACAGGGACGGTCAGGTAATGAAGCATGGCGGGGCTCTGTGGTTGTAGGTCTGATTCTCGCAACAAGGTCGGCACCTCGGATGGCGGGGGGGCTGCGGCAGGACCGTCACATGCGCTGCCGCAGCCTCGCGCGCTCGGGTATTCGGTTATTCCATGACAATCCCACATGGACCGACAATGACTTGCCACAGCTGGGCGTCAGCCAGATGTGAAACACTCACCCCCCTATGTTGACTGGGCGGCTGCCATTCCTGGTCCATCTGGTGTTGAGAAACACAGTTCAAGTTCTTATCTGGAGACATGTGATGAAATTTTTTCCTAAGGCCCTGGCTGCGGTGGCGCTGGCTGCTGCGATGACTGCAGCTTTTGCTGCCGACCCGATCAAGATCGGCGTCGCCGGACCGTTCACCGGCGGTTCATCGTCGATGGGTGTGAGCATGCGGTGCTGGGTCGCCAGCTGCTGCTGATCGAGCGCGACGACGAAGCCAAGAACGAGCGAGGCGTGCAGATCGCCCAGGAGTTGATCAACAAGGAGAAGGTCGCTGTCGCGGTGGGTTACATCAACACCGGCGTCGCACTGGCTTCGCAGCGTTTTTACCAGGAAGCCAAGATCCCGGTGATGAACAACGTGGCCACCGGCTCGTTGATCACGCACCAGTTCGATGACCAGCCGGGCAACTACATCTTCCGCAACGCCGCCCACGACAGCATCCAGGCGCCGATGATCGTCGAGGAGGCGATCACCCGCCGCGGCTACAAGAAGGTCGCGATCCTGGCCGATTCGACCAACTACGGCCAGCTCGGTCGCGAGGACCTCGAGAAGGCGCTGGCGCTCAAGAGCATCAAGGCTGTGGCAGTGGAGAAGTTCAACATCAAGGATGTGGACATGACCGCGCAGTTGCTCAAGGCCAAGGAAGCCGGCGCCGAGGTCGTGCTGACCTACGCGATCGGGCCCGAGCTGGCGCAGATTGCCAACGGCATGACCAAGCTGGGTTGGAAGGTGCCGATGATCGGTAGCTGGACCCTGTCGATGGCCAACTTCATCGACAACGCTGGCCCAGGCGGCGAGGGTGCGCGCATGCCGCAGACCTTCATCCAGGAGCCGACGACGCCCAAGCGCCAGTCCTTCATCATCAACTACCTCAAGACCTTCAACCCGAAGAACGCGCGCATCGATTCACCGGTGTCGGCGGCTCAGGGTTACGACTCGATCTACCTGCTGGCTGCGGCGATCAAGCAAGCCGGCTCGACCGACGGTACCAAGATCAAGGCCGCTCTCGAGGATCTGAAGGCGCCCGTCGAGGGCGTCGTGACGACTTACAACAAGCCTTTCACCGCCAAGGACCATGAAGCGATCACCGCCAACATCCCGGTCTTCGGCGAGGTCAAGGGTGCCCGCGTGGTGTACGCCTATCCGGATGACCAGAAGAAGGCCTCCGAGGTTCGCGTCAAGGACGCCAATGCCAAGGGTGCGCTGACCGTCAAGAAATAAGGCGCCAGCCCAGGTAGCGCTGCTCTTTCCCGCCGGGTCGCCTGGCGGACACCCTCCGCCGGGCTTCGCCCCGGCGGCATCCATTCCAGACCCGGAACCCTGCCATGCAGATCTTCACCCAACTGGTGTTCAGC
>RGQD01000607.1 GCA_010030205.1 Betaproteobacteria bacterium
AAATTCTTCTTTTTCAAAATCTGATAGATAGGGAAAAGTTAGAATTTCCAGGTTCGATTTAATTCTACCAAGATTCGCACTTTTTATGACAACTGAATCAGCCAGCCATGCCGCCGCTTTCAAAGCTACCTCGATCGGCGGGCAATTTGAGGTCGGGGGCCACTTCAAGCACCTGCACATGTTCGAAGCCAGCTGGGGCAACAGCCAGTACCACAGCCAGCGTTTCGCCAGGCTGACGGACGCGACCCCGCGGCCGACAACAGGAGACTGATCATGAGCAAGCCCTTGAGTCTTGAAAACCGGGACGGCAGCATCAACCGGCGGGCCTTGATGGCCACTGCGGCCAGGCTGGGCCTGGGTGCAGGCCTGGCAGCGCCGATGTCGCTGCTGGCGCAGTCCTCCGCCGCCAACGCCTTCAAGGTCGGTTGGGTGCGGCCGACGACCGGCCGTTTCGCGTCGAGCTTTGCACCGCTGTATGTGACCGGGCTGATGGCGCTCGACGAGATCAACGCCGCGGGCGGGATCCTAGGCCGGCCGATCGAGAAGGTCGAGCTCGACGACGAAGGGGCGCCTGCGAAGGAGCCCGGCGTGTTCAAGCGCCTGCAGTCCGAGCAAATCCACTATGTGCTCGGGCCCACCGGCGATCCGCAGTGCCTGGCTTCACTGCCGACCTCGACCGCGGCGCAAATGGTCCAGGCCTGTTTCACCAATGGCACCAAGCCGATGGATGGTGCGGTCTTTCCGTACAGCTTCGTGCTGTTCCACTCGGTGCAGATGATCGCCGACCTGTGCGTCGCCCATTTCCAGGCCAAGGGCGCCAAACGCATCGGGCTGCTGGTCGAGAACACCTCGACCGGCGAGGCCGCCACCGCCGCCACCAAGGCAACGCTGCAGCGCGCAGGGCTGGAAGCCACGACGATACAGGTCTATCCCTTGACCGGTGCGAGTGCTGCGCCCTACATCACCAACTTGCGCAAAGCCGGCACCGAGGTGATCCTGAGCTTTTTGGGCAGCACGCCACCGGCCGCCCAGGTGTTGAACGCGATGGCCGAGCAGCAGTGGTTTCCACCGATCACCGGTCACGCCGGCTTGCTCTATGAATCGCTGTTCGACCTGGTGCCCGCCGAGGCGCTGAAGAACGCCAGCGCCGTGTGCTTCAAAGGCCTGACTTGGTCGGGCAGCGAGTCGCCTGCGGCCAAGCAAGTCGCCTTCGCGAAGAAGCTGTTGACCTACCCCGATGTCAACGCGCCCTACAACGTCGCGTCGGGTCCGTTCTACGACTTCCTCTACCTGCTCAAGCATGTGATCGAGCAGGAGAAGACCTTTGACAGCCAGAAAATCAAGACTGCACTCGACCATGTCAAGGGTTTCCAGGGCATGCGCTGCAAGATCAGCTTCACACCGGAGAACCACTGCGGCGTGTCGGTCGACGAGTTGACGATCGCCAGCGCGAGTTCGTCCAAGGATCCACGCTCGCAAGGCAGCGTGTTCCGCCAGCGACTGATCTGAAGCCAGACCGGCCCAGCACATGGATTCGACGCTGCTGATCCAGGGGCTGATGATCGGCAGCATCTATGCGCTGGCGGGCGTCAGCATCAACATCATTTACCGCCCGACCAACATCTTCAACCTGGCGCAAGGCAACCTGGTGATGCTCGGCGCGATCGTCTGCTCATCGCTGCTCGGCAAGTTCGGCCTGCCCTGGTACTTGGCGGCGCTGATCTCGCTGGCGCTGG
>RGQD01000608.1 GCA_010030205.1 Betaproteobacteria bacterium
CAGGTTTGAGCACCACCGCGATGCCCACTTCCTCGCCCAGGCGTTCATCGGGTACCCCGAAAGCGCAGCATTCGGCTACAGCAGGGTGGCGGAAAACGCAGGCCTCGACCTCGGCGCAGTAGATGTTCTCGCCACCGCGCAGCACCATGTCTTTCTTGCGATCGACGATGTAGATAAAGCCATGTTCATCGATGCGCCCGATGTCGCCGGTTTGCAGCCAGCCGTCGACGATCGACGCGCTGGTGGCCTCGGGCCGGTTGAGGTAGCCTTTGATCACAGGCGAACCCTTGACCCAGATCTCACCGACTTCGCCGATGGCCAGCGTGCGACCCGCATCGTCCACGCACTTGACTTCCAGCGTCGGCACCGACGGGCCCGCACTGTCCGGGCGATCGACCAGAAAGTCTGCTGACACCGAGGTGATGATGCCGCTGGTCTCGGTCATGCCGTAACCGGTGCCGGGCCGCGCGGTCTTGATGCTGTTGTCGATCTTGGCCACCAGATCGGGTTGGAGTTGCGCGCCGCCTCCGCTCAAGGTCGTCAGGCTTGACGTGTCATGGCTGTCGAAGGCCGAGTGACTGATCAGCTCGCGCGCCATCATCGGCACGCCACTCATCGAGGTCACACGCTCGCGTTCGATGATTTTCAAGGCCTCGCCAGCATCCCAGCGGTACATCATCACCAGCGCGCCACCGCCGGCTGTGGTCAGGTAGGCGGCGCAGTTGTTGGCTGTCACATGGAACAGCGGTGTCGTGATC
The DNA here is from genome assembly GCA_010030205.1 of Betaproteobacteria bacterium. Taxonomy (GTDB): domain Bacteria; phylum Pseudomonadota; class Gammaproteobacteria; order Burkholderiales; family Burkholderiaceae_C; genus Pseudaquabacterium. Next base: position 759 of record RGQD01000608.1, read on the forward strand.
AGGGTCACCGGTATCGGCACGTCGGCGGCCTCAGGCGGTGCAACGCCGGTGGCACGGTGGACGGCCAAGGCTTGCGCGCGACCTGAGAACACCATGTTGAACAGGTTGGCAATGCAACTGCGATGGGTCAGCTGCGCGCCTTTGGGCCGGCCTGTCGTGCCAGAGGTGTAAAAAATGCACGCATCGGCGTCGGGGTCTATGGTCACCTCAGGCATTGCCGCCTTGAACGCGATCACGTCGGACCAGGGCACGGCCCCAGCTGGCGGCGCGGCCACACGCACCGTGACGAGGGTGATGCCGGCAACCATCTCGGGCCGCTCCTGCACCCGGGCCAAGCGCTCGCTGTCGAGGAACAGGAACTTGGGCGTTGAATCTTCGAGGGCGAAGGCCATTTCCTCGGCGATCCACCAGGCGTTCATGCCCACGACCGTGACGCCGATAGCCAGCCCAGCCCAGTAGATCAGCATCCATTCGGGGTAGTTGCGCATGCCGATGGCGATCCGGTCACCGGGTCGAACGCCTTGATGCCAAAGCCAAGCCGCTATGGAATCGACCTGGGCGTGGGACTGGGCATAGCTCAGCCGTTCGCCTTGGTAGATCAGGTAAGGCCGGTCTGAGAAGGCCGAGGTCGACAGCCAAAAGTCTCGGATGGTGGCCGGGGCATGTTTGAAACAGCGCAGAGTCTGACCCAGCACTTGCGTTTCAACGATTTCGAACGGTGACCCCTTGGCGATCAGTTCGGCGCGGGCCGTCATCAATTCAGCATAGTGCATGGTCTCTCCTAGGACGATCGGGAGATTGAACCCCAATAGGCCAGCCTGCGCAGCCCGGAATTGCCCTAGACCCGTCGTTTTCCGTTGGCTGCCGGCTGCACATCGGCGCGGTCGCGGCAGCGCAGCGCGCGGCGCGCAACACCTCCAACCGCCTTGGGTCAGCGCGACGCGAGTGCTTCGGGCGTGAGAATGACCCG
>RGQD01000609.1 GCA_010030205.1 Betaproteobacteria bacterium
TCGTGCGTCCGAGCCCGTGCCGGCGGCCAGCCAGCCGAGCTCGCGGCCGCCGATGGCATCAAAGACCACGTCGACTTGGTCGGCATCCAGGCCCCAGGCAGCGGCCAGACCTGACACGCCAAGGCGCAGGTCGGCGATGCGCAGCGAGCTGTCGTAGAACTTGGCCGCCCAGGATGCGCGCGGCGAGGCGTCTTCGCTGACCGAGAGCAGTCGCGCTGGGCGCAGGCCTGGCTTGCGACCAGCCGCCCACTGCAAGGCCTGCGCCATCAGCGCGCTGGGCGAAGGCTGGGTCGACGCCACCGCTTCTCGGCTGGCAGCCTGTGCCAGCGCTGCTTCAGCGCCTCGATGCCAGCGGTATTGCGTCCTTCGCACCGTCGGTGCGTCACCCGAGACCTGCGGGATCGGCCACTTGTAGCCGATCAGGTGCAAGCAGCCGGGCGCCCCCGCCTCACTGGAGATTAGCGGAAACTCCAAATAGGCCTTGGCCACAGACTGCAGCGGGCCATGCTCGACCGCCAACAAGACCTGGCTGCTGGCGCCCAGATCCCGCAAGAATTCGGCCGCCGCCAACCCGGGCATGCCCAGGCGCTGCGGCAGTTCGCGCAAACGTTTAGCGGCAACCCCTTGCGGCGAGAAGCCTTGCAGCAACCGGCCAGACGCCAGCCCCGCAGGGCTGAATTTGCAGGCAGTCTCCCAACCCGTGATCGACAGGCCCTCGGTCGCGGCGAGCATCGCGCGAGTCTGTCGGTACAGACCTTCATCGGCCTGCGGCCATGGCCAGGGCTTCATGCGAAAGCCTCCAACGAAGGATGCGCAACTGGGGCCGACGACAGGTCAGCATGGGCCAGCGACACCTGGTGGGCATACAAGGCCCGCAGCCAGCCGTGCTGGCGCAGCACGCAGAGTTCGGCATCGGCAAGTCGGGACAGGTCGGCTTCGTCGACCCGGTAGACCTGACGGTCGGCGTCGCCTGGGGGCTGGCCTGGGATCGGCGTGAACAGCCCGAAGTGCGCCAGCGCGCGGCATAGTTTGTCGGTCTGCAACCTGAGTTGGTTCAGCGCCGACAGCGCAGCCATCACCTGCCCCAGCGCCGGGGAGGCTTGACCGTCTCGGTCGAACAGTGGCGCGCCTTGCTCGTGCGAGAGCAGGTCACTGCTGGTGTCGATGCACACGCTCAGGTCGGCAGCCTGTCCTCGCGCGGCCAGCGCGAACGGGTGGTAGCGCAGCGCCATCGGCACATAGGGTAGGACTCCGACAAAACCTTCGTCCCCGCCCGATCGCCTGAGCAGTGCCACCGGCCGGTAGCGGCCTTGCGCTTCGCGAACAAAGACCAAGGGGTAAAGACTGGCCACGGGCTCAAACTCCGAGACCACCACGTCAGCACTGTGCAGCCCGCGGGCAAATCCATAACCCTGGTGGCCCAACACCTTGAGCTGCCGGTGGCGCTGCGCATTGAGCACTTCGTAGCGTGGGGCCGGCGTTGAATCAACCATGACTGGCCTCCTCGAACGGCAAAGCGCCCTCCATCCAGCTGTCGTTTTGCAGCACGGCCCAGCGGCGAGAGAACGCATCGGCCTCGGCACGGCTCTGCGCGATGCGCAGACACAGGCGAACGACAGGCTGGCCCAGCCAACGCAAGTGCCGCTCTAGGACCCACACGCAGCGCAATGCGCTGACCGAAAAATAACGCCTGAGCAACGCATCCTCCAG
>RGQD01000610.1 GCA_010030205.1 Betaproteobacteria bacterium
GAGGCTGTTGGCGGCCTCCTCGACCGCGGGGTCGAGGCCGACGAGCCCGGCGCCAACGGTGCGTACCACGTACGGCACGGTGATCAGCACGTGCCCGATCAGCAGGCCCAGCAGGGGCGCCTCGAGGTCGATGAGGTAGTAGAACTGCAGCAGCGCCACACCGGTAACGATGGTCGGTAGAACCAGCGGCGAAAGCAAGAAGCTGCGGAAGAAAGCCCGCGCGAAGAAGCGGTGACGGTGCAGGCCGATCGCGGCCAGCGAGCCGAGGATCATCGCCGCCAGCGTGCACAGGAACCCCAGCACGATGCTGAAAACGAACGATTCGAGGAAATCCTGCCGGCCCATCAACTGCTGGTACCAACGCAGCGTGAAACCCTGAGGCGGGAACGCGACGTATGTGGTCTCGGTGAACGAGGCGCCGATGATGATGATGAGCGGGCTCAGGATGAACACCACGACGAGCCACCCGATGGCGTTGACCGCACGGTCAAACATGGTCGTGCTCCTCGCGGAACATGCGGCTGTGCAGCGCGATGACCGCGACGTTCATTGCCAGCAGTATGAACACCAGCGTGGCGCCGACGGGCCAGTTGGCCGAGAACGTGAACTTCTGGTAGATCATCGTGCTGACGGTCGACACGCGATTGCCGCCCAGCAGCGCCGGCGTGACGAACGCGCTGATCGTGAAGCAGAACACCAGCAGCGACCCGGAGCCGATTCCTGGCAGCGACAGCGGCAGGATGATCCTGCGCATCACGCGCGTATCGGTGGCGCCCAGGCTCACCGCCGCTTCGGCAAGCCTGCGATCAATGTTCTCCAGTACGGCGACGAGGCTCAGTACCATCAGCGGCAGCGTGATGTGGACGAGGCCGATCGTCACCGACACCCAGTTGCCGTTGATCGGCAGCGGCAACGAGATGAGGCCCATTGCCTTCAGCCAGCTGTTGATCACGCCGGTGTCGCCCAGCAGCACGAGCCACGCGTAGGTGCGCACCACTAAGTTGATCAGCAGCGGCGACAACGCAATCCCGATCAGCAGCGTCTTGCGCCTCGGCGGCGAGCGCACGATCATCAGCGCAAGCGGATAGCCCATCAGCAGTGTGATCGCGGTGACAAGCAGTCCCAGGCCGATCGTGCGCAGCATCAGCAGCCAGTAGAACGGATCGGTGAGGACCGCGACGTAGTTGTCGATGGTGAACTGCGGGATGTAGAGCTTTGCCGAGCTGTAGCGGAAGAAGGAGAGTTCCAGAAGCGACAGGTAGGGCAAGATCAGGAAGCCGATGTAGAACAGCGTCACCGGTGCTAGGTAGCCGACGAGCGCCAGCCGTCTCCGGCGGCGGTGCCCCAGCATGAGGGCCGAGGGTGCGAGTGCGGGAGCGCAGAGCGGGGCGGACGACATTGGCGCGATGATTGAGGTGCAGGGTCTGGCGGTGCAGCATCAGTCGCCGGGCAACAGGCGGCAGTCGCGGTGCTCGGCGCCGACGCGCACCCAGCTGCCGACTGGGAAGCGGCTGCTCGCGTCGATCGAGAAGCTGCTGCGCAAGCGCATTGCGGTGGAGCGCCTGCCCACGACCACCGATGTGCGCCAGCTCCGCCTGCAGCGAACGCGCACTGCCGTCGAATCCCTGCTCGACGATCCGGAGGCCCAGTCCCGGCTCGCGCCGTATCGGGATGTCGTCGATGCGCTCGACAGCGATCGCGACCCTCGC
>RGQD01000062.1 GCA_010030205.1 Betaproteobacteria bacterium
CGCGCAGCGTCGCGATGCGCGGTGCCGGGGTCAGCGTCGTCGCGAGATCCGCCAGCGACAGGCAGACATGGCCGTCGCTGGTGGCCAGGCTGAGCTCGAACGCCGCTTGCTTGACGGTGGCTAGATTCAAGCCTGATGGGCTGCCCGCATCGATTTCCTGCAGACGTTTGGCCCATTGCTCGACATGGCTGGCAAAGCCCAGCGCCAGTTGGCGGGCTGGGGAGTCGTTGTCGCTTGCGTTCATGCGGCGCCCATCATGCGCTGTCCATCAAGGCCGACAGCGCCTCAACGGTCTGCCGCGTCGGCCGGTGGGCATAGACGCCACAAGCCTGTCCCTGGTCATCACGCCAGTCAGGGCGCACGCCGCGCACGAACAGGTAGAGCACGCCGCCGACATGCTGCTCGTAGTCGTAGTCGGGCAGGCGCTGCTGCAGGTAGCGGTGCAATGCCACCGTGTAGAGCAGGTATTGCAGGTGGTAGCCATTGCCCGCCATCGCTTGCGCCATCGGTCGCTGGCCGTAATCGGCGGGGCTCAAGCCCAGGTGGTTGGACTTCCAGTCGAGAACGTGGAAGCGCCCGCCCTGCTCGAAGACCAGGTCGATGAAACCGCGCAGATAGCCTTCCAGGCTGCCGAAGACCAGTGGCGGCACCGGATAGCCCTGCTGCTGCATCAGCGCAGCGAGCCGGCTCGCGCTCAGCCTCTTGGCCGGCAGGTTGAACTCGAGTTCGACCAAGCGGCGCCGGCGCGGCAAACCAGCCAGCGTCGCTGCGCCGGGCAGCGCGGTGTTGAGCACATCGCGCAGCATGTTGGTGATCATCTTCGGCGCCAGCGTGGTGTCGCCGCCCGGCAGGCTTTGCGGTCGGTTGCGCAAGGCGGTGGCGATCACCTCGGGCCAACTGCCGGGGTCGTCGAAATCGATGCGCTCGAACACATCGTGCAGGCATTCGCCGGGTACTGGCCCGCGCGGGAAGTTCAGGATGTCGTCCTCGTCCGGCAGGCTCGCGGGGTTCAGCGGCGTGGCGGTGTCAGGCGGTGGCAAGCGCAGATCGTGGTCGACCGCAGCGCCTTCGTGCCGGGCACCGTGCGCCAGGCTGCTGTAACTGCCCAGCCACCAGCCCGCCGGTATCTGTGCCGGGGCTGCCAGCGCGGCCAGCGTCTCAGGCGCGGGCCGGGGCGGCTGGAACGGCACCGGCGGGTCCTGCGGCAAGGTCGCCAGGCCGATCTGTGGCGCGTTGCGTTGGGCGAACTCGTCCCAGGCCGGGGCGATGTCCCCCGGCTTGAGCTTGTTCTGCATCCAGCTGGCGGGCCAGGGCCAGTCGCCCGCCACCAGCCAGTTGAGCAGGCTGTGGCAGCTCTCGTGGGTCGACGGGTTTTTTCCGTTGCTTCGGTAATTGCCCACCACCAGATAGCAGCGGTGCACGGCGCGGGTCAGCGCAACGTAGACCAGTCGCAGGTTCTCGGCGGCGCGGCTGAGCTTGACCTGCGCCTTGATGGCATCCTGCTCAGGCTTGAGTTCGTCGCCGCTGCGCCAGTCGATCACCGGCTGTTGCTCGGCATCGTGGTATTCGCTGCCCTCCAAGCTTTGCGATGACCCCGGGTGGCCGTCCCACAGGAAAGGGCAGAACACCACCGGGTACTCCAGGCCCTTGGCCTTGTGCACCGTGATGATCTGGACCAGGTGCCGGTCGGATGCCAGGCGCAACTGGGCCGCGTCGTCGCGCCGGTCCTCGCTGCGCTGGGTCTGCAGCCATTGCAGCAAGGCCTGCGGGCTGGACTGGGTTTGCGCCGCCTCGTGCAGGCATTCGCCCAGGTGCAGCAGGTTGGTCAAGCGTCGTTCGCCGTCGGCGCGACGCAGCAGGCGTTCGCTCAAGCCTTCGCTGGGGTCACGGCCGCCGAGGTCGGTCATCAGCGCGCGCAGCATCACGCCGACGCCGCGCTGCAGCCACTGCTCGCGGTAGCCCGCGAAGCGCGTCACCCAGCCCAGCAGACTCGCCTCGTCGATTGACACCGATTCGATCGCGCGGGCGTCCAGACCGATCAAATCGGTGGCCAAGGCTGCGCGCAGCAAGCGCTCGCGCGTGGGCTCCAGGATGGCCGCGAGCACGCGGGCCAGATCTTCGGCGTCCGGGCTGGCGTAGACGCTGGCTTGGGACAACTCGACGCTGCCCACGCCCAGCGCAGCCAGCGCACGCCGCATCTCGCCGCCCTGCGCATGGCTGCGCACCAGCACCGCGATGTCGCCGGCCGACAGCGGTTGCTCACCGATGCTGATGCGCTGGGCCTGGCCGATCAGCCGCGCAATCTCGGCCGCACAGGCGCTGGCCGCAGCGTGGCGGGCTTGCTGCTTGGTCAGCGGCTCGCCCTGCGCATCGCGCGGCAGTCGCCAGAGCTGCAGTGCAGCCCTGACCGCCCCGGTCTGGTCGAGCAGCGGTTTGCGCGGCTTGTCGCCATAGCCCACAGGCAAGAAGTCCAGCCCGGGCAGCATGAACGAGTGCTCGTTGGCGCTGAACAAGGCGTTCAAGGCGTCCAGCAGCGGCTGGCTCGAGCGCTGGTTCTGGCCCAAGCTGTACTGGGCGGTGGCCTGGTGGCGCGCTTGCAGATAGGTTGGCAGGTCGGCGTTGCGAAAGCTGTAGATCGCCTGTTTCGGGTCACCCACCAGAAACAGCGGGCTGCTGGCGTCGCCATAGATCGCGTTGAAGATCGCGAACTGCAAAGGGTCGGTGTCCTGGAACTCGTCGATCAGCGCCGCCGGAAACCGAGCCTTCAGCGCTGCGGGCAGGCCGGGGCTTTGGGTCAAGCGCTCGTGCAGGTTGAACAGCATGTCGTCGAACGCGACCACCCGGCGCGCACGCTTGGCCTGGCGCAGTTCGACCGGGCCCTCAGCCAGCAGGTCGCGCAGCAGGCGCAGACGGTCCAGCGCCAGCGACTGCGCAGCTGCCTCGCGCAGCGCGAGCAAGCTTGAGGCCAGGTCGAAGAACGGATGCGGCCGGGGCGGCGGCTTGCCCTTGTTGGGCTTCAACTTGGCCGTCGTCAGCAACTCGAGCTTGTCTGCCTTGCTCGACGGCGCCAGCGCATCGGCTTGGCCCAGCAGCGCGTCCCAGCCCGCCGCAGCGCTTGCGACCGAGGCCGGCTTGTAGCGGTTGCCGTTCAGGCCAGGTAGCGCGTCGAGGACGCTGCCCAGGATCGCTTCGCGGTCGGCCAGCCATTGCGCGCGCGCGGCGGCGTGGGCCGCGGCGATGGCGGGCATGTCAAGCAGGGTTGGCGAGTCGATGGCGGCGGGCCAGATCGGCCGCGACAAGGGCTTGGCGAGTTGGCGCTTGAGCAACTCGGCATAGCGTCTGGGCGTGTCGCCCCTGTCGAGCAGGTGGCTGGCCAGCGTCGGCGCCAAAGTCCGGCCGGCGATGCGCCGCCGCCAGAAATCGTGCACCACCTCGAGTCGCATCTCGGCGTCGTCGGTGAGCAGTTCCAGCGCCATTGGCATGCCGGCCGTGAACGGTGTGTCGCCCAGCGCGCGCTGGCAAAAGCCGTGGATCGTGAAAATCGAGGCCTCATCGAAGGTCTGCAGCGCCAGGTCCAAGCGCAGCGCCCGGTCCTCGTCGGTCGACGCCCCAGCCAGGCCTGACGCCAGGCGCGAGCGAAGCGTCTGCAGCAAGCTGTCAACGAAAGCGTCGGGCGCGGTCGGGCCGGTGGCGCGCAGCCTGGCCAGGGTCTCGACGATACGGTTGCGGATGCGGTCGCGCAGTTCGGCGGTGGCGGCGTTGGTGAAGGTCACGACCAGGATCTGCTGCACTTCGAGCCCGCGCTCGAGCAGCAGCCTGAGGTAGCAAATGTGGCTTTGGGCTTGATCCCCACGGGGAGCGGGCGGCTTGGGCCGGCCTTGGGGCGCTCAGAGGGCGTCATCGATGTGCGTCAACAAGGGGCGGAACACGCGCTCGGCCAGGTCGAAGAATTCGCGGTCCAGCGGCTCGTCGCAGCCCCGCAGCGCCAGTCGGTAGGCCGCGTCCGCACCCTCGGCATAGGGTAGCTTGTTGGTGACCTGCCACTTGCCCCTGGCTGCGGCGGCAGAGCCGCCAGCCTCGAGGTGGTTCTCCCAGCAAGCCCAGGCCGACTTCGGGAAAAAGTGCAGCGGTCGGCTCAGCCCTTGCCGGTACATGTCGAGCAAATCAGCCAGCACTGCGGTGGGTTGCGGATGGGGCTTGAAGCGCAACTCGCCGTCGATCGTCAGCCAGCGTGTGCAGGTCGCAGCGGCTGGTGCAGGGCCGGCGCACAGCGCCAAGTGGTGCAGCCAGGCCTCGAGCACGTCACCCACGCGCCGCAGGTCGTAGCGCGAGCGCACCAGCCCCGAGGCGCGCAAGTCGGCCAGGCTGGCACTCAGCCGCCAGGGCTCGGTACCGTCGCCATCGTTGGCCGGCAAGTCGATCGCGATGGCGATTTGGTGCGGCGGCAGGCAGGGCTCAGCAAAAGCCTGGCGAACCCGGTCGGCATAAGCCGTGAGCTGTGCCAGTTCACGGTCGAGTTCGCGCTGACCCAGCGTGCCGTCGGGCATCTCCTGGCCGGCCTGTGCAAGCCGGCGCAGCGCATCGGCATCGATCCCTTGCAGCAATTGCGGCAGCAAGCGGCGGGCCAACGCGCTGCGCGCGGGCAGGTCGGTCAGAAAGGGTTCGTCGTCGAGCAAGGCCTCGGCATCGCGTTGCAAGTCCATGCCCAGACGGTGGCGCAGCAGGTAGCGGCAGGGGTTGCGTAAGAACTCGGCCAGTTGCGCCAGCGACACCTCGCGCCAGTCCGGGCCTGGCGCTGAGAGCGGCAGGTCAAAGAACAGCGGCTGGCCCTCGGGTGCGCCATCGTCATCGCTGTCGTCGGTGTTGTCGTCCCGGCTGTCGTCCCGGCTGTCGCCCTCCAGTCCGGCGATCTCGGGCGCAGCGGTCGCTGTTGTCGGTGCTGTCGGTGCGGTCGGTGCGGTCGGGCCGGCCGGCAGCGCTTGCAGGCTGCGCCGCAGCGCGTCGCCGAGTTCGCGGTTGAAGCTGCGCAGCCGCTCGTCACCGCCGATCACGAAACCCTCGATCGCAAAGGGCTGCAGCGGATGCTCGACGACCAGCCGCTGCCTGGCGCGGGCCAGCGACTGCGGCGAGCCCGGGTCGTCGGCGATGGCCGGCAGCACGGCCTCGAGCAGCTCCGAGACCAGCACCGACGGGGGCAGCAGCGAGTTGTCGCGCACGCTGCGGCCGACGTGGCTGAGATAGAGGCTGCCGCGCGCCGCGAGCAGCAGGTCCAGGAACAGGTTGCGCTCGTCGTCGCGGCGTTGCCGGTCGCCGCGGCGCGGGCTCAGCGCCATCAAGTCAAACTCGGGCGGCCGCACCGCGCTGGGGAAGACGCCGTCGTTCAAGCCGATCGCGCAGATCACCTCAAACGGCAGGTTGCGCAGGCTGCTGATGGCCGCGAAAGTCACCCGGCCGCTCGGCACGCCGCCGCGCGCAGGGTCGTCGAGCAACTGCGCCAGCGCGGCGCGCACCACCGCCAGCGGCAGCGGCCGGTCCACGCCGCCACGCTGCATCGTGTCGGCCATCGTCCGGATCGTCTGCTGCAGCTCGCGCAAGTCGTCGAGCTCGGCGTCTGCGGCCTGCACGAAGGTCTCCAGGCTGGTCAGCAGCGTGCCGGCCCAGTCCGCCGGCAGCTTGGCCAGCGCCAACTCGGCCTGCAGGCGCTGCAGCGCGTCGATGAAGCGCCAGAAAGCGCCCAGCGCGAGCGCTGATGAGCCCTCGGCGTCGCCGGCGGGCAGCAGGTCGAGCAGGGGCGATTCGACCCGCGTCGGCAGCGCATAGCCCAGGAACAGCCTGTCCAAGCCGTCTCCCAGCGTGTGCCTGGCCTCGGGCGGGACGCCGAAGCTGGCCCGGTGTTGGGCGCCCAGCGCCCAGCGCATGCCCGAGACGCGGATCCAGTCGCGCAGTTGTTGCAGCGCGTCGTCGTCCAGGCCGAAGCGGCGCGCCACGCTGGCCTGTTGCAGCATGCCGAACACTGCGCTGGCCGCAAAACGCGAGCCTGCCAGTGCCAGCAGGGCCAGCAAGGACTGGGCGCAGCTGTTGACGCTGCTGCGGGCGCGGCCCGTCACGGTGTAGGGGATGGCGCGGTCCTTGGGCGCGGTGCCAAACACCGCGTCGATCAAGGGCGCGGCGGCCTCCAGGTCGGGGGTGACGACCAGCACCTGCGAGGGCTGCAGGCCTGGCTTGCAAAACAGCCCCAGCAAGTGGTCTTGCAACACCTCGAGCTCGCGGGTCAGCGAGTGGCAGACATGCAGCGACAGGCTGCGGTCATCGGCGGCGAGCGCCACCGTGCCGGGTTGCAGATCGCTCAGGTCCAGGATGGCGTTCTGCAGCTTGGCCAGCAAAGTGTCAGCGGATGCGGGTTCGAAGTGGCTGTCGTCCTCGGCCGCCTCACCGCAGTGATCGACCAGCAGGTCGACATGCGACTGGGTTTGCTTGCCCCAGGCCGCCAGCAGGCGGTGGCCCTCCTCATGGCCCTGGGCCTGGCCGCGGGCGGCGAGGTGGCTCAGGCGGCGGCGGTCGATCAGCTCGAACCAGTACTCGCGGCAGGGGTTAAGCACATAGAGGTGCAGGTCGGTCACGCGGCCGATCTGCTTGAGCAACTCGATGTGCAGCGGCGGCATGGTCGGCAGCACGAAGACATGGGCGCTGGCCGGCAAGCCGGCGGCTTGCGCGGCCCGAGGTGACAGCGGCTGCAGCGCTTCATTGAACCGGCGGTGCTGGTCGTGCTGGCCAAGCTCTGCGCTGATGCGCTGCCACAGCGCGGCCTGCCAGCGCAAGTCGGCTCGCGCGTCGCCATCTTGCCGGCCCAAATGGGCAATCTGGCCATCGCCCCGGTCGGCCGGCCTGTTGGCCAACCAGTCAGCCGACCAGTCAGCCGACCAGTCAGCCAGCCAGTCCTGGCGGTAGGTCACGTAGTGGTCAAGCAAGCCGGCCACGCGCTGGGCGAGTTCGAACCGCATCACCTCGTCGGCGCTGTGCAGGTAGCTGGTCAGGCGAGGGTGGGCGTCGACGAATGTGCGGTCAGCCAGCGCGCTGTCGACCCGCCAGGTCAGCACCGGCGGGGCCAGCGGTGATTTGGCGACCACATCGGGCAGCAGCTTTGCCATCTGCTGCCACAGCCAGCGGGCGAGAAAGCTGAACTGCACGTTGGCACAGATGCCGTCGTGGTCGGCGATCGCCAGGTTGAGCGAACGCCGCACGGCCTCGCTGGGCACCACGATCTGGTCCGCCTCGAACACGCTGCCGCGGCCCTGCGCAAGCTGGTCGATCAGCCCCTGCGTGAGGATCTCGTAGCGGTTCGAGAAGTGGATGTGGAGCATGGTGTCGGGATTGCGGCCGCTGGCTGTGTGCTCTCGGAGGATCAAGCCCTGCCAGTATCGGCGCTGTGGCGGCTTGGCGGCGGCTCAAGAGGTGGTCAGGGTGCTGTGTGGCGCCGGCCAACGCGAGTCGGGCATGCCGAGGGCGATCATGGACGCACGCTCCGGCGGATTTACCTGCCGGCCAAGCTTGCGGTTGTTGAACGCGCCCTCGGCCGAGGCCAGCGGTTTGAATCCATGGGACACACTGTTGTCGCAACGAGGTCTGTGGGATTGACCCAGCGCATAGCGTCTGATCCGCTCGTCAGGGTTTCCTCGGGTTTGTATCGACGGCTTGCATCGCAATATGTGGCATACTATTTTCTGATTTTTCACCTGACCCCAAACAAAGAAAGTACCTGGCATGTCAAAACTTCAAGAACTCATGGCAGCACGCATGGATATCGAAAAGCGTATCGACGAGATGCAACGCGAAGCGCGGTCCGGCAGCATCGCGAAGGTGCGGGCGTTGATGGCCGAATTCGGCCTGACCGCTGCTGATATTTCGGGCAAGGCGCCTGGCGGTCGGGTTTCAGACGCGGTCAAACCCAAGGGCAAGGTGGCGGCCAAATTCCACAATGCCGCCACAGGCGATAGCTGGTCTGGGCGTGGTCTGCAGCCCCGGTGGCTCAAGGCTGCGCTGGCCGCAGGTGCCAAGGTCACGGACTTCGCCGTCTGATTTCCTGCCCGGGAACTTGGCCTAGGGCGTCAGTCCGTGTCGGGTTGATCGTCACGGTAAACCTGATCCTCTAGCGCACCGATGCATCGCGTCGGCGCTGGGTTGCCTTGATTGGGTGCGCGGTGACGACGATCTACTACTTGCCCGGACATGGTGGTCGCCTCGATCGCGGACTAGGCCGAGTGCTGGCTGGTCGTTGCCACGACGTCAAGGGCCGAGAGACGGTCGGCCAGTTCAAAGCGATGTCGTTTCAGGCACAGATCGACCTCGTGGCCAAGGATCTGATGAACCACTGCTGGCATGCCGATGGCCGGGTCGTTGCCAATTCCTATGGTGCTTACCTGTTCCTGCATGCCCAGGCGCAGTTGCCGCCCTACATCGGCAAGGTCTTGTTGCTGGCGCCCATCGTCGGCGAGTTCTCGAACGAGGAAGCCTTGATGGGCTTTGTCCCTCCGAGATCCGGCAAGTTGGAGGCGCTGGCGCGCAGCGCTAACTATCCCGCGCCTTTGCACTGCGAGATTCATGTCGGTGACCGAGACTGGCAAAGCAATCCACAAGCCGTGGTCACGCTGGCTGGGTTGCTTGGTTTGCCGGTGACCGTGGTGCCCGATACCGGACACGGGTTGGGCTCAGGCTATGTTGGCCGCGTGCTGGACCAATGGCTGGAGCCGACGCTTCCGTCTTGATCCTCACCGCGCCCCGTGCATCGCGCGCATTGGCACTTGATGTTTACAGCGATGTCCTGCGCTTTAAATTTAACGCTTTAAGTCGACGTCGTTTAATTCGGCATCGCGTTTAAATGCTGGCCCGCCGCGGTCCGAGCCACGATGCAGGCCGCGTCAGACGCTGTTTGCGTTGGACCAGACCAACCCGCCGCTAGGCCATGGTCGCTGACAATTGACACGGCAAGCGATGGGCCTAAAATCTCAAAAATTGGACCATCAAAGATCAGGTTTTTGTCCCATGCGAACACATGTAGAGCTTGACGACGAAGTGTTAGATCAAGTGCTGGCGCTCGGCGGGTTTCCCTCGAAGAAAGCTGCGGTCAACGCTGCGTTGGGCGAATACCTCAACACACTCAAACGCCTGCAGCTGCTGGCCTTGCGCGGACAGGTTCAGTGGAAGGGTGACTTGGTGTCTTTGCGCCAAAGCCGGTCGAACGATGCTGGGCCGGAATTGCCCTGATGCTGGTCGACACATCGGTTTGGATCGATTTCCTGAACGGCCATGAGTCGGCCGCCGCCGTTCGACTGACCCGTGCGATCACTGACGGCGAGTCAATTGCACTGACGGGCCCGATCCTCACCGAAGTGTTGATAGGCCTTAAAGACAGCGCAACGGCCCAGAAAGTTGCCTACCTGCTGGATGCGTTCGCGATGCCCCTCGAACTCGACAGGGCTGGGTACGAGGAAGCGTCAGCGCTTTACCGCCACTGCCGAGCTCAGGGCTACACGATACGGTCGACGATCGATTGCCTCATTGCGCAGATCTGCCTGCGTGATGGTTTGCCACTGCTGACGAAAGACCGTGATTTCGTTGCCATCGCTCAATGCTCGGCCCTGCGATTGGTTCACGCCGCTGAGGCGTAGACGTTTTCCAGATCTTCCGTACCGCTCTCGAGCGAGGCGCTGAGGTCAATGCTCGGACTCTGAACGTAGGCAACGTACCTGCATCCCAGTTGACGTCCCGGCCCGTGTTGCGATCCAGCACTGTTTGCGGATTTACAGCGCACAGTGTGTAAAGGTGGCGCTAAGCGTTTACAGCATCGGCTTGCGATTTAAACGCAGCTTGCTTGGTTCGATGTCCATTTACATCTGCCGCTCATTTAAACCGGCGCACCGTTTACATGGCTCACCTGTCCCCCAGCTTGCCGCCGAGAGCGGCCATCAACGCAGGTGAGTACGCTGAGCTTGGGTTGCTGAAAACGCTGCAGACCGGGCTGTCCGATGCCTACACGCTGTTTCACAGCGTCGACTGGTCGCGTAGCTCAGGGGGACGTGAGCAGCACGGTGAGATCGACATCGTGGTGGTCAACCAAAGCGGTGATGTCTTGCTGATCGAGGTCAAGTCAGGTGGCGTGGACTTTCAGAGCGACGGCATCTTCAAGACCTACGGCGACCAACGCAAGAGCGTGACCTGGCAGGTCACGCGGCAGTACGGTGCCATGCGGTCGCGGCTGGCGGCGGCCAACCTGGCCGTGCAGGTCAGCCAACTGCTGGTACTCCCCGACGCGCAGGTGCAATCGGAGACCGCGCAGTGGCCCAGAGAGCAGATCGTCGACAGCACCGAGTTCGAGCAAGTGGTGTCACGGGTTGCCGGGGTGCTGGGGAGTGGCAGTCCGAACGACATCCAACCCAAGGTGCTGGCGTTTTTCGAAAACCGCTTCCGCGTGGTGCCTGACGTCTCGGCGCTGACCGGGCGATTGCAGCAGTCGGTCACCCGCTTGTCTGCCGGCCTGGCCACCTGGGTGCCGCGCATCGAGGTGCCGTCCGGCATCATCCGCGTGGTCGGCACCGCGGGCTCGGGCAAGACGCAACTCGCGCTGCGCATGTTGCGCGAGGCGGATGCTGTCGGTCAGCGCGCAGCCTACCTGTGCTTCAACCGCGCGCTGGCCGACCACATGGCCAAGGTGTTGCCGGTGCGCGTGCCCGCCGAGACCTTTCACGAGTTTGCTGTGCGAATTGCCCGTCGCTTTGGCATGCCGGTCGATTTCAGCTCGCGCAGCTTTTTCCGCGAAGTGGAGGCGCATTGCATCGAACGACTCGCCGGCAGCGAGCCAGACCTGGACTTCATCGTCCTGGACGAAGTGCAAGACTTTCATCCCGAATGGGTGCAGGCGCTGCTGTCGAGGTTGCGACCCAAGCTGATCAACCTGCTGGGGCTGACGGCCACCGAGGTGGAGGCCAGCTCAGATTTCGAGGGCGAAGTCTCCGACCCCATCGTCTACGACAGGTCAGAGCACCTTGTCGCTGCCACCATCAAAGGTGTGCAGCGCTGCTTGGACTGTGGTTTCGCGCTGCACGACATCGCTGTCATCAGCCTGCGCGGGCGCGATAGTTCAGCGCTGCAGCACCTGGACCAGTTGGGACCCTGGCGCACTCGGCACTTCACCGGCGCCTTTGACGAGGGTGGCGACGCCGAGTGGACCGAGGGCGACCTGTTGGTGGAATCGGTGCGCCGCTTCAAGGGGCAAGCCGCGGTGGCCGTGGTGCTGACGGAATGCGAGCTTGCCGACCTGGGCGAGTTGAACCGGCGCTTGCTGTTTGTCGGGCTCACCCGAGCGCGCGTGCACCTGGAGTGGGTGGTCTCAAAAACCACCGAGGCATTGCTCGCGCAGGTGCTTCAGGGTTGATTCTTGAGCCAGCGCTGGGCCGCGCTGTTCACCGAAGGGCTTGCCCCACAGCGCTCGCTGCCAGTGGCGAGTTTGTTGTCCAAGTGGGCGGCCTCATCCGGGCGGCGGCCGATGCTTCTCAGCCGCAGGCATGGTCCTTGACGTCAAAAGGTGCATCAAACACAATAGGTGCTACCTTTTGATCCTAGATGCCACCGTGAAAACTTCTTCAGCAACAATGACACGAGCCGGGTCTGTCACCATCAAATTGGACGCCGCTGACCGAGACCGCATCGGGGCTTTGGCTGCAGCCAAGAAACGCACACCGCACTACCTCATGAAAGAGGCCATCCTTGACTATGTGAAAAAGGAAGAGGTGCGACAAAACTTCATCGCCGCTGCCGAGTCTTCCTTCGAGCATTACAAAGAAACCGGTCTTCACATCACGCTGGATGAGTTCAGCGCTTGGGTTGACCGGGTCCAACAAGCTCCCGATGCGCCTGCGCCGGCATGTCACACGTAAGGCTTTCTGCGCGGGCCCAATCCGACCTGTCCCGCCTGCGCACGTTTCTTGTCAGCAAAGATGCCAGCGTGGCCAAGCGAGCCCTGCTGGCCATCCGAAGCGCTTTGATGCCGCTTGCCCATGCGCCCATGATTGGCAGACCCGTTGACGACAGCGAAGACCTGCGCGAGTTGGTTATCGACTTCGGCGCTAGCGGCTACTTGGCCTTGTACCGGTATGAGCCCGCACTGGATGCGGTGACGATCTTGGCCGTCAAGCACCAACGCGAAGACGACTACCAATAGAGGCAGCTGGAATCGGCACGACCTCGAGCTTGTTCGTTCGGTCGGCCAATTGCCGGCGCGACTGTCGTCTCGCGCAGCCGCATGGTCTTTGGCTCGTTCGATCAGACCTGCTGACCAGCGTCGATGTGGCTGTGGCCGGCCAATGCCGAGCATACCCATCGCCGTCGGCGATGCCCGTCGGTCACCTGACCGAAACGATCGGTCACATTCCCGAATTCGGCGGCCACGATGCCGGAACGGGCGATCGCAATGGACCGAAATTTGCATTGGTTTGACACCTGATCGGCACGATCAGTCGAGCAAAGACGCGGGTACCTTTTGGGAACCTTTTGCGCTACTATGGAGCATCCCCGTAAGGAGTCCACGTGACTGTCAACGTCAAACTATCGGACAAACTGGTCGAGCAGGCCAGAAGCTGCGCCCAAGTGCAACACCGTTCCACCCCCAAGCAGATCGAGTACTGGTCCCAGATCGGCAAGATTGCCGAGGAGAACCCGGATCTGTCGTTCTTCATGATCCGCGACCTCTTGGTGGCGGACCAGGAGGCCGTGGTCGGCGAATACGTCTTCAGTTGATGCGCCTGTTCGTCACGCCCTCGTTTGTGCGGGCTACCAAGAGGCTGCACGCGCCGCAAAAACTGGAACTCGACGCGGCGCTGCGAGCCATCAGCGCCGACCCTTCGGTGGGTGACGCTCAAGTCGGCGACCTGGCGGGCATTCACGTGTACAAGTTCCGTATCTCCAATCAGCTGTGTCTGTTGGGCTACCGCGTTTTGGACAAGCAAAGCCTCAAGCTCCTCACGCTGGGGTCGCACGAAAACTTTTACCGCGATCTCAAACGGCTCGATAACTGAGCCCAGCGTTATGCCTATGGCGCTCGCATTGAGCGCCCCGAGGCCGGCCGAAGCCGGCCGCCCGCCATGGGGGTCAAACAAAGTGGCAAAGCCACATTTGCTTGAGAGACGGTGTGACATCGATCCTGTACTCGGATGGGCTTGGGTCTGGTCACGCGATTCGTCATGCTCTCGATGATGGATGTCGCCGGGCCTGCGCAACAAGGCAACTGCGCAGGGTTGTGGCACTCCAGAAGGCTCACGTCCTGAGCCATTGACCGTCAAAGATGTCCGATTTCCAAGGAGGACATGATGTTCAAAAGTCAGTTCGAGATGTTCGGGGTTGGCTGGGATGGCAAGCCGCACCCACTGCTGGAGGCCCACCTGCCCGCTGATCGTCCAATCCCGACGCTGGAAGAGTTGGCCGAAGAGGCCAACATCGTGCTGGAGCGCGAGTTCGATGACGGGCCGGAAGTCTTTGAGCGATCGCCCGAAAACACAGCGCTCGACCTTCTTCGGCTGCAGTACGCGCACTGTGAGTGCCGCTACTTTGCCTTCGCGCTGCGCGAACTCACGGGCTGGCCGATCGTGTTGGCTGTCGAGCCTGGGGGATTGCTGTGCCACCAACTCAACCGCGATGTGCAGGGCCGATTGGTCGATGTCACTGGATTCGTCACGCTTGAGGAACTTCCTGGGCGTTACCGTGGCATTGAGTTAGAGGTTCGCGAGGGCAACAACTTTGAAGGCGACGGCGATCTCGACGACGACGCGGTGGCGCAGGTCATGGCTGCCATGCTCTACCTGCCGCATGAGCCTTTCACCTCGTTGAGTGCGCAGGCAAGCCTGTGGGTGAGGCACGGCCGCATTGGTCTGGACGGCCCATGGCGCGAGGCTCGTTGCGCCACCTGATACGTTTGTGCGCTGATGGCCCGGTCGGGCATCGTGATGTCACCGGCCACAACTGCCTTCGCTGACTGGCGGGCGACGGCGGCGTAGATTTGAGGCTGGTCCATGCGCCGTACATCCATGTGTTTACATTCACACTCTCTCGGATTAAGATGTACATGTACATCCAACAAGGTTCGCCATGGCCAGCACCAAACTCTTCAAGAACGGCAACTCGCAGGCCGTTCGCATTCCCGCCGAGCTTGCTTACAACACGTGGGATCTTGATCTGGTCATCGAGCGCCAGGGGGACGAGTTGCGCATCCGTCCGGCGCAGCGCCGCCTAGGCGATGTGCTGGGAAAACTCGCCAAGTTCTCACCAGACTTCATGGCCCAGGGACGGGGCGAAAACGTCGAGGGCGAGCGTGAAGCCTTATGAATCCGAAGTACATGCTCGACACCAACATCTGCATCTACCTGATGAAGCACCAACCTCCCGAGGTGCGCGAGCGCTTTGCGGCCTGCTTTGTGGGCGACGTTGTCATTTCTGCGGTGACCTTGGCTGAACTTGAATTTGGTATCGCCTGCTCAAGCCCTGCGGTGCAGGAAGCCAACCGGTCGGCACTGGAGAGCTTGCTCGACGACATCATGGTTGCGCCCTTCGATGCACCAGCGGCTAGGGCCTATGGCCCGATACGCGCCGCCTTCAAAGATCGCAACCGCGATGCCCTGGACAAGCTCATCGCGTCCCACGCGATCGCTTTAGGCGTGACGCTGGTGACCAACAATGAAGCGGACTTTGTGAACTACGCCGGGCTGCGTGTTGAAAACTGGGTCAGCAACCACTGAGCGCCCCAAGGCCGGCCGAAGCCGGCCGCCCCCCCGTGGGGGTCAAGCAAAGTGGCCAAGTCACATTTGCTTGAGAGTTCAATTTGTGGACGCCAACGACGTCAGCCTCGCCTGCGCCGCCGCTCATCAAAAGCATCGCACCAAGCCTGGGCGCGCTGGTTGGCCTTGGCCATGCTGGCTTCGGTGCGTGCGGCCTTGGTTCCAAGGTATTTGGGATTTGGGGTGATGCCCACCCGTCCCAGATCCAGGCGGTCCGCATCCCAGCAGGTCAACACGGTTGGGTCGGCCTGCGTCATGCCATCGCTGTGGTGGGTGCAGGCGTAGGTCAGCAGGTCCATCTCGTCGTCGGTGGCATCAAAGTAGCAGCCTCTCAGGCGCTTGGCCAAATTGCCGCCGCGTGCGCCGTGGTCTTCGTCGTCGTACTCGTTGATCCGCCTGGCGTCATGAAAAAACGCAAACAGTTCGAGCACATGCCGGTTCGCGCCGGTGTCGCGGGCCAGCATCAGCCCGTTGGCGCGCACCCTGGCCCAGTGGGCGATGCCGTGGTGGCCCCACCAGTCAACAGCGAGTTGGCCGCGCAAATGCTCTAGCAGTGAACGGCGGTGGTGGATGGTCAATTGAGCTTCCCCATTGGGCGGGCCATGCGACAGCGCAGGTTGCAAGCCTGCGCCGCTGACTGGAATGATTATGCTGTGGGCACCCATGACGGCCCATGAAATGAGTCGCCACAACCGTAGCGCACCAGCTCACCCCATGAGCTTTTCGGATGCGACAGTGATACAGCTATCCGACCGGCACGCGGACCCCATCGACCGCGCCCCTCACGCCCCAGGGCAGGAGTCAATATGCGCAAGATCTCGCTGTTCAGACTGATCGCCACCGTCGGCCTGGTGGCCACCGCCTGGTTGTCAGGCTGCGGTGGTGGCGGTGGCAGCCCCAGCACCGATACCAACACCCCGCCCATCGCTGTCGCTGGCCCGGCGCAGAGCGCAGTGCAAGGCGCGCGGTGTCTACAGCGCCAGCCTGGTGGTCAACGACGGGCGGGTCAACAGCAGCACGATCGCCAGCGTGTCGATCACCGTCACGCCAGACCCGGTGGCCCAAGCCGATCGCGCGCTGGCCACTGCGGCCAAGCTCGGCGCCGTGGTCGACCTGGCTGCCAACACCTTGCGGCTGGAGTGGACCGACAGCTTTCCGGCAGGGACCAGTTACCGGGTGGAATCGCAGGAACGCCCGGACGCCGCCTTTGGCCCGGTTGAAACCCTGGCAGGCAGCGGCGGTGCGGGTGCTGCGATGACCTGGACCCGCGCGTTGACGGTGTCCACCACCTACCGGGTGCAAGCGCTGTTCAGCGGCCGCACGGTGTCGCTGCTGACCTCGCAGGGCGCGCCCAGCGTCGCCGTCACGGTGCCGGGCGGCACGCCGCAAATCCTGGTCAACATGACCGAGCCCCTGTCGGGCAGCGCGCAGTTGGCGGTGGGCGACGGCAGCACCAGCCCGACCTACCGCTCGGTGACCTGGTACGCCGACCTGAAGCTGGTCGGCACCGGCGCTGCCAGCTCCGGCAACCCAGCGAGCTGGAACACGGCCACGGCCACCAACGGCGCGCACCTGATCCTGGCGCGCGTCGAGACCAGCCCCGATGCCTGGCTCGAACTCAGGCGAACGCTGAACGTCGTCAATTCCAACCTGGCTGTCGGCGCGTCGGTCTCCGGCACAACCGGCCCCATCAACGTCGACGTCCGCGCAAGCTCGCAGTACGGCATCGCCAAGGTCGAGGCCGCGGTCGACGGCAAGCCCTTGCCAACGCTCACAACGCCCAACGCCTGCTCGGCCCGCTTCGGCTGTGGCACGGCGTTCGACGCCTACCGCTTCACGCTCGACGCCAGCGCGCTGGGCTCGGGCAGCCACGTGATGGTGGTCACCGCCACCGATCTGGCCGGTGCAAGACAGCAGGCCACCGTGCAAGTGCCGGTGGCCAACCCGCCGCAGTTGTCGCTGACCTCGCCAGTCGACGGCGCTTTTGTCAACGGCACGTTGCTCGTGTCGGGCACTGCGTTCACCGACAAGTCCGGCGCAGTCACTGTTGTCGCCACGCTGGGCGACTACCCCGTGCTGCAGACCAGCACGCCAGCCTTCAATACCAGTTTCAGCCTGAGCGGTCTGGCACCCGGGGCCTACACGCTGACGCTGCGCGCCACCGACAGCGCGGGCATCAGCACCCAGTTGCAGCGCACGGTCACAGTGGCGAGCAGCAGCGCATTGACCTATCCGCCGCTGTTCACGCCGGGCGCTGGCGCACAGCTTGTCGCGGTGGACAACACCGACCCCAACCTGCTGCTCTACAAAGCGCTGGACGGCAGCTACCGGGTGCGCAACGCATCCATCGGCACGGAGGTGACGCTGCAAGGGGCCGACAGCATCCCGTACCTCTACAACTGGGCGATGGACGGCGGCTACGTCTTTGTCGAAGGCGGCTTCCTCGGGTCCACCGGCCCCGGCTACACCGACTGCCCGCTGGACTGCATCTACCAATGGAGCCCCGCCGGCGCGCGGACCAACCTGTCGAACGCCAACCCCAACGCCGCGACCCCATCGGTAGGCGGCGGCCGGGCCTACGAGCAGTTCCCCAGGGCGCACGGTGGCTACGTGATCTGGATCGACGCGGCCGGCTCGAACCCTGGCACCTACACGATCTACAAGGTCGGCACCGGCAGCTACACAACGATCCGCCAGCCCGTCGGCGCCAACTACCTGGGCAACACGGCTTACGACTTCGCGGTGATCAACGGCGTCGTGAACTTCTTCTTCTGGGGCCAGACCGGCGGCGACGGCACCAGTTCCAGCTACGACGTCTACCGCTGGCAGTCCGACACCCAGGCCTCGACCCGCTTGAGCGCTGGCGGCCTGCGCAGCATCTACCCGCAGACCGACGGCCTGCGCGTGGCCTGGCTGCAATCTGCCGCGACCACACCGGTGGGCAGCGCCGGTTCGCTCGTCACCCAGTCGGTTGCGGGCGGTGCCATGAGCACTGTCTCGAGCAACGCCAGCGAAACCTTCGTGCTGCGTGGCGGCGTGCTGGCCTGGGTGGAGTCGACCCCCACCACCAGAGCGCTCAAGGCATCGACCTCAACCGGCGCCAGTAACAACACCAGCACCTTGTCGATCCTGAGCAGCTCGGTGCTGTACGGCGCAGGTGGCGGCTTCGTCGTCTACGGCGAAGCGGGCAAGGCCTACGCCTGGAACGCCGCGCTGGGCAGCAGCAAGTTGCTGATCGACGGTGCGCCAAGCCAGGTGCTGATCAGCGGCGCGACGATGTACTTCGTGATGGGCGCGAGCCAGACGGTGTACCGGGT
>RGQD01000611.1 GCA_010030205.1 Betaproteobacteria bacterium
GGCATCAGCCTGACGGCGACGGGCGCCAACAGCGACATCGTGCTCAATGCCGACCTGGTCGCGGGTGCGGGCGGAGGCTGGCGGGACGCGAGCGGCGGCGGTGCGATCAATCTTTCTGCGGTGCGCGATATCGTGCAAGCCGCCGGCAGCACGATCGACAGCGGTGGCGGTGCCGTCAGCCTGATGGCGGGCCGGGACATCGTCGTCGGCCGCATCGTCGCAGCGCGCTATGTCGCGCGACTGGCCGACCGCGTCGCGCCCGGCGCCACGCTGGCGCTGGGCGGCGACGTCAGCCTGACCGCTACCCGCACGCTCTCGCTGGCCGACGGCAGCCTGGCGCAGCCCAGCGTCTCGGCCAAGGCGCTGCGCCTGCAGGCTGCCAGCATCGCGGCCATGGCCTTGTCGGTCGACGAACTCAGCGCCAGCGCGACTTCTGGCGATCTGGTGTTCAAGGACTTCGATGGCTTCGGCAAGGCCAACAGTGGTCTGCGGCTGCGGGACGTGCAGGCCAGCGCCGGCAATGTCAACGTCAGCAGCGAAGCCAGCCTGAGCGTCGACAAAGTGCGGGTGGCCAACGGCGGCAACATCACGCTCGAGTCGCTTTCAAAAGACATTGTTTTGTTGCTGCAGGATGCGCTCGGCGCATTGGGCACCGGGGGCCAACTCGGCCAGCTCGCGCTGTTTGCGGCAGGCTTCATCAGCAGCGGCCGGCTGTTCACCGGCAAGACCCGCACCGAATACCGGTCGGGCGGGGCGCTGCGTATCGGCAACGCGGTCACGGCCCATCCGGCCGACACGGCCGTGATCGAGCCGGCCAGCAGTTTTGCGTCAGCGCTCACCACCGACACACTCGTCTTGCGCAGCGATGCCTATGTCAGTTTGTCGAGCGACAAGCTGCCGATGGGCAAGCTCAGCACCAGCATCACGGCGCGCGACGGCTTGTTCGTCAGCCAGGCGGGGCTGGCACAGATCGACGCGACAGCGCCTGCGCTGTTGACGATCACCGCGCCCCGCTTGGTCTCGGTGGACAGCGCGGTGTTCAGTGCGGGTCAAGAATCCGAGGTGCTGGCGCAGATGATGCCCGCCTCGTCGGCACAGGTTCAGATGCTCAGTTCGCCGACTTTGAGCTTGATCGACAGCCTGGCCGTGACGCCCGGCGTCGCCAGCGGACTGGTGTTCGGCGCCAATGCCTTCGGCAGCAGCAGCACCGCGCTCACCGTGACCCTGGTGGTCCCGACAGGCGCCAGCCTGCAGGCGCAAGCGGCCAGTGGCGTCAGCATCACCGGGGCCGAGGGCTCCCGCAGCTTCAGTGGGACGGCCGCTGCATTGAGCAGTTACTTCAACACCGTCGGTCGATTGAGCTATAACGGCGCTGCAGGGCTGCTCACCGTGCAGGTTTCGTCGGCCCAGGCTTCGACGCAGACGCAGGTCCAACTGCTGGGCTCGGTCATCAGCGTGGCGCCGACGATCAGCCAGCTGCCCAGCCAGTTGTTCATCAGTTCGGGCAACGCCTCTCAGCTCGTCTTCACCGGGGCCAGTTTCGCCGGCACTGGTGATCTCACGCTCAGTTTGACCACTACGTCCGGCAGCCTGTCGGCCACCAGCGCCAGCGGTATCGTCGTTGGCGGCACGGCACAGGCCTTGACGCTCACCGGCCAGGCTGCCGCGCTGGCCAGCTTC
>RGQD01000612.1 GCA_010030205.1 Betaproteobacteria bacterium
CGGTGCCACCAACTAATGAGGCGCCAGCTCCGCCGCATCCACCGCCACCAGTTCCGCCGTAAAAATAAAATAATCCAGGGACTGGTTGAAATCCACCTGATCCATTAGTTCCATTTAATGATGCTGGTGATCCTCCAGTGCCACCTAATACGGTAGGAAATTTACCCGAGCCTATATATGAACCTCCATTACCACCGGTATAAGTTGGAGTAGATCCTTGAATTGCTCCAACTAAATTAGCACCTCCACCTCCACCGGTTCCTGGCAAGGCATATGCCTGGTAACTAGAAGCAGGACCGCCCGAACTACCGGCATAACCACCAGAATAAGTATTTGGAGATATGTTTCCGTTTGCGCCTCCCCAACCACCAACTGAGCTGCCGCCGGTTAGAAAGCTAGTATTAGCTCTATGACCGTAGCTATAAAAATACATATTAGAAGCTGTGCCACCGCTATAGCCTGATTGCAGCGGGCTAGCATATCCACCATTACCACCAGCACCTCCCCAACAATCTACAAAACATTGAGCACTATTAGCATCTGGACTAATTGTTATTATTGTATCAATTCCACCGCCACCTGCTCCGGCATTTGCGCCATTGTTGCCAACAGTCCCTCTAAGTCCACCATTGCCTCCGTAACCTACGCTTATATATAATATATCTGGTAACATGTAGGTATTAAAAATCATCAGTGAACCATCACCATTTTGACCACCTTGACCACCATACGAACTCCATGAATCACCACCACCACCACCACCACCACCTGCCAATGCAAAAATTTGTATAAAATTAATACCCCGTGGTTTACGCCAAATGTGCCAATTTGATCTAGTAGTTTTTGAATTAGCAGAGAATTGTTGTATATCTGCTTTATTATTACTAGCTAAGTGAATGAAATCTAACATTTTTAATCCATTATTGATTATAAGAAAATTTACCAAGTAACTGATATAACTACACCATTGCCACCATCACCACCCTTGCCACCACCGGATCCAGTAAATCCGCCACCGCCACCGCCGCCACCACACCCATATTCACCTTTACCGCCGCTGCCGCCTTTATTTGATAAATTAGTAGCGGTTGCTCCACTACCTCCTGTCCCGCCATAAAAATAAAATAATCCGTTAACTGGACGAATTCCCGGATTACCTGGATTTCCTGTTACACTAGATGTAGTCCCTCCATTGGAACCAGATATAGTCGGAAATACTCCAATACCTGTAATTCCGCCACTAATTCCGCCAGTACCCCCAGATGATGAGGCAATTCCACCTCCTCCTGTTCCCCCTGTTATAACCAACCCAGTAATTGGTAATGTTAAAGTGTCTCCAGCACCTGCTGACTGTGTACCACCAACTGTGCCATTTTGTCCATTTATTCCTACATACGCTTTGCTAGCAGTTGTAATTGCCCCAAACGAATAATGATTTAACCAAGCAGATGTACTAGACTGAGGAGCTACTCCGCCCACTCCAGCAACACCAGCCGCCGATGATGATCCTGCGCCTGCGGCTGTCACAGTATTGCCACCAACTGCCCATACTAAAACATTTTGTAAAGTAATATTTGGTTCTAATGATATATAGGTATTAATGCCAGCACCACCTGCAACTCCGGATCCAGAACCACCTGCACCTCCATAACCTACACTTATATATAATACATCCGGCAA
>RGQD01000613.1 GCA_010030205.1 Betaproteobacteria bacterium
GAGGCCAGCATCAACAATGCCGAAGTGACGGCGGCGGGCAATGTGCTGATCAGCGCACAAGGTCATCAGAGCGCTGACGCGTTGGTGGCGTCGATCTCGGTCAGCACCTACGGCGCCGCTGGTGCCAGTGTGGTGCAGACCACGGACAACAGTGCCATCCGGGCTGGCCTGGGCGACGATGTCAAGCTGCAGGCGGCTGCGCTACGCATCGATGCTTACGGCCAAGATGCGATCTTCCAACATGCCAACGCTTCCAGCGGAGGGGTTTTTATCGGCATCGCGGGCGCCGACTCGGTGCTTGACATTGGCGCGGTCACGCTGGCTGGCATCGGCGCGCGCAGCCAGGTGCTGGCGCAGACCGTGCAGGTCACCGCCAAGCGGGACCAAGACTTCGACGCGACTTCAGAGAACCTGGCGGTCGGCTTGCTCGCGGGCAGCGGTGCCCGGGTGGTCAACACGCTGGCCGGCCAGGCTGATGTGCTGATCGGCAACAGCGCCAAGGTCGATGCCGAGACGGTCTTGATCGAGGCGCAGAACTTGGTCAGCAAACGCAAGTTCTCGGCGACACAGAATTCGCTGCGCTCCACATCGGCGGGCGGTGCGACCATTTCGGTGCTGGGTGCAACCACCAACATCGGTAACAGCAGCACGCTGTTTGGTGCCCAGGTCCGGGTCGGACAGGGTGCGCAGATCAACACCCAGTCGACCACCGCCGATGGCGCCACCTTGCGGCTCAACACCTTGACCCGGCTCGACATCGTCGACAAGGTGCGGGTCGACGGCGTGGGTGGCCTGGCGATCAACTATGCGTTGGCCGAGCAGACGGCGGACACCTTGTCGGACATCGTGATCGACGGCGCCGCGCTGCGCAACTACAGCGGCAATCTGGAGCTGAGCACCCGCACTGACGCCACGATGCTCGCGGCCTCGAACGTCTTGTCGGTCGGTGCCATTTCGGGCGCCAAAGCCGATGCCCTTTCGGACCTGCGCAGCCACAGCGACATCGTGCTCAACAACGCCGAGTTGTTGGGCACCGACGTCAAGCTCTACGCGGGCCAGAGCCGCGATCGCGTCAGCAACCAGCTCGACGTCAAAGCCCAAGCCGACATGTCGCTGATTGCGCTTTGGGGTTTGAGCCTGCCGAAGGTCAGGGCTGCCATCGAGGAGTACAACGCCATCGCGCTGAACGGCAGCGCGTCGGTGCGTGCGGTTCGCGACATCGACCTGATTGCCGAACCCGGTATTGGCGGCAACGGTCGCGCTCGCACCGCTGGCTTGGTGTTGAACCTCGCCACGCCGATCTATGCCGGCACCGTCTTGGGCGGCGACTCGGTCCTCAGTGTCAATACGGTCACGGTTGGCCCGGCCGCGAAGCTCGAGGCGGGGGTCAACTACCACACTGAGCTGCAACTGCTGCCGATCCTGGTCGACGGTCAGCGCACGATCGCTGCGGATCGGCTGGGCAAGACCTTGAACGCCGCTGAGCTGCTGGCCCAGGGCCTGGACCCTGCGCAGCGATACGAGTACGCGGTGCTCGACCTTGAGTCGGTCGCGATCGGCATCAGCACCGGCAACATCGTCGAACTGGTGCCTGGCGCCTTCAGCAAAGGGGTGGCCAACCAGGCCTATGTGTACAAGCCGCCCGCGGGTGCTGCCGACAGCAGCCTGGCGCTGGAATC
>RGQD01000614.1 GCA_010030205.1 Betaproteobacteria bacterium
GAGCCATGGGGGTCGTCCCCTTGTCTTGGGCCAGCATCGACCACTGGCAGCGCTGCATGGGGGCTGATCTTGCGCCCTGGACCTGCCGGTTGATCCGCCGCCTGTCGGCTGAGTTTGTGACCGAGGGCCAGCGTGCCCGGGAGCCCGATTGTCCGCCGCCCTGGACTGCCGCCGCTGATGACATCAACCGCGGCACCATATCGCGCAAAGTCTCTCACGCCTTCCGGGCGCTGATCACCGCAAAGGAGGATTGCCCATGAAAGCCGGCACCCTCGAGATTGAGATGATCACCAACGTCGCCAGGCTCCAGAAGGAGATGGCAGACATGAAGCGCTCCGTGGCCGGCGCCATGGGCGATGTTGTGGCTTCCGCAGGGCGCGCGGATAAGGCGCTGGATGCTGTCGGCACGGGCAGCATGACCCGCATGGGCGGATCGGCAAAGCTCGCCAGCCACCAGATGCAAAACCTCGTCTATCAGTTGAACGATGTCG
Organism: Betaproteobacteria bacterium; assembly: GCA_010030205.1. Taxonomy (GTDB): domain Bacteria; phylum Pseudomonadota; class Gammaproteobacteria; order Burkholderiales; family Burkholderiaceae_C; genus Pseudaquabacterium. The sequence goes on from RGQD01000614.1 coordinate 492, forward strand.
CGGTGAGCCTGTTCTCCGGCCAAAAACCGATGACTGTGTTCATGCAGCAGGGCAGCCAGATCGGACAGATCGGCATGCAGGCCGGTGTCGGGATCGGCGGGATGGCGCGAGCACTTCTTGGCCTTGCAGCCAGCGCCGCGATGGTCGTGCTCACCAATCCCTATCTGCTGGCAGCAGCTGCGGCGGCGGCTCTCGCGTTCGGCGCGTTCAAGATGTTCCAGTCCAGCGTCAAGCAGACGGGCGAGCTTGACCGCTACGCGCAGAGCCTTGGCCTGACCAAGAAAGAGATGAAGGAGCTTGGCCCCGTCGGCATCACCGCAGGCGATGTCATCAAGGGTCTGTGGGCGACCCTGCGCGACGGGCTCAACCTTGGCTCGGTGTTTACCACCCTCAAGGGCTGGGCGGTCTGGGCCTTCGACAAGATTCTCGAAGCTGGCAAATATGCGATCGCCTTTCTCTATGCTGGCTGGGTCGGCGGGTTTGGCGCGATCAAGACCGTCTGGCAGGCGCTGCCCGGCGTGATCGGCGAAGCCGCCGTTGGCGCTGCCAACCTGTCGATCAGCGGCATTGAATACATGGCCAACAAGGCGATCACCGCGATCAACTGGCTCGCCAGCCAGGTCGAAGTGGCGCCAGAACACGATCGATGCGGCCAAGGCGCGGCTTGCAGCCAAAGCCGCCGAGATCAAGGGTGACAGCCCTACAACGGCTGCCAAGACCCCCAAGACAACCGAGGCCGAACGCGCGCTCAAAGCGGCGCAGGACTTTGCGGCAAATCTTGCGCTGGAGACCGCCAAGATCGGCAAGACCCCGGTCGAGATCAAACGGCTCGAGGTCGCCATGGCAGCGCTCAAGGCCCCGACTGATGAGGCGCGCATTGCGATCCTGACGGCCGGTCAGGCATGGGAAGACGCAACCCGGGCCTTTGCCGCATCTGATTTTGTCCGCGCCGCGATTGCGCCGCTCGAACTGCAGATCGCGCTGCTGGGTCAGTCGGCGCGGGCCCAGGCTCTCGCCACGCTCGAAGCCGAGCGTGAACAGGTGGTGCTCGAGCGCGGTGTCGCTGCGTGGGAGCGGTACCGTGCGGCCAAGACCCAGCTCATCGAACATGAATATGGCCTGGCGCAGCAGGAAGCCTATCTTGCTGGGCTCGACGAGATGGCTTCGCAAACCCAGCGGGCCGCCCAA
>RGQD01000615.1 GCA_010030205.1 Betaproteobacteria bacterium
CGGCTGTTTCTCTACAAAGCCACACGCAACCTGCTGAAATGGACCGGCGACACCGGCGCCTATCTGCGAAGCACGATGGAAGCCTTGGCCTTGTTCGGCGTACCGCCCGAGGAGTACTGGCCCTATGTGGTGGCTAATTTCGACGCCGAGCCCTCGGCTTTTCTGTACTCGTTCAGCAGCAACTACCAGGCCGTCACCTACTACCGGCTTGACCCTTCCGGCACCAGCAAGGCGGCGCTGCTCAACGCGATCAAGACCAACCTGTCAGCCGGCCTGCCAGCATTCTTCGGCTTCACGGTCTACAACTCCTACACCCAAGCCAGCGCGGCCAATAAAGGGGCGATCCCGTACCCAACGGCCACCGACCGGGTGGTGGGAGGTCATGCGGTGGATGTGGCGGGCTACAACGACAACCTAGTGATCAGGAACAGCAACCCAGGCTCGGCACCGACCACCGGCGCCCTGCTGATCCGCAATTCCTGGGGCGCTGGCTGGGGCGACGCCGGCTACGGCTGGCTGCCGTACGACTACGTGCTGAAGGGGCTGGCCGTCGACTGGTGGTCGCTGATCAACGCCGAGTGGATCGACACCGGCAAGTTCGGCTGAAGCGCTGACGCAGGGCCACGGCAGATTGTTCAAGCGATCTGCCGCAAACCAGCCCGGCGCAACGCATCAGCTCACTGCTCGCGCGCTTGGGCAAGACCTTCAAGCGCGGATGCGGTGGCCGGCTCATCGCCATGGGCTTGGCCTTGCCGATAAGCTATTGAGCGCCCAAGGCCGTTCGAAGCCGGCCGCCCCACTTGAGGATCAAGCAAAGTGGCAAAGCCACATTTGCTTGAGAGCGCATGGCTTGACAATCAGGGGACCCATTCCACAGGATCCACATGACGCCATCCAAACCTTCCTACCAAGCGCTGGGCGCCAGCGGCCTCAAGGTCTCCAAGCTCTGGCTGGGCGCGATGATGTTCGGCGACCAGACCGACGAGGCCGAAGCTGCGAACATCGTCGCCGCGTCGCTCGAAGCCGGGCTGAACGCGATCGACACGGCCAACATGTACGCGGGTGGCGAGTCTGAACGCATTACCGGCAGGCTGATCGCCGCCCGTCGAGAACACTGGGTGCTCGCGACCAAGTTGGCCAACCCGGTCGGACCCGGACCGAACCAGCGGGGCCTGTCACGACGCCACATGCTGCAGGCCGTCGACGCTAGCCTGCTGCGCCTGAACACCGACTGGATCGACCTGCTGTACCTGCACCGCGAAGACGCCAGCACCCCGCTGGAAGAGACGCTGGGTGCGATCGCGCACCTGATCGACAGCGGCAAGATCCATCACTTCGGCGTCTCCAACTTCCGGGCCTGGAACGTCGCGCGGGTGGCTGAGATGTGCCGGTCGATGGGCATCGCGCCGCCGATCGCTTGCCAACCGCCTTACAACGCGATGTCGCGCCAGATCGAGACCGAACTGCTGCCGTGCTGCGCGCATTACGGTGTCGGGGCGGTGGTCTACAGCCCGCTGGCGCGCGGCGTGCTCAGTGGCAAGTACCGCAGCGATGCGGCGCCACCCGCTGGATCGCGCGCCGCGCGCCAGGACACCCGCATCCTGCAGACCGAGTTCCGTCCGGAGTCGATCGCGCTGGCGCAGCGCATGGCCGACCACGCCCGATCGCGCGGC
>RGQD01000616.1 GCA_010030205.1 Betaproteobacteria bacterium
CGCATCGCGTACTCGACCAGCAGGTTGGGCACGCTGTAGCCGAGTTGCGCATCGCCGGGCTCCTCCCAGAAGCCCTGCAGCTGGCGCTTGTCCTTGCCGTCGGCCACCGATTGCGGCGAGACGAAGGCATTGATCGACTGCCCCGAGACCCGTACGTGCAAACCGACCAGGTTGCCGGTCGCATCGAGGCCAGCCGACATCTTGCACATCGAGATCGGGCGGAAGTAGTCCTGCGCTTGGTCCTCTTCACGGCTCCAGATCATCTGAACAGCAACACCCGGGAACTGCTTCGCAATGGCCACCGCCTGGCGCACATAGTCCTGCAGCCCGCCACGTCGACCAAAACCGCCACCCGGGTCGGTGCAGAAAGCCTCGCACTGCGCGAGTGGCAGGCCCGACTCCTCGGACATCGCGGCATGCACGGCTTCGGCGTTCTGGGTCGCAACCCAGACCTCGGCCTTGTTGGCGCTGATGCGTGCGGTGCAATTCATCGGCTCCATCGTTGCGTGGGCCAGGAAAGGCGTGGCGTAAGTCGCTTCCACCTGCTTGGCCGCCCCGGCAATGGCTTTCACCGCGTCGCCTTCGCTGCGGCCGGCATAGGCTTCGGCGGCGGTAAGCCCTTCGCGCAGGCGAGCGGCGATCGTCGCGCTGTTCTGCGTCGCCCCGGCACCCTCGTTCCAAACAATCGGCAGCGCTTCGAGCGCGGTCTTGGCGCGCCACCAGGTGTCGGCCACCACCGCGACGCAGCGGTCGTTGACCTTGACCGCGGCCTTCACGCCGCGCCGCCCCATGACCTGGGCTGCGTCGAAGCTCAGCAGCTTGCCGCCCCAGACCGGGCAGGACATCACCGCCGCGCTGAGCTGGCCAGGTTGGCGCAGGTCGATTGCGTACTTCTTGCTGCCGTCGAGCTTGTCGGCGGTGTCGAGCCGAGGCTTGGGCGTGCCAGCCACCGTCCAGGTCTTGGGGTCCTTGAGCACGATGGATTTCGCGTCAGGCGGCGTCAGCCGCGCCGCCGCGGCAGCGACCTGGCCGTAGCCGATGCTGCGGCCCGACCCGGGGTGCGTGATCACGCCCTGGCTGACCTGCAACTCGGTCACCGGCAGCTGCCATTCGTTGGCGGCGGCCTGCAGCAACATCATCCGGGCGGCTGCGCCACCGCGGCGAACATAGTCGTGCGAGGTGCGGATGCCTCGGCTGCCGCCAGTGCCCATCTCGCCCCAGGCGCGCTTGGCAGCGAAGTTGCGCTGCGGCGTGACCCGCTCGGTGCTGACTTTGGTCCAATCGCAGGCGAGCTCCTCGGCGACGAGCTGCGCCAAGCCCGTGAGCGTGCCTTGGCCCATCTCGGTGCGCGCGATGCGAACGACGCAGCCGCCGTCAGGCTTGACCACCACCCACAGGTTGAGCTCGGTGCCGGCCTGCGGCGAAGCGCTGGACTGTGCCAGCGCCGGCACCTGCCAGCCCAGCACCAGTGCGCCGGCAGCCGACCGCACCAGAAATTCACGGCGCGAGGTACCGGTGGCGCGAAAAGCGTTGTTGTGATTCATCGTTCGCTCCTCAGGCCTTGGCGGCGATGGTCGCCGCCAGGTGCACCGCGGCACGGATGCGCTGGTAAGTTCCGCAGCGGCAGATGTTGCTCATGGCCTCGTCGATGTCGGCATCGGT
>RGQD01000617.1 GCA_010030205.1 Betaproteobacteria bacterium
CACGAAGACCAGGTCGTCGAACTGCCGCCGGGCGCGACGGTGTTCAGCGGCGACGAAGTCTGTCCGGTCGCGGCTTACGCGATCGGCCGCAGCGTCTTTGCGACCCAGTTCCACCCCGAGTTCAGCCGCGCCTTCATGGACGACCTGCTCGACGAGATGGCGCCGACGATGGCGCCCCAGGCCTTGCAGCGAGCCCTAGATCAGGTCAGCCGCCCGGTCGATGCTGCGCTGATGATGCGCTGGGTCGCGCAGTTTTTCGATCAAGCGCTTGAGGGCTGACCTCATCGGGCGCCAGCCGCAGCCAAAATCAGCACTTCGGCGGGCCAGGCCCCGCCTTCACTGGAGAACGACGTGAGCAATTCGCCCTTGCGCGATTTCGTGGTCGCGGTCACCCACCTGGTCGATCAGCCGCACACCGAGCCCGAGATCTTGGCCGCCGTCGGCCCTGAGCTCGCCAAATTGGTGGCGCGCGATGACTGGCTGCCTGATGAGCTGGCGCAGCCGCACCCGCAGTTCTACCGCCAGTACCTGCTGCATGCCGATCCGCTGGAGCGCTTCTCGGTGGTCAGCTTTGTCTGGGGGCCTGGCCAGCGCACGCCGATACACGACCACCAGGTCTGGGGCCTGATCGGCATGCTGCGCGGCCAGGAGACGGCCCAGCCCTTCGGCTTCGCCGCCGGCGGTCGGCTGCAGGCCCAGGGCGACGCGGTGACCTTGCAGCCCGGCCAGGTCGAGGCGGTGTCGCCCAGCATCGGCGACATCCACCAGGTCAGCAACGCCTGGGCCGACCACACCTCGGTCAGCATCCATGTCTACGGCGCCAACATCGGCGCAGTGCATCGCTGGACCTATGCCGAGGACGGCAGCCGCAAGCCCTTTGTGTCGGGCTACTCCAACACCAGCGTGCCCAATCTCTGGGACCGATCCAAGGAAAACCCGTGATGTCCGATGATGCCCTGCCCACGCTGTCGCCCGAGGCCGTTCGAGCGGCCTTGCTCGCCAAGACCGAGATCGCCTTGATCGACGTCCGCGAGGAAGACCCCTACGCGCAACAACACCCGCTGTTCGCGGTGCAACTCTCGGCTGGTCGGATCGAGCTCGACGCGCCCTGGCGCCTGCCGCGCCGCGATGTACTGATCGCCGTCTACGACGCCGGCGAAGGCCTGGCAGCGGGCGCGGCGCGCAAGCTGCAAGCCATGGGTTACAGCCGGGTCCACCTGCTGGCCAGCCCGGATGGCAACGGTCTGGCCGCCTGGTGCGCCAGCGGCGGCGAGGTTTTTCGCGACGTCAACGTGCCGAGCAAATCCTTCGGCGAGTTGGTCGAGCACGAGCGGCACACGCCCTCGCTGTCGGCCGAAGCAGTCCAGTCGCTGATAGCCAGCGGCGCCGACGTGGTGGTGCTCGACGCCCGCCGCTTCGACGAGTACCAGACCATGAGCATCCCCACCAGCACCAGCGTGCCCGGGGCCGAACTGGTGCTGCACGTGCGAGACCTGGCGCCGAGCCCCAGCACCCGGGTGATCGTCAACTGCGCCGGCCGCACGCGCAGCATCATCGGCACCCAGTCGCTGGTCAACGCCGGCATCCCCAACCCGGTGGCGGCGCTGCGCAACGGCACGATAGGCTGGACCCTGGCCGGCCAGGCGCTGACCC
>RGQD01000618.1 GCA_010030205.1 Betaproteobacteria bacterium
CGGCGTCGGCAAGACCACGCTGCTGGGCACCATCGCCGGTTTGGTGAAGCCCACAGCGGGAGAGGTCACGTTCGAGGGCCGGATGCTGTCGGGGCGGTCGAGCGATGAGATCGTCGAAGAGGGCGTGATCCTGGTGCCCGAAGGTCGACGCCTATTTCAAAGAATGAGCGTTCAACGAAACCTCGAACTCGGCGCCTACTCACGGCGCGCGCGCCCGCATCTGGCGAGTCGCCTGGCGTATGTGCAGACGCTTTTTCCAGTGCTTGCCGAGCGCGCCGAACAACTCGGCGGAACGCTTTCGGGTGGCCAGCAGCAGATGTGCGCGATCGCGCGTGGGCTGGTGGCGATGCCCGAAGTGCTGATGCTCGACGAAGTGTCACTCGGGCTGGCGCCGGTCGCGGTGTCGCGCGTCTACGAGGCGATCCGCGCGATCCGTGATGCCGGCACCACCTTGTTGATCGTCGAGCAGAATGTTGGTCATGCGCTGTCCATCGCCGACCGCGCTTATGTGATCCAGAATGGGCGCGTTGTGCTGGAGGGGACAGGCCGCGAGCTGTCCCGTAACCCCGAGGTTCAGCGTATCTATCTCGGCCTCGGCCATATCAAAAATCAGGAGACGACTCGATGACACCCATTTCAAGACGCTCATTCAACGCGCTGACGGCGGGCACCGTCGCCACGCTAGCCGCCCCGGCCGTGCTGGCGCAGAAGACGCCGATCAAGCTGGGCGTGCTGTTGCCGCTGTCCGGCCCGCTGGCCACCTTGGGCAATGACGTGTTCCGAGGCTTCCAGTTGGCGCAGGAATGGGCCAACGCCGAAGGCGGCGTGTTCGGGCAGCCGGTGGAGTTCGTCGTCGGCGATGTCCCGAGCTCGACGGAAGCTGTCTCGCAGGCCACACGACTGATCAACAAGGACGGCGTCAAGATCATCTGCGGCTCGTTCGCGAGCTCGATCTCGCTGCCAGCCAGCCAGGTGGCCGAGCGCAACAAAGTGATTTACTTCGAGCAGGGTGCGGTGGCTGACGACATCACCAAGCGCGGTTTCAAGTATCTGTTTCGCATGATCTACCCGGCGACCGAGCTGGGCGCCGGTGCAGCCCAGTACGCGACCGACGTGATGATCCCAGGTTGCGGCCTGGACCTGAAGACGGCCAAGATCGCGATGCTCACTGAAGACTCCTCTTACGGTGCGTCAGTGGCCGAGGGCGCCAAGGCCTATTTTGCGAAGAAGGGTGCCAAGCTGGTGGACGCTGCCAGCTACAGCTACAAGACCACCGACATGTCGTCGTTTGTGCAGCGCTACAAGTCGATGGAACCCGACATCATCATTCTGTGCCAGTACGCGCCGGATGCGATCCTGTTCGCACGCCAAGCGCGCGAAGCGGGCCTGAAGTTCAAGGGCATGATCGGCACGGGCGCTGGACACAATGTAGGCGACTTCGCCGACGCGATCATGGACGACGTCAACGGTGTGTTCAACGCGGGCACGTCGGTCTACATCAACCCGAAGGGCTTGACGCCGGAGGCAGCCGCCTTGTTCAAGCGCTTCCACGCCGAGCACCCGAAGCGCTTTGACGGCCGGGCGCCATCGGCGCATACCGGCATGGGATTTACCGCGATGAATCTGTTGCTCAAGCGGCTGCTACCGGCTG
>RGQD01000619.1 GCA_010030205.1 Betaproteobacteria bacterium
ACTGCGCCGGCAACGCGGCGGCTGTGGCGCAGCAGGCAGGGCGCGCCCGCGCGCAGCAAACGGCCTCGATGTTGCCGGCGCAGTGGGGTCAATCGCTGCCCTCTTATTACGACCACGCGCTGAGCCTGTTCGGGCTCGGCTGGATCGAAAACCGCTACCAATTCCTGCGCAACGGGCAGGTGCAACTCCAATGGCAAACCCCATGCATTTCCGCAAACACCCACTAGCGTTCGCCGTCCTGCTCGCGCTGGGCTCGCAGCCGGGTCTCGCCCAGACCAGCCCGGCCGCCAAAGCACTGCTCCAGCAAGGCCTGTACTGGCAAGCCCAGGCCCAACCGGCGCGCGCCGCCGAGGCCTGGAAGAAGCTGCTGCGGCTGCAACCCGACGAGCCGCGCGCGCTCTACGGCCTGGCGCACGGCGAGCTGGCGCAAAAGCGCAGTGCCGGCGCGGCCGAGATCTTGGTCCGCTTGCGCGCGCTGGACGCCCAAGGCCGCTGGGCGACCCAGCTGGCGCAGGACATCACCTTGGGCAGCGGCGATGCCCCCAAGGCGCTGGACCAGGCCAGGCTGTTGCACGAGTCGGGCGACATCGAGAAGTCGGTCGAGCAGTACCAGCGTGCGCTCGGCGGCAGCGAGCCGGTTGGCGATGTTGGACTCGAGTACTACCGTGTCTTCAGCAAGCTGCCGACCGGCTGGAAGGCTGCGCGGGCCGGTTTCGAGCGGCTGGCCAAGGACAACCCCAACGATCCGCAGATCGAGTTGCATCTGGCTTTCCACCTGGCCCGCGGCGAGGAGCCGCGCTGGGACACCCGCATCGAGGGCATCCAGCGGCTGGGCCGAGTCTCGCTGGTGCCCAGCGTCAGCGGCTTCGCGATCGAGTGCTGGAAGATGGCGCTGAGCTGGCCGAGCACCAAGCCCGAGATGCTGGCGCTGTTCGACACCTACCTGAAGCTCCACCCCGATGACAGCGAGGTGGCCGAACTGCGCGCAGGCGCCGTGAAGAAGCTCGCCACGCTGGCCAAGGCCGGTGAGCCGGGCCAGGTGCAGCCGCAGATCGCCGCCGGGCTGAAGGCGCTGGGCCAGGGTGATCTGGCGCTGGCCGAGAGCCAGTATCTGGCCCGGCTCAAGACCCACGCCAAAGACCCGGATGCGCTCGGCGGCCTGGGCTTGGTGCGCATGCAGCAGAACCGCTTGGAGGAATCGGCGGCGCTGCTGACCCAGGCCACGCAGCAGAAGAACGGCCAGAACTGGGCCAAGGCACTGCAGTCGACGCGCTACCAGTTGCTGATCGAGCAAGCCACGTCCGCGCAGCGTGAGGGCGACCTGGCGCAGGCGCGCAACCTGCTGCAGCAGGCGATCAAGCTCGACCCTCGACTGGACGGCGCAATGCTCGCGCTGGCGGCGCTGCAAGCCCAGGCCGGCGAGGCCGATGCCGCCGAGCGAGGCTTTCGCCAGGTGCTGGCGCGCAACGCCGACGAGCCGGCGGCGCTGCGTGGCTTGGCCGGCCTGCTGGCCGCCAGCGACCGCCCCGACGAGGCGCGCCGCCTGATCGACGGCCTGAAGCCGGCCCAGGTTGGCGGCGTCGACGAGATGAACCGCCTGCGTGCCACGCTGGCCAGCGGCCAGGCCAAGGCCGCGCTGCGCCGCGGCGA
>RGQD01000620.1 GCA_010030205.1 Betaproteobacteria bacterium
CAAGCCCTCGTCGGCGCGGGCGGCGATGACCGACGGCCGAGCGGTGCAACGCTGGAAAAACGCGCTGATCCGCGGCAGACCCGACACATCGATGGCCACGCGAGCGGCCCAGCTGAGCGTCACATACAGATAGGCATCGGCGACGGTGAAATCCTCGCCGGTGATGAAGGGGTGATCGCCCATCGCGTTCTCGATGAAGGCATAGCGCTGCAGCACGGCTTCCCGCGCCGCGGTCTTCTGCTCGTCGGTGCTGCCCGGCCGGAACAGGGGGCCGTGGTTCTTATGCACTTCAGAGTTGATGTAGGCGCACCACTCGGTCACGCGAAAATGCGCCAGCGAGCCCGGCTGAGGGATCAGTTTGGCAGTGGGATTGAGTGTGCCGATGTAGGGCAGTAAAGCGCCCGATTCGGTCAACACCTGACCATCGTCGAGCACTAGAGCCGGCACATAGCCCTTGGCGGTGATATCCAGGAAGTTGCCGCCGTCGGCGGTGCGCTTCTGGCGATCCACGGCAATAGCCTGGTGCGGAATGCCCGCCTCAATAAGGCAGATGTGCGAGGCCAGCGAGCAGGCGCCGGGCAGGTAATAGAGCTTCATCATGGGAGCCTCCTCAGGCGCTGTGGCATAGTCACGGCAGATAGTAACCGCCTCGGGGGAGTGAACGGATCATGAAAGCTGCTGTCTTCAAAAAGCTGGGCTCGCCGCTGGTTGTCGAGACCATTGCAGACCCGACCCCGGGTGAAAACGAAGTGGTCGTTGAAGTGTGCCGCTGTGGCATCTGCGGCAGCGATCTGCACCTGACCGAGGATCCCATCTTCGGCGTGCCGGCCGGCGCAGTGCTGGGTCACGAGTATTCCGGCCGTGTGGCTGCGCTGGGCAAGGGCGTGGATCGGGTCAAGGTTGGCGACCATGTGGCGGTGTTCCCGGTGCATGGCTGCGGCAAGTGCGCCACCTGCTTAAGTGGTGTGCCGGCCTGGTGCTCCAAGATGCGTATCGACGGTGGCGGCTATGGCCAGTACTCGCTGGCCGAGCAGCACCAGCTCACGCTGTTGCCCAAGACAGTCGCGCTGGCCGATGGCGCACTGGTCGAGCCGCTGGCGGTCAGCCTGCACGGTGTGGCACTGGCCAATGCACCCGTCGGCGCGCGAGTGCTGATCATCGGCGCCGGCCCGATCGGTTTGGCTGCTGCGTATTGGTCGCGTCGTATGGGTGCCAGTCGCATTGCTGTTACGGCCGGTTCCAATCGTCGCGCCGAACTGGCGCTGCGCATGGGCGCGACGCACTTCATCGATCCGGCCAATGCTTCACCTGAAGCCGTCAACGAAGCCTTGGGCGGTCCGCCCGATGTGGTCTATGAGGCCGTGGGCAAGCCCGGCCTTGTTCAGAAGGCCATCGAATACTGCAAGGTGCGCGGCACCGTCATCGTGCTGGGTCTGTGCACACCGCCCGATACGTTCATGCCCTTCCAGTTCGTCAGCAAAGAACTGCGCCTTCAGGCCTCGGCCTTTTATGAAGTGCGCGAGTTTGAGCTGTCGGCCGATGTGCTGGAGACCGATGCCGTGACGCCGCGCGCGATGGTTACCGACATCGTCAAGCTCGATGACATGCCGCCGATGTTCGAGTCGCTGCGTCAGCGCACCACGCAGTGCA
>RGQD01000063.1 GCA_010030205.1 Betaproteobacteria bacterium
TCACAGGCGTCGCGAAACCCGATGTCAGCATCAAGCCGGCGCGGCCCAAGGCATCAAGGCAAGCCAATGAGACCGCCAACGGTGCGGCCACCTCGATTCGGGATCAAGTCCTGGCCTTCAAGCGCGACCAGATCATTGCCGCAGCCGTCGAGCTGTTCTTCGAGGACGGCTACCAACGCACCACGCTCGACGCGGTCGCGCGGCGCTTGAATTTCACCAAGCCCTTCATCTACTACCACTTCGAGGACAAGGAAGCGATCCTCGTCGAGATCAGCAGACGTTCGATCGTCAAGGCGAATGCGGCGCTCGCGGAGGCGCTGGCCGCAACCGGCCGACCGACCGAGCGACTCCATTCGGTGATCCGCTCGATCATGCGCAACGTGCTCGAAGCCAGACACTGCACCGCGATCTTTTTTCGCGAGCAGAAAAACCTCAGCGAACAGGCCCGCGTTCCGCTGTACCGGCAGCACCAGGAGTTCGACGCCATGCTCGTGCAGTTGCTGAAGAAGGGCATGCGCACCGGCGAGTTCACCGTGATGGACCCGGCGCTCTGTGCGCTCGCGATCGCCGGCATGGTGGGCTGGGGCTACAACTGGTACCGACCAGGGGGCCGATTGTCCGTCGACGAGATCTGCGACGGTATGGCCGAGATGGCGCTGCGCATGGTCGGGGCCAACCCAGGCGACGTCCGCCGACCGACCGGATGAAGCCGGCGGTGGCCTAGGCGACGCCCCATTCCGCAAGAACCTCGTCGGTATGTTGCCCAGCATGCGGCGGAGGCCGCTGCACTGCCGAAGGCGTACGGCTGAAGCGCGGTGCAGGCGCGGGCTGGACGACGCCCTCGATGGTGACGAAACTCTCGCGGGCCACCATGTGAGGGTGGCCAGGCACCTCGTCCATCGACAGGATCGGCGCAAAGCAGGCATCGCTGCCTTCGAGTGCGGCACGCCACTCGGTCAGCGAGCGACGGCGAAACACGCCCTCCAGCGCCACCCGCAGTTCGGGCCAGCGCGCCGTGTCGTGCTGCGCAGGAAGGCTCGCAGGGTCGATGCCGGCGCGCTCAAGGAAGATCGCATAGAAGCGCGGCTCAATAGCGCCGAGCGACACGTATCTGCCGTCCGCCGTCTCGAACACGCCGTACCACGGGGCGCCGCCGTCCAGCAGGTTCGCGCCACGCCCACCGGTCCAAAGACCCGCCGCCTTGAAGCCGTGGATGCTGGTCATCAGCAGCGACGCGCCGTCGATCATCGCAGCGTCGACGACCTGTCCCTTGCCCGAGCGCAGTGACTCGACATGCGCGGCAAGCAGGCCCAGCGCCAGCAGCATGCCGCCGCCACCAAAATCGCCCACGAGGTTCAGCGGAGGAATCGGCGGGCCGCCGCTGGCGCCGATCGCATCAAGCGCGCCAGTCAGCGCGATGTAGTTGATGTCGTGACCCGCGGCGGCCGCCATCGGGCCGGTCTGGCCGAAGCCAGTCATTCGTCCGTAGACAAGCCGCGGGTTGACGGCCCAGCAGTCGTCCGGTCCGAGGCCTAGCCGCTCCATCACACCGGGACGGTAACCCTCGAACAACATATCCGCCTTGGCGACCAAACGCTTGAGCAGCGCGACGCCGGCGTCGGTCTTAAGATCGACAGCGACCGAGCGCCGACCCCGGTTCAGCACATCGAAGCGCGGCGCCATCTCCAAACCCGACGCCGGCGTGTTCGCCCGCTCGATGCGGATCACGTCCGCACCCATGTCCGCGAGCAGCATCGCGCAGAACGGCGCGGGGCCGATCCCCGCGATCTCAATGACCTTCGTTCCCTGCAGCGGACCGTTCACGAGCGCTCTCCTGTTGTCTTCACATCCAATGCCGGTCGCGCACCGACGGCGCTCGCGTCGACGACCTGGCTGATGCCGACCTGGCTGATGCCGACCTGTCGCCAAATGGCCGGGTCGACCGCGTCCGCATGGACGCCCTTCTTGTAGGTGAACTGCAGGCAAGCCGCGCCGGGTCGGTCCTGGGCATGACCGTCGTTGACGAAGTAGAGAACGTCGTGGCGGTACTGGTCGCGGTTGTGCGCCGCGCAGTGGGTACAGTAAACCGGAAAGTCGCGCCGCCCGAAGGTGATGGGCTGCGCCTCCGAGATCAACGGGCTCGTCGGCCCATCGTCGTATCGGAACAGTGCTCGCCACATCTCACCGCGGTACAGCCGGCCACCGCTGCCGCAGGGATCGAGACGGAACGTGAACCGGTCGACCTCCTCGGTCATTTGGAACCGCATCATGTGATAGTGGTGGGTCGTGCAGAGATACCGCAGATGCACTTCCTCGTCCAACTTCTTGAAGACCGGATAGAAGAGCCTGAACGCCGAGTTGTAGGCCGACTCGAGCTTGGCGTCGAGGTAGTCGGTGCCACGCAGCCGCTGGCAGGCGCCGAAGACATGCGCCAGCATCGCGATCTGGAAGTCGTGCCAGGGCATCCAGTCTCGGTGCTGGTCTTTGAGCAGATCGGCGACGCGATAGTCGTGGCGAGCCACCTTCTGACGCGCCATCGCGATCCGGGTCTGTGTGACCTCGTAGAACGCCTTGCCTTCGAACAGTCGCCGGCCGCGCGACGCCCCCTTGGCGAAGCGCACTGTGCACCGACCCGGCACGCGCTCGCTGATCTCGGTCGACCACACCGTCTCCCCCGCCGCGTCATTCAGCGCCCGCTGACATGCCTTGCACGCTTGACAGTAACTGGGCACAGCATCGCTCCAGGCGCCGTACCACCTCGGGCTCGTCTCGATCAAGCCGTCGACGATGAATCGCCCGCCGCTACCGCAGGGCGCTAGGTCGAAGACTACCTCGCCGTCGGTTTCGTCGACTGGCACCATGTTTCCGCCCGATTGATGCCGGAATACCGACACGAGGTCACGGATCACGGTCTCGTCGCGCCCCTCGTGCCAGTCGGCCGCGAAGGATTCCATCATCCGACCGGCCACCCGGTCCAGCAGTGCGCGCGCCTCGTCCTCGCCGAGGTCTTCGCGCAGCTCGCCGCAGAATCGTGCGAGCACGTGCAGTCCGAGCGACTCGACGCCAGCCTGGCCAGCCGCCATCTCGGTCATCAGCGCGTTCAGGCGCGGAAGGTCGCGCGCCTCGAGTGCGCGCAGCGCCTTCTCAGACGGTGGCTCGACGATGTCGCGCAGTTGATCGGGGGTAAACACCGTTGTCATCTCAGTCTCCCGCTCGCGCCGCCGCGAGCCTTGTGCGAATGTCGAACGACCGGGCATCACCGCCCTCCAGGTCCTCGCGAAGCCGGTACTTCATGATCTTGTGCGTGGGTGTGTGCGGCATCTCATCGAGAAACTCGATGACCCGAGGCAACCAGAACCCGGGCAGTCGCGCTGCGCAAAAATCCCACAGTGCCTCGTGGGTCAGGTCCACCCCAAGCCTGCGGACGACGAACAGCTTGACCTCGTCCTCGCCGAGCGGGCTGGGCAACGCAACCGCGGCCGACTCCAGAACACCTGGATGCAGGTTGACCGCGCACTCAATCTCGAACGATGAGACGTTCTCACCGCGCACGCGGATCGCGTCCTTCTTGCGGTCGATGAAGTAGAACCATCCGGCTTCGTCGCGCCTGGCGTTGTCGCCGGTGTGAAACCACTGGTTTCGGAACACCTCGACCGTCGCTGGCGCATCGTTGTCGTAGCCGTCCATCAGCGTGTAGGGCTCCCGCGCGCGGACGACGATCTCGCCGATTTTGTCCGGCCCGACCTCGCGGTCTAAGGCGTCGACGATCCGCACCTCGTATTTCTCGGTGTGCGCGCGCCCGCAAGAGCCCTCGGGCGCGCGCTCGCCGAACGGCGTGAAGGTGACGGCGCCGGTCTCGGTAGCACCGTAAGCATTGACGATCCGCACACCAAACCGCTGCTCGAACGCCGCGTCGTGCTGGCCGATGTAGAAGCTGCGCGCACGGTGCTTGGCATCGTCCGCTCGGGCCGCTTGCAACGCCAGCAGCGGCACCAACGAGAAGATGCCCAGCGTGATCGTCGCACCGTGGCGGCGAGCGTCTTCCCAGTATCCGGAGGCCGAGAATCGCGCAGCCACCGCGACATGCGTGCCACAGATCACCGCCGGCAGCACCGCAAGCCATGATCCGAGAACGTGGAACAGCGGCATCGGCGAGAAAGTGGCGTCGTCCTCACCGTAATGGTTGATCTCGATGAAATCAAGGGCGTAGCTGACCACATGGCAGTGGCTCGAGGCGACACCCTTCGACAAGCCCGTCGTCCCCGACGTGAACAGGATCGAGTGCGGGTCGGCATGGCGTACGCGCACCGTGAGCGCATCGCAGTCAAACGAGCGGAAGGTCTCCGCGCGCACGACCCGCAGGCGCGACGGGAGGCTGGCGATGGCCTCGCGAGCGTCGACCTCTGACCCGTTGAGCAGGATCACCGTCCGCAGCAGCGGGAGCGCCTCGGACACCCGTGCCACGCGATCAGCAAAGCGCGCATCGATCATCAGATGAGTGACCGCAGCCTTGCCGAGTTGGTGGCACAGCACCTCGCCGAGATAGTCGGTGTTGATGGGCACGTAGACCGCACCGAGCTTGGACGCGGCGAACCAGGCGAGCACGAACTCGAGGCAGTTCGGCAGCATGATGGCCAGCCTGCCCGTGCCGAGTTCGAGCGACTCGAGAAAGCGTGCGAACCGGTTCACGTCGCGATCGAACTCAGCGTAGGTCGAGGTCTTCGAGCCGAAGGTGATGAATGGTCGGTCCGGACAGCGCGCCACAGTCCGCGCGAGCACGCCGGGCACCGTTCGCTCGTTGAAGGGCATTGCCAGCACGCGCGGGTCGTAGCGCGGCTCCCCCGCGCTGCTGCCCGCATCGTGCGACGAGCTAGCATCATCCGTCTTCATGGATTGCCCTGGCCCGACCTTTTCATTCTCAAGAGAATGTTGTCATTCCGCCGCGTCAATTCAGCCCCAATGCTTTGGTCGCGTGCTTCAGTATTTGCCTTCTCCGGGCGCCGGCTTGCTGCGCCCCACCCGTGTGTAATACGTCTCGGGAATGTCGTCGGCACGCTTGTAGAACTGCCACTGACAGGGCCGGCTCGCATCGGGGTCGAAGTCGGTCACCCAGAGCGGATGCCCGCCAAACTCCATCGGCATGATCTCGTTCATCGCACAGTGCGTGCAGTAGTACGGCACGTCGGTGCGGCCCCAACTCCAGTCGTGCGCTGCCTTCGTCGTACCAAAATGGTACGGCGCGCCTAGCCTCGACGGCGTGCCGTCGACCGGATCGCCGCGACTCGTGCTCGGTGATCTCGGTCGTCCCGTCCTGCGCCGGGCCACCGTGATGAGACCGCATCATCTCCGCAGTCAATTGCACGCGTTGCGTGACGCTGAGCTTCAGGAAACCACTCCAGGTGCGCTTGAGCATCCACGTCTCCTGGCTCGACCGGAGGATCTCCCCCATGGCCTCCTCGCCGTAACGGTTCGCGATCTGGGTCTGCATGTCCCAGATCCAGTCGCAGAACAGGTCGTGCAGGCTCTTTCCCTCGGCGATCGTGTAGTCGGCGAGCCGCTTCGCATCCTCGTCACGGCCTTCTTCGATCGCCTCGACGAGCTTGCGCTGGGTCGTCACGCCCAGTTCATCGATGTCCTCCTGGCGAACCGCTCGGCCCAGTCGGGCCATGTCCACGAGTCTCAGCATGCGATCTCTCCTGTTGGTTGGGGCCCAGGCGGGGTCGATCCCGCCATCTCAGTCGCGCGGCAGAGCGTGCTTGAGCAACTTGCCGGTCGCGTTGTGCGGCAGGACGTCGACGAAGCGCACCTGCTTTGGCATTTTGTAGCGGGCGAGATGTGCCTCGCAGTGCCGCAGCACGTCGGCCTCATCGATGGCACCGGGCGTGCGCAAGACGAGGAAGGCACGCCCGACCTCGCCCCACTTCGGGTCGGGCACGCCCACCACAGCGGCCTCGACGACATCTGGCAATCGGTGCAAGGCGTTCTCGACCTCGAGCGGGTAGACGTTTTCGCCACCCGAGATGTACATGTCTTTCAGGCGGTCGACGACGTACAGATAGCCGTCTTCATCCATGCGGACGGCGTCGCCGGTGCGCAGCCAGCCATCAACGAACGCATCACGGGTCTCGGCCGGGCGGTTCCAATAACCCGGCGTGACGGTCGGGCCCTTGATCAGCAACTCGCCGGTCTGGCCGGGCGGCAAATCCCGGCCCTCGGGATCGACAACGCGCATCCGGGTGTATAGCACCGGCAGCCCGCAGGAACCGATCTTCTCCCTGGCCATGGCCTTGGACAGCACGGTGGCCATCGCCGCCGTCTCGGTCATGCCCCAGCCCTGCTGCAGCACGATCCCCTTGCCGAGATAGCGCTCGAGCAGCGCCACCGGCGCAGCGGCACCGCCGACAGTCACGGTATGGACGTGCGACAAGTCGGCCTCGGCGAACCCGGGCAGTTCGCTCATCATGATGAACTGCGTGGGCACGCCCAGCAGGTGCGACACGCCGAGCTTGCGATCAGAGAGCAGCGCGAGCGCACGTTGAGCGTCGAAACTGCGCATCACGAGGTTGCTGCCCCCGAAATGGAAGATGTAGGCAGCGAACAGGTACAAGCCGCCGGCATGGAACAGCGGCATGAAGGTCAGGCCGCGCGATGCCGAGCTGATCTCGAGCTTCTGGATGCCGTTGATCGAACTGAAAAAAACCATCCCGTAGGTGATCTGTGCGCCCTTGGGCCGACCAGTGGTCCCGGAGGTGTAAAGAATGGTCCAGGGATCATCGAAGTACATGTCGAGCGGCTCTGCCAGCGGCACCGCTGCCGAGATCGCCGCCTCGTACGGGCTTGGCGCCCCGTACTCAAATCGGAGCTGCCGCGACGCGGGCAGGCGTTGGCCGAAGGCCTGCGCCGCCGCGGCGAAGTCGCCGCCCACGACCAGGCAGCTCGGCGCGGCGTCCTCGACGATGAAGGCCAATTCGGGCGGCGCGAGCCGCCAGTTCAGTGGCAGAAAGATCGCGCCGATGCGTTGGCAGGCGAACAGGACCTCGAAGTGCTCGCTGGTGTTCATCGCCAGCATCGCGACCCGCTCGCCCCGCGTCACACCGAACGCGCCGCGCAAGTGGGCCGCAAGTCGATTGATCCGATCGTCAAACCCGGCGTAGCTCAAGGACCGGTTGGTCCAGACGTCGGTGATGGCCGGACTCTCGGGAGCATAGCGGGCGTGGTGGGCGATCCAGTCGTAGGCGAGCGCGCTCATCGTCGGTGGGCTCCTCAATGGTTTTCAGCGTGTCGCAGGCGGGATGGCTGGCCCGGTCGAGCGCTGCGGCTGGACCAACTCCCGGCGCAACGGCGTCGCACGCTCGCGCAAGTCACCACCCAGCGCATTGCGCCGCAACTCGTATTTCATGACTTTCTGGTTCGGCGTGCGCGGCATCGCATCGATGAACTCGATGAAACGCGGCACCCAGAATGCAGGCATGCGCGTCTCGCAAAATGCCCACAGCGCGTCGTGTTCGACCGATGCACCAGCTCGCAGTACAACGAACAGCTTGACGTCGTCCTCGCCGAGTTCGCTGGGCATCGCCACCGCAGCGCTCTCGAGAACCGCAGGGTGCTGGTTCGCGACCGACTCCAACTCGAACGAAGAGATGTTCTCGCCCCGGCGGCGGATCGCGTCCTTCTTGCGGTCGACAAAGAAATACCAACGGTCGGCCTCGCGCCGCGCGTTGTCGCCCGTATGAAACCAGCCGCCGCGCATCGCCTCGGCGGTAGCGGCCGGGTCGTTGTAGTAGCCCTCCATCATCGTGTGCGGCTCGCGAGCTCGGACCAGCAGCTCGCCGACCTCGCCGTCCGCCACGTCCTGGCCCAAGTCGTCGACCACCCGCAGCTCGAAGCGCCGCGCATTGGGCTGCCCGCAACTGCCCACGGGGGCTTGCGCGGTGAACGGAACAAAGGTCACCGCACCGGTCTCTGTCGACCCGTAGGCGTTGACGATACGGCAGCCAAAACGCTGCTCGAACGCCGCGTCCTGCTGTCCGATGTAGAAAACACGCGCAGGATTGGTCGCGTCGTCGGCTCGCTCAGGCTGCTTCAGCAGGATCGGGATCACCGAGAAGATGCCGTGCGCCACCGTCGCCCCAAAGCGGCGAACGTCGCTCCAGTAGGCGCTCGAAGAGAAGCGCTCGACGATCGCGATCCGCCCGCCGACGAGGATGGTCGGCAGAACGCCCAACCACGCCGCGATGGCATGGAACAGCGGCAGCGGGGTATAGATCACATCGGCCTCGGTATAGGCGTTGGCGGTGATCCAGTCCATGCAAAAGCTGATGACATGGCAGTTCGTCGACAGCACGCCTTTCGACGGACCCGTCGTACCCGACGTGAAGCAGATGCTGTGGAGATCGGTGTGCGCAATGGACTCAAGCTCGGCAAGCGGTGCCATGAGCCGATAGCCGCCGCTGTCGAGGTTTCGTCGATGATCATGAATGATGCATCGGCCTTGTCGACCTGGTAGCGCAGGATGTC
Source organism: Betaproteobacteria bacterium (assembly GCA_010030205.1). Classification (GTDB taxonomy): domain Bacteria; phylum Pseudomonadota; class Gammaproteobacteria; order Burkholderiales; family Burkholderiaceae_C; genus Pseudaquabacterium. The sequence continues at coordinate 8,518 of RGQD01000063.1, forward strand.
GCCGCGATAGTCGGTGTTGATCGGCACGTACAGGCTGCCGATCCGTGCGCAGGCCATCCAGGCGCACAGGAACTCCAAGCAGTTGGGGAGCATCAGCGCGACCCGGTCGCCCCGGGAGACCCCGATCTCGACGAGGAAGGCCGCATAACGGCCCACCTCTGTGTCGAACTGCCGGTAGGTGAGCGTCAGGCCGTCGACGTCGACGAAGGGCCGGTCGGGCACGCGCGCGACCGTGCGTGCCAGCGCGCCTGCGACGGTGCGCAGATGAACCGGTAGTTCGGAATCGTCGCCATCGGCCGTCATGCCACCCCCAGGAACGCCTCGCGGACGTACGGATCAGCGAGCAGCGTCGACGCCACCCCCTCGCGCGTGACCCGGCCCTTCTCGAGCACATAACCGTAATCGCTGATCTCGAGACTCAAGCCGACGTCCTGTTCGACCAGGACGATCGTCATGTCGCCGCCACGAAGCGTGCCGAGCAGCGCGAAGATCTGCTCGACGATCACCGGCGCGAGTCCCTGCGATGGCTCGTCGAGCAGCAGCAATCGGGGCCGCGCCATCAGCGTGCGGGCGATCGCGAGCATCTGCTGCTCACCGCCCGACAGCATGCCGGCGCGCTGGCGAAGGCGCTCGCGAAGCCTGGGAAAACGGTCGAGCTCGGCCTCGACCCGATGCCGCAGCTCCGGTGCAGGCAGGCCAAGGCCGCCCAGTTGCAGGTTCTCAAGCACTGTGAGCGAGGGCAGCGTGCCACGGTTCTCGGGCACCATCCGGACACCCTCGCGAGCGACCGAATGAGACTTCATCCCGGTGAGCGGCTTGCCGTCGAGCGTGATCTGTCCCGAGACATGAGGCAGGAAGCCAAAGACCGCACCGAGCAAGGAGGACTTGCCAGCGCCGTTGGCGCCGATCACGCTCGTCAAGCTGCCCGACGCTGCACGCAGCGAGACCCCGTGCAGCACCGGATTGCGGGGGAAGTAGCCCCCGGTCAACTCACTGATTTCCAGCATAGCGGCTTCCCAGGTAAACCCGGATCACGTCGGGGGATCTCGCGACCGTGCGCGGATCGCCCTCAGCAAGCAGCTTTCCTTGCGCCAGAACGATCAGTCGCTGCGACACCGACAGCACGGCGCGCACGTCGTGCTCGACGAACACCAGCGTCATGCCTTCGCGGTTCAGGCCGACCAGGATACGCAGCAAGTCGTCGGTCTCGGACGGGTTCAGCCCAGCGACGATCTCGTCGGTCATCAGCAGCAGCGGTTCGGTCGCGATCGCACGGGCGATCTCGAGCCGCTTTTGTTGCGACACGTTGACCAGCTCGGCCGGTTGGTCCGCCACATCGGTGAGCTCGGTCTTCGCGAGCGCATCGGCCACCACGTCACGGGTGCGGCGGGCCCGGATCTTGGCGGGGTCGCGGAAGGCGGCCGCGAGCTCGACGTTTTCGCGCACGCTCATGCCCGGTAGGAACGAAGCGGTCTGGAAGGTACGGGCGATGCCGCGCCGGCAGACCTGGTCAGGCCGCAGTCCGGCGATCTCGGCACCGGCCAGCCGGATGCTGCCCGAGGTCGGCTGCTGGATGCCCGACACCAGGTTGAAGACCGTCGTCTTGCCGGCACCGTTCGGCCCGATCAAGCCGAGAACCTCGCCCTGCCGGACCTCCATATCGAGCGCGGCAACCGCCTGCACCCCGCCAAAGGACTTCGAGACACCGGACAGCACGAGAAGCGCAGGCGCGGTGCTCATGAACGCAGCCCGCCGGACGGCTTGCGGACCCAGCTCAGGACGCCACCGGGGCTGAAGGTGATGATCAGAACGATGACGACGCCGTAGATCATCGAGTGGTAGTCGAGGAAGTGGGCCCAAGCGATCTGATCGATCGCGCTCAGCAGCACGCCGCCGACGATCGGGCCGAGGAAGGTGCCGACACCGCCGAAAACCGAGTACACGATCATGTTCAACGTGATCTTCATGTCGAACACCGTCTCAGCACTGATGTAGACCAGGAATGGCCCATACATCGCACCGAAGACGCCTGGCCAGACCGCCGAGAACGCGAAGGCAATGGTCTTGTAGCGCGCGCAATCGACGCCTACCGATGCGGCCACCGTCTCGTCGCGATGGATCGCCCTGAGCGCCATGCCCACGCGCGATGCGATGAGCAGGAGGATCGACGCGAGGCAGGCCAGCAGGAGCGCCAAGCCTAGGTAGTAGAAGAAGATCACCGACATGTCGTTCGGCAGGTTCCAGCCATGGTCCGAGGTCTTGTAGCCACGGACCCAAGTCCAGGACCGGACGACCGCCTCAACCGCGAGCGCAGCAGCGAGCGTTGACAACGCGAAATAGAATCCCCGCTGCTTGAAGAGCGGCATGAACAGCAGCGAGAAGATGCCTGCCGCCAGTCCAGCGAGCGGCAGCGTCGTCCAGAATGGCAGGCCGTAGCGCACCGTCAGGATCGCACCGGTGTAGGCCCCCAAACCGAAGAAGACGCTGTGGCCGAACGACGGATAGCCAGCAAAACCGCCGATGACGTTCCAGGCACTCGCCAGGCCGATGTTGATGAAGACGAACACGGCGAAGCGCGTCCAATACGGGTCGAGCGCGAGCGGCAGCAGCGCCAATCCCACGCCGGCCGCTAGCAGCCAGGCAAACTGGCCTGAGAGGCCTGGAGGTCGATCGAAGAGTCTCATCTAGGCCTCACTTGCGGGCAACGGCGCCGAAGCCGAACAGCCCCTGCGGCCGGAACAGCAGAACCAGGATCAGCGCACCAAACACGAGGGCGGGCGCGATCGACGGGAAGTAGTAATAGGCCAGGTAGTTGACGATCCCGTAGAGGAATCCACCGAGCAGCACGCCCACCATACTGCCTTGCCCGCCGATGATCACGATCAGGAAGGCGTCGATCGTCCAGTTCAGGTGCATATAAGGTGCCATCGGCTTGATGCCGACCATCAGCGCACCAGCCAGTCCGGCCCACAACCCGCAGACGAGCATGATCCGGGTGTAGACCGAGTCCACGTCGATGCCCAGCAGCGCGGCCGAACGCGGGTTGTCGCGGCACGCTCGCACAGACCTGCCGAAGTCGGTACGCTCAAGCAGCAGCATCAGCGCGAGCGCCGATGCCAGCGCGATCAGGAACAAGATCACCTCGATCGTGGGCACGATCACCGGCCCGACCTCGATGATCGGCAGGCCGGGGACGTCAACGCGGATCAGCCGTTCGCTCGATCCAAGCCAGAGCTCCAGTGCGCGCGTGACGACGATCGACAGCCCGAAGGTCTGGACCAGCACCATCAGCGGGTTCGCCTTGAAGACTCGCTCGACAAGCACTTTGTGGATCACCACCGCGAACACGCCGGTCGCGGCCACGGCAACAGTCATCGCCATCGGCAACGGCAGGCCCTTCGCGTGCATCGCGTGGGTCAACACCGCACCGAGCACGATGTACAGGCCGTGCGTCATGTTGACGATGCCAAGAACACCGAGAACCAGCGCGAAGCCAAACGAAGCCAGCGCGTACAGCGCACCGCGCAGCAAGCCGTAGAGCAGTACGTCGAGCATGTCGTTTCCTGGAGATAGGAGTCGGCCCAGCGCGCTCAGTCGCCCCGGGCCGCGGGCAGCCGTCAGCCCCGCTTGGACCCAGCAGGCACGGGGTAAACACCCTCTGCGGTGGCGAGTTCCTTTGGAAAGATCACTTGGAGCGCAGGGTCCTTGCCCTGCCACTGGATCACCGGCATCCCACCCGATTGAATCCGGCCACGCTCATTGAAGGTCACCGGACCCCAGATGGTCGGCACCGCCTTCATCGCCAGCAGTTTCTTGCGAATCGCCTCGTTGTCGGTCGTGCCGGCCTCGCGCGCCGCCATCTCATAGAGCATCGGGACGGTGTAAGACATCGCGGAGTGATAGGTCGGCGCGAAACCCTTGAGCGCACGGTGCTTGTCGGCGAAAGCCTGGCAGTCGGCGAAGTACTTGTCCTTGTACTTGAACTGCGGCAACCACAGCGTCACGCCGAAGACGTCGCGCAGCTTGTCGCCCAATGCGGCCTTGACCGAGGGATTGGTCGTCAGGTGCCCACCGATGATCGCTTGCGGATGGAAGTCGAGCGCCGCAGCTTCCTGTAGAAACTTGATGAGCGGCACATCGTGGCCGGTGAAATACACGACGTCGATGTTGCCTTCGCGCTTGAGCTTGAGCACGGCTGGCCGAAGGTCCTGCACGTTGACCGGGTTGTAGATGTCGAGCACGTGCTCCATGCCGAGGCTGGGCGCCTGCGCAATGATGCTCTCGGTCATTTCCTTGTACGCCGCATCGTCGAAGGTCAGCGTCGCCAGACGCTTCGGCTTGGGCGTGCGGGTCGCCAGGTACTCCAGCGCGAGCTTTGGGTACACACTCGCGTTGGCGACCAGGGTAAAGGTGGTCGAACCACCGATCTCCTCGTCGACCCGGCGCGATGCAGCGCCGGCCTGGATCGTGATCCTGTTGTAGCGCTTGGCGACTGCACCTTGCGCCAGAACCGTGTCGGTGCCGTAGGTGCCGACGATGAAGTCGACCTTGTCAGTGGTGATGAGCCGCTCGGTCAACTGGGCCGTGCGGGCCGGGTTGAATTCGTCGTCGTAGAAGACCCACTCGACGTCAAGTTCACGGTCGCCGATCCGCATCTTACGGTTGACCGTGTCCCACCACATTTCGTAGCCACTGCGGTAGAGCTTGGAGACCTGCTCGAAGCTGCCGGTCAACGGCAGCGAGCAGCCGAACTTCACGACACCCTTCTGGGCCCAGGCAGGCTTGGCCAGCCCCGGCAGGTAGGCAGCGGAGGTCAATCCCGCGGCGACGACCGAGGTCTTGATGAACTCTCGGCGAGACGACGTGCCCACCGTGGCGTCCAGGGCGGGCTTGGCCGCTACATTTTCCTGGGCAGGCGTGCCCGCTACATTCGTTTCAGTGGATTCCAAAGCCGTCTCCTCGTATGGGCCGTACTCTTGGCACGGTCTTAGCGTCGCTAGGGCGACATGACCCTCTTCCGGGGCGCCCCCGGGGTTGCGCCAATCACCTGAAAAGGTGTTAAATACTATATCGCAAAATTTTCTACTGACAAGAATAAAACAGGAGGAGAAGCCATGACGGATCAGTTCGAAGTGATGCCAGGACCGCAGGCCCCTGAAACGACCGACCCGCGCGTGCCGGGTCGTGATCGGGTGGTCACGCGGGACTTGATGGAGCGATGGAACCGGGAGTGCCCGGACAAGGTGTTCCTGCAGTTCGGAGACGACGACACGTCCTGGACCTACAGCACGTTCCGCACACTGGTGATCCAGACCGCCATCGGACTGCAACGCCTGGGCGTCGCGCAGGGCGACCACGTGCTCGTGTGGCTGCCGAACGGGCGCGAGCATCTGCGGGTCTATTTCGCGATCAACTACCTTGGCGCGGTGTTCGTGCCGATCAATACCGCGTACAAGGGCACGCTGCTCGCGCACGTGATTGATAACTCGGATGCGACACTGGCGATCGTGCACGCCGACCTCGCGCCCCGGCTTGAGGGCGTGGCCCTGGCTGGGCTGCAGGCGGCGATCGTCGTGGGCGCGCGGGTGCCCTGCCCCGGCCTGCAGACGCACTTCTACACCGACACGCTGCTGCCCGAAAGCGGTTCGCTCGCCCCACTCTTGCACCCGATCGAACCGTGGCATCCGCAGTCGATCATCTACACCTCCGGCACGACCGGCCCTTCCAAGGGCGTGCTGTCGTCGTACCTCCATCTCTACACCAACGCCGGGCCGGAGACCTGGGCTTGCGTGACCGGTGACGACCGCTTCTTGGTCAACATGCCGCTGTTTCATATCGGCGGCATGGGCGTCGTGTTCGTGATGTTCGCGCGTGGTGGCTCGGTCGCCTTCATCGACCGCTTCGACACGGCGACCTTCCTCGACACGGTGCGAACCACGGGCACGACCGCGACCTTCTTGCTCGGCGTGATGGCGAACTTCCTCGACAAGCTCCCCCCCGGCCCCTCGGACGCCGACACCCCGCTGCGCCTGGTGTTCATGGTGCCGCTGGCCGGTGACATCGCCGCGTTCTCGAAACGCTTCGGCTGCGAGGTCTACACGATCTTCAACATGACCGAGATCTCGACGCCGATCATCTCCGAGCCCAACCCGCTGGTGCGCGGAACCTGCGGCAAACAGCGCGCGGGCGTCGACGTGAGGCTGGTGGACGACAACGACTGCGAAGTGCCACTGGGCACCGTCGGCGAGATGCTGGTTCGGACCGATCGACCATGGGGCATGAACAGCGCTTACTACAAGAACCCGCAAGCCACCGCGGCGGCCTGGCGCAACGGCTGGTTCCACACCGGCGATTCGTTTCGACGGGATGCCGAGGGCTATTTCTATTTCGTCGACCGCAAAAAGGACGCGATCCGCCGACGCGGCGAGAACATCTCGTCTTTCGAGGTGGAAGCCGAGGTCACGCTGCATCCAAGCGTGCGAGAGGCCGCAGCCGTCGGTGTGCCAAGCGAGTTCTCTGAGGATGAGGTGCTGGTCGTGGTTGCGCCGGTGGCCGGTATCGAGATCGACCCGGTCGCGCTCATCGAGTTTCTTCGTCCGCGCATGGCGCATTTCATGATCCCGCGCTACGTCCGCGTACTGCCGGAACTGCCCAAGACCCCGAGCAACAAGGTGATGAAACATGAACTCCGACAGGAAGGTGTGACGGCCGACACCTGGGACCGCGAGACGGCGGGCATCCGCATCAAGTCGGACCGGTTTAAATGAGCGGCCCCATCAAGGATGAAGGCCGAGACGCAGCGCTGCGCGAGGCCTCTGTTCCCACCTTGCTGATGTGCCTGGCGCAGATCACCGGAGAGGACCGCTGGCTGCAAGCGCCGTTCCTGCCACGCCGTGACATCTCGATCTTCGCCGAACCCACCGGCGGCCTGTCCACCGAGGCGCAGCAGGCGATCCGAAGCGCGCTGTCCCAAGTGCTAGACGAACTCTCCAGCGGCGCACGCCAACTGCCGCCGACGAGTACCTGCAACTTGCGCTCGAGGAGATGGGCTTTCGCGACCGGCGACTCGACTGGCCTGCGCCGCCCGCACCCGAGCGTCTCGCCGGCTTCCGTGCGCTGGTGATCGGCGCCGGATTCTCAGGCCTGTGTGCGGCCTACCGGTTCAAGCAAATGGGCATCGCCTTCGACGTGGTCGAGAAGAACGCAGACATCGGCGGCACTTGGTACGAGAACGACTACCCAGAGGCCGGTGTCGACACGCCGAACCACTTCTATTCGTTTTCCTTTGCACCGAACCTCGGCTGGACGAGCAACTACTCGAAGCGCAGAGAGGTTCTCGACTACCAGCGCCGGGTGACGCAGGACCTCGAACTGCGCCAGCACCTTGAGTTCGGTGTCACCGTCACCGCGATGCGCTGGGATGACGAGCGCCGGCAATGGGCCGTCACGATGCACGGCCCCGACGGCATGCCGGAAACCCGCGCGTACAACGCGGTGGTGACAGCGGTCGGGCCCTTGAACCGTCCGAAGCTGGCGTCGATCCCAGGCCTGGAGGGCTTCTCAGGGGACTGTTGGCACTCGGGGCAGTGGCGTCACGACGTGCCGCTGGAAGGCAAGGACGTCGCGGTGATCGGCACCGGTGCCAGCGCGATGCAGTTCCTGCGCACCGTAGCAGGCCAGGCGAAGAAGGTCACCATTTTTCAGCGCTCAGCGCAATGGGCGCGGCCGCCTCAGGATTACCACGGCAAGGTCAGCCCCGAATCGCGCTGGCTGCTCGAGCACATTCCGTATTACTACGCCTGGTACCGATTCGGCCTGATGTGGCGCTTCGGCGATGGCCTGCTGCCCACGGTGCGCCGCGATCCGTCGTGGCCGCACCCGGAACGGTCGGTGAACCACCGCAACGACAGGCAACGCCAGCAGCTCACCGACTACCTGCTCGGCCAGCTCGACGGACGCCCCGATCTCATCGAGAAATGCCTGCCGGACTACCCGCCCTAGTCGTCGTCCAGGCCACCGGTTTCGAGCCCGCAAAAATGCTCTGGTCGCTTGACATTCGCGGTCGCTCGGGCACGCCGCTCAATGAGGTATGGGGAGAGGATGACCCGCGTGCGCACCTCGGCATCACCATCCCTGACTATCCAAACCTGTTTGTGCTCACCGGTCCGAACACGACGCTGGCCCACGGCGGCAGCCTGCTCTTCGTCACCGAGTGCCAAGTCCGCTATGTAACGGCCATGCTGCGGGAAATGATATCTCTCAAAATGAGCGACGTGACCGTCAAACGCTCAGTCCACGATGCGTACAACGATCGGGTGGACGCCGAACATGCCGAATTGGTGTGGACGCACCCGGGCATGACCAACTGGTACCGCAATGCCAGCGGACGCGTCTTTTCGCCGATGCCGTGGCGCCTCGTCGACTACTGGACGATGACCCAGACCCCTGACCTGACGGAGTTCGACATCCGAAGCTGACGGACGTGGCGCATCAACACACAGAGACGGCTGGTCGTCAAGGCTCGCGAATATCGAGGCAAATGCCGAGCCAGCGCGCCCTTGAGGCGGCAGGGTGTGATGGGGTCGATTCTGGGCACATGGGAATTTCAAACGCACTCGGCAAGGCTCAAGACGGGCGGGTTTGGTCTGAGGCGCGGCCTGGCCTGGGGAACGGTCCGAAGCGGGCTTGCGTTGGCTTGAAGCGATTGAATTTGGGGCCCGTGTCACTCGCATTGCGCTGGGTCGGCAGGCCCTGGGATGTTCACCAGAAACACTTTCGGCCTCGGCCCCAGGACGGACATGACTTCGATAGTGTCAGGCCAACACAGCGCTCAGCGCCGCCCCGGGGCGTCTGCCAATGCGCTGGTGAACGACGCGATCAGGTCGAACCCGATTGCCGGCAAGCTGGAGTCGCTGGGGTTCACGCCGAAGCGGCGAGGTCTTCAGGAGTGCGCAACACAGGTGCGCGAGGAGTGGGCCAAGTGGGCTCGCTATGTGACACTGGCGAAGATCGACCCGCAGTACAAGCAGGAGCAGGGCTCGCAACAGGAATCGCAGCGGGCACGGAAAAGTTTTCATCAACATCGAACAGGGAGGCACTATGCAAGAACGCACCATAGACATCCGGACCCGTGACGGAGACATGAACTCATTCGTCTTTCATCCCGACCGGCCAGGTCCTCATCCAGTGGTGATCCTGTACATGGACTCATTGGGCATTCGTGAGGAACTGTGCGACATGGCCCGGCGCATCGCAGGCGTGGGCTATTACGTGCTGATGCCCAATCTGTATTACCGCATGGCA
>RGQD01000621.1 GCA_010030205.1 Betaproteobacteria bacterium
CCGCCGGCACTGGTCGAGGACCTGCTGCGCGTGCAGGCGCTGGCGGCGTGCTTCGCGTAGCAGGCACCGCGCACCCTCAGGTCATCACGCGGCGAAAGGGCGCCGCGGTGGCGGGCGGCGGCACGCCGCCCTGCACGGTCGTGGCGCTGCGGCGCTTGATGCTCTCGCCCCAGCCGAACAGCAGAAACAGCATCGGCTCGGTCTGCGAGCCCATGTAGACGGTCGAGAAGGCGATGAAGCACATGACATAGATGCCGGCGAAGCTGAAGCCGATGGGCGGCCCGTCCGCGGGCGCCTTTAGCGCGAACTTCAGCTGCGAGACGATGGCGTAGAAAAAGATCAGCGCGAACACCGTAACCGCCCCGATACCGTGCTGCAGCGCCATCAGAAAGAACGCGTTGTCGATCGACTCCATGCCCGCAATCTTCGGCACCCGCGTCAGGCCCCAGCCGGTCCAGAGCTTGTCGAAAAGGAACTCCTGGTAGCGCTCGATCATGACCTTGCGGTACAGCATGGTCTGCGCCTCGCCGCTCAGCACCTGGCCGACTTCGGGCGTGATGTAGGCGTCGAGCGCCAGCTGGGCGCCGATGCCGCCGACCGCGAGAGAGACGAGCACGATCGCCAGCCACTTGCGGCGGTCCTTGAAGAGTCCAACCGCCGCCACCGCGGCGCCTGCAAGGCCGCCGATCCAGGGGCCTCGCGAGATGGTCATCAAGGCCATCAGCACCAGCACGATGGTGATCTGGCGCTGCAGGTCCAGCGGCAGGCGGTTCGACCAGCCCTGGATATGTCCCATCAGCCCCGGCTGCGGCTGCTTCCACTCGCCGATCCAGCACAGCCAGCGATGCAGCCGGTAGACCGCGACGATCATTATGCAGGCTAGGATCGGGTGCTCGAAGCTGCCCGCGGTGCGCGCCAGGCCGTAGCGCAGCGACAGCCCGCTGCCGGCTTCCGGGAACAGCGGCGACAGCAGCTTGAAGACCGGGCTAACCCAGAACTTCAGCTCAAAGGCGAACATCGGGAAGAAGATCAGGAAGATCAGCACGAAGCGGCGCGCCGTGGCCACGTCCATCGCGCGGCCGTCGATCAGGTAGCGGCCCAACAGGTAGGGGCCGATCAGCGACGACAGCATGTAAAAAGCGTAGTTCTGCGCGTCGGAGTATCCGCGGCCCAGGAAGTCGGCCACCACGCGTACGACGACGTAGCAGACCAGCAGGAATTCCATGCGGCCGAAGTTCATCTGCCCCAAGCGCTCGCGCAGCAGCACGAAGAGGATTGGCAGGATCGCGGCCTGCATGAAGTTCGGGTCGGGCAGGCCGGGGATGTCGACCCAGAAGCCGAACGGCATGACCAGGAAGAACGGCATCCAAACGTCGAGGAACGCCGCCTGCAGCCCGCGTCGGCGGATGGCGACGATCGACATCAGCATTGCCACGAAGACGACGTAGCGGGTCATGCGGTGACAGGGCCGCGCATGGCTCGGCTTGTCGGCGCGCAAGTTTGCATAGACGTAACAGTTGGCGTAGGCAGGGATCTTATCGTGTCGCCCATGCCAAGCCTAGGTTCCTTCCTGTTTTCGCGCGTACTGCTGCCGGTGTTCGCCTCCATGCTGCTCAGCGC
>RGQD01000622.1 GCA_010030205.1 Betaproteobacteria bacterium
GCTCCTTAACCGTTTTCTTTTTCGCGGGCCTGAGGCCCTGTTCGAAGCACAACCAGCAAACATGGCTGCCGCGCCGGTTGAGCGCACCGGTTTCGATGACCGCGCCTTCGACACGAAGATGCAGCAGTTCCTGGGCAACAACGAGGACAAGTTCTACACCGACTGGGAGGAGAGCTTTGAGAGCTTCGACCAGATGAACCTGCACGAGAACCTGCTGCGCGGCATTTACGCGTACGGTTTCGAGAAGCCCTCGGCCATTCAGTCGAAGGGTATCGTGCCGTTCACCAAGGGCCTGGACGTGATTCAGCAGGCCCAGTCGGGCACGGGCAAGACCGCCACCTTCTGCGCCGGCATCCTGAACAACATCGATTACAACTCGAACGAGTGCCAGGCGCTGGTGCTGGCTCCCACCCGTGAGCTGGCGCAGCAGATTGAGAAGGTCATGCGCGCCCTGGGCGACTTCCTGCAGGTTAAGTGCCACGCCTGCGTGGGTGGCACCAGCGTGCGTGAGGACGCCCGCATCCTGGGCGCCGGCGTGCAGGTCGTGGTCGGTACCCCCGGCCGTGTCTTCGACATGCTGCGCCGCCGCTACCTGCGCGCGGACTCCATCAAGATGTTCACCCTGGACGAGGCCGATGAGATGCTGTCTCGCGGTTTCAAGGACCAGATCTACGACATCTTCCAGCTGCTGCCCCCCAAGCTGCAGGTCGGTGTGTTCTCCGCCACCCTGCCCCCTGAGGCGCTGGAGATTACCCGCAAGTTCATGAACAAGCCCGTGCGCATTCTGGTGAAGCGCGATGAGCTGACCCTGGAGGGTATCAAGCAGTTCTACGTGAACGTGGACAAGGAGGAGTGGAAGCTGGACACGCTGTGCGACCTGTACGAGACGCTGGCCATCACCCAGTCCGTCATCTTCGCCAACACCCGCCGCAAGGTGGACTGGCTGACGGACAAGATGCGCGAGCGCGACCACACCGTGTCCGCCACCCACGGCGACATGGACCAGAACACGCGCGATGTGATCATGCGCGAGTTCCGCTCCGGCTCGTCGCGTGTGCTGATCACCACCGACCTGCTGGCCCGCGGCATTGACGTGCAGCAGGTGTCGCTGGTCATCAACTACGACCTGCCCACCCAGCCCGAGAACTACCTGCACCGCATTGGTCGCTCGGGCCGCTTCGGACGCAAGGGTGTTGCCATCAACTTCGTGACCAAGGACGACGAGCGCATGCTCCAGGACATCCAGCGGTTCTACAACACCGTGATTGAGGAGCTGCCCTCGAACGTCGCTGACCTCATCTAAGCGCTCTACTACCACCAAATGTGCGCTAGCCCCTGGGTCCAGCCGATCCCAAGCACGGGGCGAAGCCTGCAGGATGTGAAGGGCACGGGGCAGGGCGCGCCGCCACGCAGCCGCCCCGTGACCCGACAACGTGCTGTACGTGCTGCGCTGCGAGTCCTTTTGAACACGGGCCGTCGTTGCGGGTGGTAAACGTGAACCTGTGTTGAGGCGGGTCGGCGCAGCTTCGGTTGCAGCCATTTGAGAGAGAAGGAAGTTTGCCGGTTTGCAAACGGCAGGAGTTTTGTCGCGACCGCCATATGTTTGACGCCTTTTGAGAG
>RGQD01000623.1 GCA_010030205.1 Betaproteobacteria bacterium
TCTTTCTCGACAACATAGCGCGCCAATGCGTCGTTCCCGCCAAGTTGCTCGTGAGCCGCTGTCTCACGGGCGAACTGGACATGGATTCCAGTCAGTTCAGGCAGCAATTTGACACGTTCGTGCGTATGGCGGCCCGCCAGAACAGGGAACTCGGTCGCCATGACCTGCCTGTCTGACTGCCATGCCGAGACATTGACCGGCCCGGGATCGATATTGAACCAGCAGACACGGCCAGATCCTGAAGTCGATGTCGCATTATGATCGATGACACCGTCACGATTGAAATACCATGGGCCTTGGCCCTTGACGTCGATCCGGGCATGAATGCCGTTGACGTCCGGGCCAGAGAAATCAAGACACAGGGAACCAAGCCCTGCATCCTGGGCGGCGCCGGTCATGCGCAACCATGTATCGAAGATCGCAGATCTTGGAACAACAATATTCCGGACAATCGCGCCGCCACCACCAGCCGCCAGCTCCACCATGGCGGCGGACCGGACATAGTTCCCCGCGTTGTCGTTGGTCGAGATCAGACCGCCGAGCAGCACCGTGGCGCCGTCGCGGATCGACAGCTTGGTGTCGATCTTGCGGGTGTTGAAGGTTGGCGAGGAACTCACGCCAGTGGTGGTGGCACCCGCTGAGCTGACCTCTTGCGAGACCTCGAGCTCGATTCGGTTGCCGGCAAAGATCACCGGCTTGACCTTCAGGATCACGCCGGTGTTGCGGTACTGGATGGACTGCAGCACGCCGGGCGCCGCGCCGCTGGTGGTACTGGTGATGCCGCTGCTTTGCTGGCTGGTGACGATGGGCACCTCTTGGCCGACCTGTATCGTCGCGGATTCGCCGTTGCGCGCCATCACACGGGGTGTGGACAAGATGTTTGCGCGGTTGGCACTGGCCAGCGCGTTGAGGTTGGCGCGCACGGCGCCAGCGTTGTTCAAGAAGCTCAGAGAAAACCCGCCAGTCGACACGCCGACAGTACCGAGCGTGCCGCCGGTGACCGCACGGCCGCCTACGGTGGTAGCGGGCAGGTTCCAGTCGATGCCAAGCTGCTGCTGGTCGCTGATGCGCACCTCGGCGACCGTGACTTCGATCAGCGCGGATTTGGCGGGCCGGTCCAACTCTCGCATGATCGCCAGGATCTGCTCGTATTCGTCGGCCGTGCTGGTGAAGATCAAGGTGTTGGCCGCTGCGTTGACGACGATGCGGCCAGGCGGCCTCGCAACGGGCAAATCGCCGACGACGCGCGTGCCGGGCGCCAACGTAAGGGCGGGCGTCGCGGCACCCGACATTACCTCCTGCATGGTCTTGGCCAAGCTCTGGGCGTCTGAGTACTTGACGCGGTAGGAGAAGAATCGCCCACTCTTTTTGACGTCGTTGCCCAGCGCGTCGAACTTCTGCGCCCAATCGACCACATGCGCGAGCACCGCCGGGTCGACCGCGAAGACGAGCAGCGAATTCGCTGCCGCGATCGGGATCAGGCTGATAGGCAAACCGCTGCTTGCACCGCCGACGGCGTAGCCTTCGGCGCTCAGGATTTCGGTCAGCTTGCGGTTCAGTTGCTGCGGGCAAATGGTTGTCGAGTGCTGGGTATTGATTTCGATTTGGCCAAGCTGGAAC
>RGQD01000624.1 GCA_010030205.1 Betaproteobacteria bacterium
CTAAACCCCCAGACGGTCACAACGGCTCAGGCGGCGGCGAATGTCTTGACGCAGACAAGACTAAGAGCTCAGGCCAACTCAGTGAAGGCGGCGGCCGATGCGGCGTCAGCTACCTCAACATTGGAGTCAACATCCTCCAGACTTGGGTTACTCATCTCACAGGGTGCGACGCTTTCTGCTATCCAGATTGCTCGTGCGAATGTTGTTGCGGCGACGACGGCCAATGTGGCGGCTCAGGCGGCGGCCAACCAGGCGAGCGTTGCTCTTTCACAGGCGGCGGCGGCTGAGCTAGCTGCCCAGCAGGCGGCGGCCACGGCCTCATCCCAGCGTTTCTCACTACTTGCGACGATCGCCAATGCTCAGGTCAATACGGACACGAACGTCCTTACTGCGGCCACGACGGCGGCGGCTGCCACGACGGCTGCTTTCACGGCGGCTCAGACGGCGGCGGCGACGGCGACGACAGCTCTCAATGCGGCCGTAGCGAATGGGCAGACGATGCAGCAGGTTCAGACACTCACGGCGACGAGCTTGGCTGCGAATAACGCATTGGCGACGGCGACGACGAATAACAATGCGGCTCAGGTAAAGCTTGCGGCGGCTCAGGCTGCTTTACAGAAGGGCACGGCGGCGGCGGCGTCAGCTCAGGCGAACATCACGAGTGATGCGGTTTCCAGTGCTCAGGCTGCGTCTGCTATCAAGACGAACATGACACTCGCTGAGAATTACCAGAATAACATCGAATTCCTTGCTCTAGTGAATACGCAGTCCCAGCAGGTGAATACAACACAGATTGCGATGTTCAAGGCGTTGGTCAACATGAATAATTCTAAGGTAGCACATATAACTGCTGAGAATAATTTGACTGCGGCGACGACGGCTGGTGGTACGGCGGCCACCCTCGCCGCTCTACAGCAGGCTGTTCAGGAAGCAGCAACTGCTTATGCGACAACGAATAATGTGTACAACACGGCGTTGAACACATACAACGCCGCCCTATCAGAGCTAAAGACAACAGCTAACCAGACAGCTGTCTTATACGCCCAGGCTCGTGCTCAGGTAACAGCTGACAACACGACATTTACGGCTGCTCAGGCTGTTGCTACCACGGCTGCGGCCGCATTAACGAGTGCAAATACAGCTCTAGCGACGGCGTCTGCGACATTGAGAACAACGGTCAACTCTACAAACATCCTTGCTTACCAGGATAAGGCGGCGAAGGCGGTTACGGCGGCTCTTGCGGACAAGAACGCTAAGCTCGCAGTTGAGGCGGCGACGGCCTCTCTTGCGACAAACACGCTCATCGTCACAAACGGAGTTTTCGGGATCTTTGATGCTTCTGGCAACCAGATGGTTCTAGATGCTTCTGGCAACCCCACAGTTGATGCGACAGGTTCTGCGATCTTACAGGCGGCGGCGGCCATGCAGCTAACGTCAATCACTGATGCGAAGGCCACAAGCCTTGTAACATCATATGTTGGCTTAATGGCGGCCTACAACACAGCTCAAGTTGCGGCTGATGCGGCGGAGCAGCAGGCGGATGCGGCGGAGAAGGCCCTAATGAATGGCATCACGTCTGGCCTACCACTCGCCCAGCTAACAGCTCTTTCAGTTGCGGCT
>RGQD01000625.1 GCA_010030205.1 Betaproteobacteria bacterium
CGCGGGCGACGACACGCTGGTCATCGAGATGATCTCGGCAACCCAGGGACGGCTCACTGTGCGCGAGGCAGCCAAGGAGCGGGGCGTCGGCGACTGCTGGACCGGGCGCGAATGGACCTGGACGGGCAAGGGTTTCGAGCTGATGTCGGCGTGGGAGTCATATTGCAAGGCCTTTGAGGCCGGCGGACTACCGATCACGCTTTGGCGGACTCGGATTCGCTGACTGGCGCCACTGCTCACTCACGCGGTGGGGGGGGGCGCCGGGGTCCGACGGCAGAGCGCCGCTTGACGAGACGCGCTGCCATGCTTCAGCTGCACAGGACGCACTCAGGCTATGTTATTCGGCGTTTGACCTTGCCGCTGGATTTCGTATCCCATAGCCATCGTCATGCGCTGGCTTGCCAGAGTTGATCGGCGCGCCAGCTCTCTCAGAATCAGGCTGACCGTCCAGCGAAGAGCGTAGTCGGGTGCGGTCGTACCTGAGCTCGCACTAGCGTCCGAGCGGCAGGTACAGCGTGAGCGATGCGTCTTTCAAGGTCTTGAATCCGAACTTGACGTAGAAGGCCTTGGCGGCATCGTCCTTCGTGTCCACCAGAAGCGCGTAGGCGGCGACCTGTTGCTTGGCTTTCAGGCAGCGATCGACGGCACAGCCCAGCAGCAGCTTGCCCAGGCCTCGGCGCTGTTGATCGGCCCGACACGCGAGGCGACCCATGCGAAAGCAGGGCACGGGATAGCGTGGCAGCTTGTTGCGCTCGGCCTCAGACAGTTGCTGGCCATCAACCTCAGCTGCGCTGAGGGTGTAGTAGCCAAGGATCAGTCCGGGCTGTGCCGAGTCCGTGAGCACATAGGCAGCGCTGATGCCGCGGCGGCGGTGTTGCTCGGCGAATCGTCGGATGTACTCATCCAGCGGCGGAACGCCGCACTGGAACCCTTGCCGATCATGAATGGCAGGGTCGAGCGGCAGTTCTTCAAGCACGTCTAACCCTGCGGCGCGCCTGCGCCAACGCTTGCTTCAGGGCTGGGTTCGGTGCGAACGCGGAGTCCAGCGCCTGCGCAAATGCCTTGAACTCTGGTTCACTCAAGGTGAGCCTGGTTTCGCGCTCGAGCAAGACTTGCGCCTTTTCCTTGGCCGCCGCGCGAACGAAGCCCGCCATCGTCGTACCCATCAATGCAGCAGCCCTTGCAACGACGGCTTTGTCATCGGCATTCATCTTGAGATCGAAGCGTGCTGCAGTGGTCATGATGAGTCCAGGATAGTCGATACGGCATTTTGCCGTATCCAAAGGCGCCTGTCTCGGAAAGATTCCCGGTTCGGCGCCATGCCTTACTTCTCACCACAAAGATGCCCCAGGTCGCGCCCAGTGCCTTGTGGAGGACTACAGCGCCGGCGTGGCAAGCGCAGCCGCTGCACGCTCGGCCCGCAGGTTGCCGTCCTGTCGTGCGATCACGGGCGCATGACAGCGGCTCAGGAATGCGGTATCTAGAAGGCAAACTCATTCGAAAGCGAGCCGCAAGCGTCAGCCTGAAGCGGGAGACCTAGCGCTGTAGCCGCTGCACGCCGAACCGAGGTGCTCGCGCGCGTGGAGTTCCAACTACCGAATGGTGCTGGCTATCCGTGG
>RGQD01000626.1 GCA_010030205.1 Betaproteobacteria bacterium
TCACTTCATTCACCAGACCCATGCGCAAAGCTTCATCCATCGCGATCGGGCGCCCGGTCAAGATGAACTCGAGCGCACGGCCCTGGCCGACGATGCGCTGCAGTCGGATGGTGCCGAGATCAACCAGTGGCACGCCGAATCGCCGGTTGAAGATGCCCATCATTGCGGAGCGGCCCGCCACACGAAGATCACACCAGAGCGCGAGTTCCATGCCGCCGGCCACGGCCGGCCCTTCGATGGCGGCGATCACCGGTTTGCCCAGGCGCAGCCGGGTCGGCCCCATGGGCGCAAAGTCGCCGTCCGGCTGGTAGGGCTTCCGTTCGCCGGCCGCGAGTGCGTGCAGATCAGCGCCTGCACAGAAGGCGCCGCCAGCACCGGTCAGGATGGCCACGTCGGCATCGCCTGCACGGTCAAAGGCCTGAAAGGCATCGATGAGCGCGAGCGCTGTCGCCAGATCGACGGCGTTGCGCCGTTCGGGCCGGTCGATGGTCACGACGGTGATCCGGTCTGCAGTGTGGCTGGTGACACTCATGCGCTGTGCTCCTGTGGTTTCGGCGCCTCGATGGAAGACGGCTGCGCGGCGCGCAGCACCATGCCCTGGGCAATCAAGCAGACCTTCTCGACGCAGTCATTCAGCGCCCACACCTCGCCGCGGCACACGGCCTGCGTCTTGCCGGCACTCATGACCACTGCGCGGGCGATCAGCACCTGGCCGATGGCCGGGCGGACATAGTTCAGCTTCAGGTCGGCCGTCAGCACGCCGCCGCCCATCGCGAAACCGCCTGCGAAGGTGAGCGCGTTGTCGGCGAGGTAGGCCAGCACACCGCCGTGCGCGAAGCCATGCTGCTGGCGCAGGACGTCCGTCAGCGCGAGCCGCAATTCCACCCCCGTCGCGCCATACGCGGTCATCTCGGTGCCGAGCAGTGCGCTGAATGGCTGCGCGGCAAGAATGGAACGCCCGCGTTCCAGAGCAGTCATCAATTCAGTGCTCCTCGTTTCCGGCTGCGTCAGCGGGCTCGCCTGGCCGGCATCTGGCAGACGGCTGAAGCGATGGCGCATCTGGCAGAGGGGCAGGTCTTGACTGTCGCAGCGCCGGCACGGCGTCCTCCAGCTGTTGCAGCCACAGCGGCCACACGCGTTCGCCATGCTGGCGCCGGAAGACGCCGAAGTGACCCAGTTGCCGTGCGCCGACATCCTGCGGATGCAGGTGCAGCAGTTCAGCCTGGCCGGGCGCGCCATCAAAGGCCTGCTGCAGCGCACGCACGGCGGGTTCCGGGCCGAAGATCCAGTCATCGCTGATGCACCAGAGCTGCGCCACACCCTGCCAACGCGACGCGTGCAGGTGCTCGGCCATGCTGGGGTCGGAGCGGTAGTAGTCCGGCAGGCTGCCCCAATGCGACCAGTCCATGGCGGCGGGCCCTGGCAGTGGTGGGCCGCCGCCGAAGGTCCAGCCTGGCAGGCGCCCTGTCAGGCCCACCCACAGGGGCAACCATGCCCTGAAGAAGAACCACGCTCCGAAGCGCCGGTGACCAGCCGACCAGCGCCGGAAGGCCGGCAGTTGCGCGCCCACGGCAAGCGCGGCGTCCACTTCGTGCAGGCGGGCCTGCAGCGGCAGTGCA
>RGQD01000627.1 GCA_010030205.1 Betaproteobacteria bacterium
TGAGATCCTTGGTCGGGCCCTGTTGAGTGTTGAATTTAATGCCGAAGGTGGTCATGCCGGCATGGTCCTGCACGACGGTGCCCTTCTGGCCCTTGAGCTGGTCGAAATCGTCGGGCGTCAGGCCTTCGACAATGTCGGCCTCGCCACGCGCGAGCGCCGCCTTTTGCGCTGCGGGCTCGCGGATGATGCGGTAGATTATTCCGGCCGGCCGGTTCTTATCGCCCTGCGGCCAGCCCTTCCAGTAGCTGTCCACGGCCACCAGCTCGTGCAGTACGTTCTGTTCCCAGCGCTTCTGCGTGAACGGACCGCTGCCCGCGCTGTTCTCGGTGAGCCACTTCTGGCCGTAGTCGCCGCCGACCTCGTTGGCCTTGACCTGCTTGGGGTTGACGATGTACCACCAGGGCACCCAGCCAAGGAATGGCGCGTAGCCCTGCTTGAGATTGAAGCGCACGGTATACGTGTCCACCACCTCGACGCCCGACGGATCGAGAAAGTCCTTCAGCATCCAGGCCACGCCCTTGTTGAGCTTCAAACCTCGCTCGAAGGAGTAACGCACGGCTTCGGCATCCACCGGGTCGCCGTTGTGAAACTTGGCATTCTTGACGAGGTGGAAGGTCCAGGTCTTGGCGTCGGGACTGGACGTCCAGCGCTCGGCTAGCCAGGGCTCGACCTTGGCCGGGTCACCCGTGTACTTGGCCAGCGCGTCGTAAATCGACTGCTGCATCATCCGCGTGGACCAGTCGTAGCGCACATGCGGGTCGAGTACCGGGACCTGCTGGCGGCCGGCGAACACGATGATTTTGCGCTCGCCCGCGCGCTCGAAAGCCTGCGTGGGCATGGCCGCGGTGGCCAGCAGCACGGCCGCAAGGCCGGCAAGGAGTGTTGTCTTCATGGTCATCCCTTCTTTTGTGTCGTTCAAATGACTTGCTGGATCGCTCCAGCAACGATGCGGCGTGCCAGCAGCACGGGCTTATCCAGCGCGGCAACGACGCGGCCACGCATGTGCTCGGTGTAGCCCATACAGTGCATGACCACGAGGTCGCAGCCGGTGACCTCGTTCGCAGCAACTTCTAGCCGGTCGCCGCTGTAGGGCGAGTAATACGTGGCGGTCACCTTGCGCTGGCCGTCGCCCTGGACATGGAACTCGGCAAGCTGACGCTCTAGCGGTACCATTATGCCGAGGTTACGACAGCCGAGCGACAGCGCATCCACCGTCGCGTCGACGACACGCTGCGCCTCGATCATCAGCGTCTTGCTGCCGATGTTTTCGAAGTGGCCTGTGCAAAGCAAGGTGATGGCATCGAAGCCCTCGCGATCTAAGCGATCGAACAGCGCCTGCAGCAGGTCGCCGGTCTGGCGCTTGCCTGTAACCACCTGCTGGCCGTCGCGCATGCGGGTGCACAGGCTGGCCTCCCCGCGCGGCGGCTCCAGCGCGGCGACTTCGGCCATTGTCAGGCCATCCAGCGCGCCGAACTCGACCGCTTCGATGGGGTCGTGGACACGCGCCAGGATCTCCGGCAACACATCGACGCGCGGCGACTGGCCAACGGTGACGAACGCGATGCGGGGCACACGCTGCATGGGAACTCTCCAATGAACCTTGGCGCCGGTCTATTCCG
>RGQD01000628.1 GCA_010030205.1 Betaproteobacteria bacterium
AACATCATGCGCCATGTCGAGCATGGCGAGGCGCCTTTCCAGGCCGCGCTGCGGGGCTCGCGCGAGGTCGGCTTCACGATTCTGTCGATCTCGATCTCGTTGGTCGCGGTGTTCATCCCGATCTTTTTCATGCCTGGGGTGATCGGCTTGCTGTTCCACGAGTTCGCGGTGATCGTCGGTCTGGCGATCGTTGCCTCGGCTTTCGTCTCGCTGACGTTGGTGCCGATGATGGCCAGCCGGTTCCTTACCGATGAAGCGCACAAAAAGCCACCGGGATTCCTGGTGCGTGGTTTTGGCTACGCTTTCGACGCGATGTTGCGTGGCTACAGCCGCACGCTGGACGGTGCGCTGCGCTGGCGCAAGGTCGTGCTGCTGGTGGCGCTGCTGACTTTCGTGGCCACTGGATGGCTCTTCAAAGAGATTCCGAAGGGTTTCTTCCCGGAAGAGGACATCGGGCAGATGAACGTCAGCACCGAGGCCGCCGAAGATGTGTCCTTCGAGGAGATGGTGCGGCTGCAGGACCGGGTCGCAGCGCTGCTTCGGGCCGACCCGTCAGTGGCGACCGTGACCTCCTTCAATGGCGGCCAAGGTTCGCAGAACACCGGCCGGCTGTTCATCAACCTGAAGCCTCGGGACCAGCGGCCGCCGATGAAACAGGTGATCGAGGGGCTTCGCAAGAAGCTGCGAACGATCCCGGGTATCAACGCCTTCATGCGGCCAACGCAAAACCTGCAGCTCGGCGGCCGGCCCAGCAAGGCGCAGTACCAATACATCTTGCAGAGCGTGCAGGCCGGTGAGCTGAACAACTGGGCGCTCAAGCTGCAGGAAAAGCTGCGCGCTGACCCGCTGTTCCGCGACGTCACCAGCGATTCGCAGCTGCGCGGCCTGCAGGCGAGCTTGAACATCGACCGAGCGCGCGCCAACGCGTTGGGGGTGTCGATCGACGCGATTCGTTCGGGCCTTTTTTCGGCTTTCGGTGAACGCCAGGTCAGCACGATCTTCACGACGGTCGATAGCTACCAGGTCATCATGGAGGTGGCGCCGCAGGCCAAGGCCGATGAGAGCGCTCTGGGCGGTGTCTACGTGCGGGCTTCGACGGGTGCGTTGGTGCCGATGTCAGCGTTCACGACTGTCAAGCGCACCGTGGGCCCGACCTCGATCAACCACGTCGGCCAGTTGCAAGCGGTCACGGTCTCGTTCAATCTGGCGCCGGGTGCTGCGCTTGGCGATGCGACCAACCGCATCGACAAGGTCCGTCAGGAGATTCAGCTGCCTGACTCGGTGATCACCACCTATGGCGGCGACGCGGCGGTGTTCAAGAACTCGCAGGGCAGCCAGGTCGTGTTGATCGTCGGCGCATTGCTGGTGATTTACGTGCTGCTGGGCGTGCTCTATGAGAGCTACATCCACCCGATCACGATCCTGGCCGGTCTGCCTTCTGCGGCGGTGGGCGCGCTGCTGACGCTGAGGTGGTTCGACATGGACCTGACACTGATCGCCACCATCGGCATCCTGCTGTTGATCGGCATCGTGAAGAAAAACGCGATCATGATGATCGACTTCGCGCTCGACGCGCAGCGCCACGGCGGTATGACGCCGCAACAGGCGAT
>RGQD01000629.1 GCA_010030205.1 Betaproteobacteria bacterium
TATGGCCCAACCACGCCTTGCGCAGCGACGTGCTGCCGGCCAACTTCGCCGCCCGCCTAGGGCGTTTTTCGTTCGACTCCGGCTCGCCCCTGACCTCCGGTACCTGGGTCGCGGCGCGCCAGGGCGCGTGGTGTGCGCTCGACGCGGCCCATGCGGTGGCGGACGGCGCGCGTGACGCGTTCGCGCTGAGTCGCCCGCCGGGGCACCATACTGGCGCCGATTTTTTTGGCGGTTATTGTTTCCTGAACAACGCCGCGCTGGCGGCGCAGGCGCTGCGCACGCGTCGCCGTGCTCGACGTCGACTACCACCATGGCAACGGCACCCAGGCGATCTTCTACGACCGGCTGGACGTGTTCTTTGCCAGCATCCACGGGGACCCGCACACCGAGTACCCGTTCTTCCTCGGATATGCCGATGAACGCGGGGTGGGTGCCAGCCACGGCTTCAACCTGAACCTGCCGCTGGCGCGCGGAACCGGCTTCGTGCAGTGGCGTTCGGCCCTGCATACGGCCTTGCGGTCGATCGCGGAGTTCCGGGCTGACGCGCTGGTGGTCTCGCTGGGGCTGGACACGTTCGCCGGCGATCCGATCTCGGGCTTCACACTGCGCAGCGAGGACTATCTGCGTGTGGGCGAAGACCTGGCCGACGCTGGCCTTCCGACGGTGTTCGTTTTCGAAGGCGGTTATGCCGTGGCCGAACTCGGCGTCAAGACGGTGAACGTGCTGGAAGGATTCGAGCAGCGGCGGCGCTAGCGATCGGCCTGGCCCTTGCGGCCTATATGTCGTCGCGGTGGCGCGTGCGCAGCAGCGCGATCCAGCCCACCAGCGCCACGCTGGCCAGCAGCAGCGGGAAGCCCAGGGTCGGCGACCACTGCAGCAGGGCGCCGGACGCGCCCGAGGCGGTCATGCCGCCCAGGGTGTAGGTGAGCACCAGCACGGCCGTGCTGTTGACCAGGGTGATGCCCTCTTCGCGCGAGCCAATGTCGATCATCGCCAGCGTGTACAGGCTGCCGCCGGCACCGCCCCACAGGAATACGATCGGCCACGCGAGCACGGTGATGTCCGCCACCAGCGGCACGACGCAGGTCGCCAGAAGGGTGGCGAATGCCAGCACGATCATCATCTTGCGCCGGCCGGCGGCCGGGTTGTTCCAGCGGTCTGCCAGCATGCCCACCGGCAGCATCATCAGCGCGCTCCCCAGGCCGCTGGCCGAGACCAGCAGCGCCGCGGTGGCGGCACCCAGGCCCAGCGCCAGGCCGTACAGCGGCAGGATCGAGGTGATGCCACTCTCGAAGAAGCCGCCCACGAAGCCCGCCAGCATGATGATCGGGTGTTTTACCAGCGCCTGCCAGACGCCGTGCAGCCCGACCTTGGAGCTGTGGGCATCGGCGGCGTCCGGCATTTTCGGGATCAGGAAGCTCCAGGCCAGGCCCGCCGTCATGAAACCGACCGCCACCCACAGGGCCGCGGGCTCGGCGGGGCCGACCCAGACCAGCACCGCCGGTCCCATGACGAAGGTGGTTCCGACCATGGTCTCGAAGATGCCGACGTAACGGCCGCGTTGTCCTGTTGGCGAGAACTCCGCCACCAC
>RGQD01000630.1 GCA_010030205.1 Betaproteobacteria bacterium
ACTTCACATGTTCAAGAGATCGAAAGTCAACACCGGCGTGCTGATCGCACTGGGCAGCACATTGCTGACGGCGGGTATGGCTGTTCAGGCCCAGACCACCGAACGGGTCGAGATCACCGGTTCGCGCATCAGGACCATTGGCAACGAGTCGAGCAGTCCGATCAGTTCTGTCAGCCGCGTCGACATCGACACTACCCAGCCGGTGGCGGTCGAGGAGTTGTTCAGAGGCCTGCCTTCCGCTTATCCCGCGATCGGACCAGGCATCAACAACGGGTCAAACGGCACGGCGTCGGTTGACCTGCGTGGCATGGGCAGCAACCGCACGCTGGTGCTTATCAACGGCAGGCGCATCGTTCCCGCCACGCTGGGTGGCGTGGTCGACACCAACACCATTCCGGTGTCGCTGCTCGATCGGGTCGACATCGTCACCGGCGGTGCGTCTGCGGTGTATGGCGCAGATGCTGTGGCTGGGGTTGTCAATTTCGTCACCAAGCGCAATTTCTCCGGTATCGAGGCGACGTCGCTCTACAGCGTGTCCGAGCGCGGTGATGCCAAGCGCTTCAAAAACGACTTCACGATCGGTTCGAACCTGGCCGACGGACGTGGCAACGTGGCGCTGAACGTCGGTACCACCCGCACGATGCCGCTCAACCTGCGCGATCGCGACTATTCGAACACGGTGATCAGCTCGTCGACAGGCCTGCCGGGCGGCTATTCCGGCACTTCGGTGCCGGCGGTGTTGTCGGGCATGCCTGCGCCGATCAACGGCTCTCGCGTCATCGACAGCGGTACCGGCGTGCTGCGAAGCGCGGTCACTTCAGGGCCGCCGGACGGTTACAACACCAACCCGCTGAATTACTTCGAGACGCCGCTGAACCGTACCCAGGCGACTGCGATGGGTCGCTTCGTGATCAACGAGCACGCCGAAGCCTACGCGGAGGTCTTCCACACGATCAGCAACGTGACGCTGAATTTGGCACCGTCAGGCACCTTTGGCGTCGCGCTCAACATGCCGATCGGCAACCCTTACATTCCTGATGCGGTGCGTCAGCAACTCTGTACGGCCTACGGCATTTCCGCCGCCAACTGTGTGGCCGGCAATGCCACCGAATTCAAGGCCAACTTCGCCCGGCGTTTTGTCGAGGCAGGCCCTCGGATCTACAGCTACGACAACACCACGACGCAGTACACAGCCGGCCTGCGCGGCAGCATCCCGATGCTGGAATCTTGGAACTATGACGGCTACTACCAGTCTGGGCAATCGAACCAGATTGCGACAACGGCAAACGGTTTCGGCTTCACCAAGCTGCAGCAATCGGTGCGCTCGCTCAGCACGACCAACTGCACAGTCGCCACCGGTGGCTGTGTGCCGGTGAACCTGTTCGGCGCTGCCGGTTCGATCACGCCGGCGATGCTGAACTATCTCAGCATCCCGACGTTCACCACCACCATGGTCAAGCAACAGGTGATGAACTTGTCGGCCAATGGCGATGTTGCTGCGCTCAAGAGCCCGCTCGCGAAGAACCCGCTGAGTCTGGCGGTCGGCTTCGAGAATCGCACGTCGGACTTCGGGCTCGGCTTCAACCTCGGC
>RGQD01000064.1 GCA_010030205.1 Betaproteobacteria bacterium
GCTGGCCGCAACCCTACTTGGGCGGCCCCAAGCCTATCGCCTACTCGCCCTTCGGTGAACTGACGGTATTCTTTTTTTTCGGCCCTACGCGCTGGCGCCGGCCACTCGCGGTGGCCGCAAAAAGCCGCTTGGCCGGCCATGCCGGCATCCCGGCCCTGGTCGAAGCCGGTGGCCCGTCGGTCGACATGCACCCTTGGGCTGCACTGGTGGCGGTGGCCGGCACGCCAGCGCCGGTGGTCGAGAAGTTGCAACGCGACATCCTGACCGTTCTTGGTTTGGCCGAGGTGCGCGACCGGGCAAGCCTGGCCGGATTCGAGATCACGCCATCAACGCCGCAGGCACTTCGCGATCGCCTCCACGCCGACATCGCGCTCTAGACACCGCTGGTGGCTGAAGGCGGCATCGCCCAGATCTAGACCCCCTGGGTACGGATTCGCCGCCGCAACAAGGCATAGGCAGCAGGCACCACCAGCAAAGACAGCAAGGGCGCGGTGATCATGCCGCCCAGCATCGGCGCGGCGATCCGACTCATCACCTCCGAGCCGGTGCCGCTGCCCCAAACAATCGGCACCAGACCCGCCAGAATCACCGCCACTGTCATCGCTTTGGGCCGCACGCGCAACAGTGCGCCCTCACGGATCGCATCGTCGACGAGGTCCTGTGTTTGTTGCTGGCCCTGGGCCAAGCGCTCGGCCAAAGCATGCTTGAGATAGATCAGCATCACGACGCCAAACTCGGCGCTGACCCCAGCCAGCGCGATGAACCCCACGCCAGTGGCAATCGACAGGTGGTAGCCCAGCAGGTAGAGGAACCACACCCCGCCGGTCAACGCAAATGGCAACGTTGCCATGATCAGCACCGCCTCGTCAAAACGTTTGAAAGTCAAATAAAGCAGCACGAAGATGATCAGCAGCGTCGCAGGCACAACAACTTTCAGCCTGGCATTGGCACGCTCCATGAACTCGAATTGACCGGCGTAAGCCACGCTGATGCCAGGCGCCAGCGTCACCGATGCCGCTACAGCGCGCCGCAAGTCATCAGCCACTGCCGCGAGGTCGCGTCCGCGCACATCAATATAGACCCAACTCGACAGCCTGGCGTTCTCGCTCTTGAGCATCGGCGGACCTTCATTGAGTGCTATGCGCGCGACCGTGCCCAGCGTGATCTGTTGGCCACCAGGCGTCAGGAAAGCCAGTTGACGCAGCTTCTCGGGTGAGTCGCGCAGCTCGCGAGGGTAGCGCAGACTGATCGGAAAACGCGCCAGGCCTTCCACAGTCTCGCCTGCGATCACACCACCAATCGCGCCAGAGACGATGGCCTGCACATCTGCAATGCTCATGCCATATCGGCCGGCGGCCAAGCGGTCGATATGCACATCGACATAGCGCCCTCCGGTCAGGCGCTCGGCCAGTGACGAGCTGACACCGTTTACCTGCCGGGCCACGCGCTCGATCTCGCCGGCGATGCGGTCGATCACCCGCAGGTCGGTGCCCGAGACCTTGACGCCTATCGGGCTCTTGATACCGGTGGCGAGCATGTCGATACGGTTGCGGATCGGTGGTATCCAGATGTTGGCCAAGCCGGGCACCTTGACTGCCGAATCCAGGTCCTCGATCAGTTTTTCCGGTGTCAGACCCGCGCGCCACTGCGACCGCGGCTTGAGCTGTATCGTCGTCTCGAACATCTCCATCGGCGCTGGATCGGTGGCGGTCTCGGCGCGGCCCGCCTTGCCAAACACCCTGGCCACCTCAGGCACAGTCTTGATCATGCGATTGGTCTGCTGCAGCAGTTCGGCCGCCTTGGCCGCCGACAACCCTGGCAACGCGGTGGGCATGTACAACAGATCACCCTCGTCGAGGGCCGGAAGGAATTCACCGCCAAGACGCATCAGCGGCCAGGCGGTGGTGGCCAAGGACAGCAGCGCGATGACCAGCGTGGTCTTGGGGAATCGCAGTACGCCATTGAGCACCGGCCCGTAGGCTGCGATCAGCATCCGGCTGATCGGGTTCTTGCGCTCGTCCGGGATGCGACCGCGGATCCAATAGCCCATCAACACCGGGATCAAGGTCGCCGACAGCAGCGCAGCAGCCGCCATCGCATAGGTCTTGGTGTAGGCCAGCGGGCCAAACAACCGGCCCTCTTGGGCCTCCAGCGTGAACACCGGAATAAAGGACAAGGTGATGATCAGAAGGCTGAAGAACAGCGCCGGTCCGACCTCGACCGCTGCGTCGCTGACAACCTGCCAGTGCGCTGGGCCGCGCAAGATCTCGTCGGGGTGAGCATGCTGCCAAGCTTCCATCTTCTTGTGCGCATTCTCGATCATCACCACCGCCGCATCGACCATCGCGCCGATCGCAATCGCGATCCCACCCAGCGACATGATGTTGGCGTTGATGCCCTGGTAGCGCATCACCACAAAGGCCGCCAGGATACCCAGCGGCAGCGAGATGATCGCCACCAGTGAGGAGCGCAAATGCCACAGGAACAGCCCACAGACCAGCGCGACGACTGCAAATTCCTCCAGCAGCTTGCCCGAAAGATTTCGGATCGCACGCTCGATCAACTGGCTGCGGTCGTAAGTGACGACGATCTCGACGCCGGCCGGCAAACCCGACTTCAAAGTCTCCAGCTTGGCCTTGACCGCTGCGATTGTGGACTGAGCGTTCTTGCCCGAGCGCAGGATCACCACCCCGCCAGCGACCTCACCCTCGCCATCGAGTTCGACAATACCGCGGCGCATCTCCGGGCCGAGTTGAACCACAGCCACATCGCCCAGACGTACCGGCACGCCGCCCTGGGCCTTCAGCGGCACCGCACGGAAGTCATCCAAGGTTCGCAAGTAGCCGCTGGCACGCACCATGTATTCAGCCTCGGCCAACGCCAACACAGAGCCGCCGACCTCCTGGTTCGCCGCCATCAGCGCCAGGCGCACTTGCTCGAAGCTGAGTCCATAGGCCGCCAGCTTGTAAGGGTCGACCACGACTTGGTACTGCTTGACCATGCCACCGACCGACGCCACCTCGGCGACGTCGGGCAGGCTTTTCAACTCGTACTTGAGAAACCAATCCTGCAGCGCGCGCAATTCGGACAGGTCGTGCTTGCCGGACCTGTCAAGCAGCGCATATTGGAAAATCCATCCGACACCGGTCGCATCGGGCCCAAGCGATGTCTTGGCACCCGCCGGCAACCGGCCCTGCGCTTGGTTGATGTATTCGAGCACACGTGAACGCGCCCAGTACAGGTCGGTGCCATCCTCGAACAACACGTAGACAAAGCTGTCGCCGAACAGCGAGAACCCACGCACAGTCTTGGCGCCAGGCACAGACAACATGGTTGTGGCGAGTGGATAAGTGACCTGGTTCTCGACGATTTGCGGCGCCTGGCCCGGGTAGCTGGTGCGGATGATGACCTGAACATCAGACAGGTCGGGCAGTGCATCGATCGGCGTCGTGCGCAGTGCCCAGACGCCCCAGGCGGCGATGAACAGCGTCAACAGCAACACCAGCAAGCGATTGGCGATCGAATAGCGGATCAGGCCTGCAATCACTTGGGCGTCTCCTGACTGGCAGCAGACCGCGCGACCATGCCGGCCATGCTGGCCTCGGAGTCGATCAAAAACTGACCCGACGCGACCACTTGTTGGCCTGCAGTCAAGCCCTTGATCACCACCAGCTTGTCGCCGACCTCGCGCCCGAGCTCTACCGTGACGGGGCTGAACTGACCGGGCTTTTCGCCAGCGACAAAGACCACAGCGCGCTGGCCAGTTCGGATCACAGCTTCACTAGGCACAACCAACGCGGCCTCACCAGCACCGACGATCGTGGCCGTCGCATACAGGCCGGCCTTGAGCTTGCCGGCGGGGTTGGGCAACTCGATGCGCAAGCGCAGCGTGCGGGTCTCGCGCACCGTCTCGGGCAACACCGCTTTGACACGTCCTTCGAAAACCTCACCAGGATAAGCGGCAAAGCGCGCCTTGACCGAGCTACCGGGGTTCGCCAATGCCGCTTGCACTTCGGGCACCGCCACCTCCAGCCATACCGTGGCCAAGCCGTTGATGCGAGCCAGCGTCATGCCCGCGCCCAGCGACATGCCGCTGCGCACCATCAACTCCTGGATCACGCCACCGATCGGGCTCGTAATCGTCATCACCGGCTGCGCCCGTCCACTGCGCTCGACCTCGCGCACCAGCATTTCGGGCATGCCGAGCAACAACAAGCGCTGGCGCGCCGCTGCCGCCAGCGTGTCCTCAGCGTAGGCTCGAACGGCTAGAAACTCCTGCTGCGCGCCAGCCCACTCGGGCACCAACAGATCGACCAGCGGCGCACCGGCCAGCACCACATCGCCCGGTGCGCGCGCATAAACCTTTTCGACAAAACCAGCTGCGCGGCTTTGCACGATCGCCACGTCGCGTTCATTCAAGCCTAGCGTGCCCACCGCGTCGAAGCTGCTGGCCACCACCTCGCGCGTGACGCTTGCCAAGCGAAACCCCAGACTCTGCGTCAGACGCGGATCTATTTTCACCCCGCCAGCGGTCGCGTCCTCGGCATAGCGTGGTACCAGATCCATGTCCATGAAAGGAGACTTGCCGGGCTTGTCGAAGCGCGCATCAGGCTTCATCGGGTCGTACCAGTACAGCGGCTTGCGGCTGTCGAGGCCGTTCGCGCTGGCCATGTCAACTGTCCCCACGATCGGGCCAGCCAGGCCATTCACATCGGCGGTCACGGACTGGCGCCAGAGCGCCAGTCCGTAGCCCGCGAGGCCCGCGATCAGCGCACCAAGCAGTGCGGCGGCGAGCAGCGTCCTGCGATTGAACGTCAGTGTGTTCATCAGCGTGACTCCGCGATAAAAAAGTTCAGCCTGGCGCGCACCGCAAACTGCCGCGCCTCGAGTTCGACCGCTCTCAGACCGAGTTCGGCGCGCTCGCGACGCGCCACCAGCACACCGGCCAAGTCGCCGCGAGCAGCCTCGTATGCGGCCAATGCCAGCGCGACGCGCTCGTTGGCCAGCGGTGTGGCCACAGTCTGCAGGCGGTCGAGCTTGCGCGTCAGCTCGTCAAGATCAGCCAGTTGCAAATCAATCTCCTCGCGCCGCCGCCGCATCAATTCCTCACGCTCGGCGCCAATGCGCTCAGCCTCCTTGCGCTTGGCGGCAATCTGCGGGTCTTGCCGCGATGCTTGCCAGAGCGGCAGATCGAAGCCAATCTGAAACGACACCATGTCGCCATAAGCCGAGCCGCGCTTCGAGTAAGCCAGCTGCCAGTTCCAGTCGCCCTTCCTGCCGGCCTCCAGCTCCTGTACCTCGGCCTGCGCCATGCGCGCCACCGGCTCGAACAACAGCAGATCCGCATGCCTCGCGATGCCGCGATGCAGGTCTTGCACCTCAGCC
Source organism: Betaproteobacteria bacterium (assembly GCA_010030205.1). Taxonomy (GTDB): domain Bacteria; phylum Pseudomonadota; class Gammaproteobacteria; order Burkholderiales; family Burkholderiaceae_C; genus Pseudaquabacterium. The sequence goes on from RGQD01000064.1 coordinate 5,386, forward strand.
GCCAGCGCCGGCAGCGCGCCGGCCAGCGGCCATTGCGCTTCATCGCCAAGCCAGCGCCTGAGCGTGGCCTGCGCCTGGGTCTGGGCCCTAGCCAGTTCATCCCGCCGGTCGGCCAGCAGCAGCAAGTCCTGGCGCGCCATGGTCGAATCTGCAGGCGTCGCGCGGCCACCAGCGATGCGGGCGCCCACCGTGCTGCGCAGCAGTCGATTCTCGTCCAACAGCCCTTGGAACAAGCCGAGCTGGCGCTCGGCGAAATAGCGCGCCGCCCAAGCTTGCGCCACCTCGCGTCGGATGCCCAGTCGATCGACCTCCAGCGTCGCGATCTCACGCTCGGACCGAGCCTGGGCAGCCAGAGCACGTGCGGCGCGCTTGTCGCGGTTGGGCACCTCTTGCAGCCATCCCAGGCTGCGCTGAGTCATGGGCTCACGCGACAGCGAGAAGCGATCTGCTGCACTGATCGGCAGGTTGTCGATGCCCAAAGTCAAGCGCGGATCGGGCAGCTGATCGGCAACGAGCTCCAAGTAACGAGCCGCGTCGACCGAAGCCCGGCGCGCCATGATCATCGGCGCACGCTCGGTGGCCAATGCCTGGGCGCGCTCGAAGCTCAGACCCTCGGTAGGCTGGGCTGATGCTGACCCGATCAAAACACAGCAGGTGGCCAACAGCACGGACCGTAGCCGCTCGGCGGCCGGTCTGGCAGATGGGGCGGCGGCCCAAGCCGCACGATTTCGGCAATTCATCAGAGGTTCTCCATGTCCAGGCGAGCAGACCATGGAAAATCCAAGGCCTGTCTATGCTTGCAGCGCGCGATACAACGGCGCCGCAGTCCGCAAAGCGGTCTAGAGGCGGTCTAGAGGCGGCTTAGAAGCGGCTTATAGGCGGAGAACCTGGTGAATCAGGTACAGCGGTGGCCAGCCAGGTGGCTCACCCGATCGCGGCCAATCCGATCGTCTGGCTTGCGAAGCAAGTGGCTCTAGCGCCAACAAGCTGACCAAGAAAAATCCGCCAGACACCGTCAAGTCATCAACCAGGACTTGCGGTGGCAACACGCGGTCAGCGTCGCAATGCGCCTTGCACAGCGACTTGCCAGCATCGTTTGCGTCGGCCATCATGCCGTGACAATCAGCCGGCGCTTCAGCGACAGCGTGCCCAAGTGGCGGCAGTCCAAGCGCTGCACAGGCATAGGCGGCCACCAGCCATTGCGCCAGCAGCAGGATTCCCGCCATCCAAATGCAAACCCGGCCCCGAGCCTGTCGTTTGATACCCATCCTTGCGAGTCTAGCGGTGAAGCGTGGCCTTGCCAGGCCGGGCAGGTGAAATTTTGACTTTGGTGAACTGGTTTTGCTGATGGGCGCGCCCGCCTGGCCATTCAAGCGCCATCGTTCTCGGCAACTGTGCGAGACGGGTATCAACAAGACTGGACAAGGCTGACATCGTGTACTCCCAGAATTTCTCAGCGCTCGAGCCAGACAAGGGCGCATCAGCCGCGATCAAGGAAAAGATGACAGCGATCGACCGCAACAAGCATTGCGTCGCGCCAGCTTGGATGCTCGAGAACCCTCAATGCCAGAAGGACCTGCCCGTGATCCCGGGGCCAATGGCCCAGGACGCTGGACGACCTGGCACGGCATACAATTTCCGCCAGGCGGTACTGGGCCTTGATGCATCAACGTGACGCTGCGCGAACCCTTGATGGGTGTCGAGTCCGTCGCAGGACTGCACGTTGCCGGACCATCAGACTTGAGTACAGGAGCTCCATGGCTGTCGCCGCACGCGCAAGACCTGAAGACTATTTCAACGCAGAACAATGGCGCTCACTGAGCGAGCGATCCACATGGCGAGGCCTTTGGCTGGTGGCGCATTGCTGGGGCGTGATCGCCATCGCGATGCTGGTTGGCGCGATCTGGCCGCTAACGATCCCCTTCGCGGTGATGGTCATCGGTACCCGCCAGCTTGGCTTGTTCGTGCTGATGCACGACGCTGCACACGCGACGCTGCATGTCAACAGGCGGGTCAACGACTGGGTGGGCACCTGGTTGTGCTCGGCCGGCCTGCGCCAGTACCGGCCATACCATTTGCAGCATCACCGGTTTGTGCAGCAAACCGAGGACCCGGATCTGGTGCTGTCAGCACCGTTTCCAATCAGCCCAGCCTCTCTTGCGCGCAAGGTGTTGCGCGACCTGAGCGGTCAGACCTTCTACAAACAGCATTTCGGCCACATCGCGCCGGCGATCAGAGCCCGCGCCAGCGGTGAGTCCGCGCTTCACAGATTTTGGCTCGAGTTGGCCAAAGACAAGCGCTTTCTGTTGAGCCATGCGCTCGGGTTCATGGTCTTTGCTGCCGCAGGAGGCTGGTGGATATGGCTGGTGCTGTGGTTGCTGCCAATAGTGTGCTGGCTGCCACTGGCTGTTCGCATCCGCAACATCGCCGAACACGCCTTGTTGGGGAAGAACCAGGCTGACCCGCTGCGCCAGGCGAGAACCACGCAAGCCAATTGGCTGGAGCGTACCCTGATCGCACCGTACTGGGTCAACTACCACTGCGAACATCATCTTTTCACCAAGCTGCCTTGCTGGAAGTTACCAGTCGCCCACGCGATCTTGAGACAACGCGGAACAACAGCCAGCATGGAGGTCCAGCCAAGCTATTTGACCCTGCTCAGGCTTGCCACGGCCAAAACCACCCATCACGCCACGTTGACCTGAACGCCCTCGCACGCCTATTCGGACCCCCCTCATGAGCCCTCTTTTTTCACCGTTTTCCATTGGACCGCTGCTGTTGAAGAACCGCATCGTGATCGCGCCGATGTGTCAGTACAGCGCCACCGATGGCCTGGCCAACGATTGGCATCTCATTCACCTGGGTCAACTCGCGTTGTCCGGCGCTGGTCTGCTGTTCGTTGAAGCCACTGCGGTTGAACCCGAAGGACGCATCACGCCCGCCGACCTTGGTCTTTGGTCGGATGACACAGAAGCTGCGCTGGCGCGGGTGCTGCGCGCGGTGCGCCAACATTCGCGGATGCCGATCGCAATCCAGTTGGCCCACGCCGGCCGCAAGGCCTCCAGCCACGCGCCCTGGGATGGCGGCCAACTGATAGCGCCGGAGCAAGGCGGCTGGCAGACTCAAGCGCCTTCGGCGCTGCCCCACGCCAGCGGCGAAATGCCGCCCGAGGCAATCGACAATGCGGGCTTGCAACGGATTCTTCAGGCCTTTGTCGCGTCAGCGCTGCGTGCCCATCGACTGGGGTTTGACGCCATCGAACTGCACGCCGCGCACGGCTACTTGCTGCACGAATTTCTGTCGCCGCTGTCCAATGCCCGGACCGACGAGTATGGCGGCTCGCTGGACAACCGCATGCGCTTCCCGTTGGCGATCTTCGATGCTGTGCGCGCCGCTGTGCCTGTGACCGTGCCGGTCGGCTTCAGGATCTCGGCCACCGATTGGGTCGACGGCGGCTGGGACTTGGACCAAAGCCTGGCTTTCGGCAAAGCCCTCAGGTCGCGTGGAGGCGACTTCATCGATGTCTCTAGCGGTGGTATCTCGCCACGCCAGCAAATCCCGCTGGCGCCAGGTTACCAAGTGGCGATGGCCGACCAAATGCGACGGGAAACCGGCCTGCCTACCATCGCCGTCGGCCTGATCACCGATCCCGAGCAAGCCGAGGCGATCATCGCCAATGGCCAGGCCGATTTGGTGGCCTTGGCGCGCGGCATGCTGTTCGACCCGCACTGGCCCTGGCACGCTGCAGCCAAGCTCAACGCCCAAGTCGAAGCGCCGCACCAGTACTGGAGATCTCAGCCACGCGGCATGACGACACTTTTTGGCGACGTGCACGTCGGCCAGCGCTGACGCCGCAAAGCGCCGGCGCAAGGCCTGAGGATCTTGCTGGGCATCCCTGACCAGAGACTGCGCTGCGCAAATATCGGTTCAAGCGGCCTGCCTGTCATTCGCACGCTGATCTACCGCTGACTGCTCCTGCGCAAGACAGGCCATGCTCGAAATGCCAGGCTCCTCGACATGGCGTCGGGTGCTGCGCGACAAAGCAAGCAGACCATCCATGTCGAGGATCTCGACCTCGCGGTTGCTGACATACAGCAGCGACCACTTCACCAGCGCATGGAAAGACCGGCTGACGGTTTCATGCGCCACCCCGAGGTGGCTGGCGATATCGCGCCGTCCCATCCGCAAACGAAACCGCCGCGGCGACTGACTGCAGGCTTCCATGCGACGTGAAAGCTGAACCAAGAATCGCGCCAGACGAACCTCGGCTGCAACCGCAGCCATCACGTCAGCGAGTTCGCCACGTTGAGACAAGGCCCGGCTGACCGCCATGGTCACGACCCGGTCGAGTGCCGCAATGCGCTGCCCGGGTGTCAGAATATCGCGCATCGGCAACACGTAGACACTGGCCTCTTCCAACGCCACCGAAGCGGTCGGGTAATACCCCATGCAGATCGCGTCGAAACCCAGAACCTCGGCTCGCCCGGAAAACCCCAGCACCTGCTCATACCCGTCTTCGGCGATGCGAAAGCTCTTGAATGTGCCACCGCGAACGAAATAAATAGCCTCGGCTCTGGCGCCCTGGTAAAACAAGGTATCTCCCGTTCGCAGCCTTCGCACAGACAGCGGTATATCTGGCGCAGAACGCTGATCGTCGAGCCCAACGCCCATCAGCTGCAACAAGTCCGCCAAGCGACTGCGCTCGCCGACGCCTGCCCGTAGCCTAGAAGCATCACGGGTAAATTGCGACTGCCCGAATTCTGATCCCATTGTCCCCGCCATGTGAGCCCCCTGCGTTTATCGAATTGGTCCAAGCCCTGATCTTCCAGCAGGCTGAAACCACGCGATATCGGTTGTCAAGGATCAAATGACATCAGATTATTCTGATTCAGATACAGAAATTTCTCTATTCGCGTTCGGACTCATCTGGCCAAGTAGAGGGATTTAGCGATCACCGCGGGCTGGCATGGGCATGGCCAGATAGAATCTTTCAAAGAAATTTTACGCATACCAAATGTTGCCGAGCGATACCCCCGACTTGAGGGGCCGAACGCAGAATCATTGCTGCAACAAAAAGCCCCGCTTGGCATATCATCACCGGCTGATCCCCGCAAAGCGTCAAACGTGGTGATCACCAGCATCCTGTATTGACAGCCAACATTCGATGGATCTCATTGTTCAGATTCATCTGTCGCACTGGCCAAGTGCCTATACATCAATCCGGCAACACCAATCGCGAAGCTACTTCCAATGACGCCTCACCCGTAGGCGGCGAGCTGACCCGACTCAGGTCAAGTCTTGCATCGCGGTCTTGTGACCGTGCCGGTTCGCAACTTGACGGGCATTGATCACCCTCGAACCCGCCCAAGACCTGATGAGCCCGCTCCTCACCCAGGGCTAGCAACCATCTCAGCCAACCTCATGACCGAGCGCGCAAGCCCTGGATTACTGCACCTGCTGTTGGTCGATGACCACGCTGTTGTTCGCGAAGGACTCAAGCGAATCCTCACGGCGAGAGGCAGCCAATGGCATATCACCGAGGCCAGCTCGGGGTTCGAAGCGCTTGAGATACTGCGCCAACAAGCTCTCGATCTGGCCATCGTCGACCTCTCAATGCCGGGCATGAGCGGCTTAGAACTCATCCACAGAATCCGGGCCTCGTTTCCGTCGGTGATGGTGCTCGTGCTCAGCATGCACGCCGAGGAGCAGTACGCTGTTCGTGCCTTCAAGTCCGGCGCCAAAGGCTACGTCACCAAATGCACCGCTGCCGAAGAGTTGGTGGCGGCAGTGGTCAAGGTTGCTGCCGGCGGCGCCTACGTCACCACAAGGCTGGCCGAGCGCATGGTCCAGCAGTTCAATGGCACTTTGCTGGACCCCAACCATGCGCAGCTCTCGAATCGCGAACTCGATATCTTGCAGCGAATCGTCGCCGGCCAACGCCTGACCGATATCGCCACCGCACTGCACCTGTCGATCAAGACTGTGAGCACGCACAAGAGTCACATCCAGGAAAAACTGCAACTCCCGAGCACGGCGGCACTGATACGCTACGGCCTGGAACATCAGATCGACAATGGCGATGCAGGACTGTCCCTCGATAAAACCTGATGCTGCAAAATGTCCTGACGGTCCGCCAGCAGACCCTGAGACTTGACCAGCTACAGCAGGGTCGCCAAACGCAAAACCCGCTGCGCTGCCGAACCCAGGCCCAAGCTGCCTATCGCGATACGCAACGCTGCCATGTCGCGCCACGAGACGAATCAATTGGTTTGTTCAGGCAAGACTCAATCACCCTCTTGCATGAACATCGCAACACCACATCGCGACCAACCGTGACATTGGGCAACACGAGTGAGTCCTCGACGACGCTGCGTTCTCCTATGCGAACTTTGGAAAACAGCAACGAGCGCCGCACCGTCGCACCACTGACGATACAACCACTCGCAACCAAGGAGTCGAGCGCCGTACCACGACAGGCGTCGTCGTCGAAAACGAACTTGGCCGGCGGCAGTTGGTGGTGCAGGCTGCGGATGGGCCACGCATCGTCGTAGAGGTTGAGGTCGGGCACGGGCCGAATGAGATCGATGTTGGCTTCCCAGTAAGCGTCGAGTGTCCCCACATCACGCCAGTAAGGCCTTGCTTCAATCGTGTTGACACAGCTGTCGGCGAAATCGTGCGCGAAGACTCTCGCACGCTTGAGAATGCGAGGAATGATGTCGCGACCGAAGTCGTGTCGTGAAGCCGTATCGCCTGCGTCACGGGCCAATTCTTGGTAGAGAAACTCGGCACTGAACACATAGATGCCCATGCTCGCCAAGGCCAGGCTGGAGTGGCCAGGCATCGGACTGGGCTTGGCTGGTTTTTCCTGAAAGTCAACGACACGGTTGTCTGCGTCAATGCGCATCACGCCAAAAGCTGTCGCCTGGTCCAGCGGCACCTCGATGCAAGCCACCGTGACATCGGCTGTACGCTTGACGTGGTCAGCGATGATGAGGCTGTAGTCCATCTTGTAGATGTGGTCGCCTGCCAGCACCAGCACGTAGAGCGGATCCGCCTCACGCAACATGTCCAGGTTCTGGTAAACCGCGTCGGCTGTGCCGCTGTACCAGCGTTCACCGTGCTGCTGCTGCGCTGGCACCACATCGATGAACTCGCCAAGGCTCACGTCCAGGATTCCCCAACCGCGGGTGATGTGTCGGATCAGGCTCTGCGCTTTGTACTGCGTCAGCACGCAAACCCGTCGAAGCCCCGAATTGACGCAGTTGCTCAGCGCAAAATCAATGATCTTGAGCTTGCCGGCAAATGGCATCGCAGGTTTGGCGCGCCAGTCGGTCAACTGCTTGAGCCGGGAGCCTCGACCGCCCGCCAACACCACCGCGCATGTCGCTTGTTCCAGATGGTTGGGCGTCATCACGCGCTTGCCGGCGCGGCGGGACCGGTATTCCAGACTCGGAATTCCTGTATCGAACATGACGAGACTCCTGAACCTGAGGCCAAACGTCGGCGGCCCAAACGGGAGTCGAACCACACAGCGCACCACGACCTCAAGTCTCAGACGGGGTCCACGCTGCTCGGTTGCGCAATGTCAAGACAGGCGGATGCCTGGGTCCGGTCAGCACCGAATGAGGGGAGTCGGAAACTGCTCGTTTTGCGCAAATCGTTCAAGCAAAGGACGAAGGCAAAAACCGAATCCAAGACTGCATCCCGCAGCCTTGGACTCGACGGCGCGGCAGCCTACTGCAAGCTCAAGCCGAGCTTTTTGACCAGCACGGCTTCCGATGCCAGCGCCTGCTTGAAATACGCCGCAAAGGCCTCGGGCGTTTCGGTCGGCTGGAACTCGCTGCCGGTGGATGCGATGAAGGCCAGCAAGTCGGGCTGAGCCTCGACTTGGCGCAGCGCCGCACGCAAAGTGTCCACCAGCAGCGCCGGTGTCTTGGCGGGCAAGTAGTAACCACCCCAACTGCTGTGGCTGAACCCCGGGTAGCCGCTCTCGGCCACCGTCGGCACCTGGGGCAGCAAGGTCGAGCGCAATTCACCGCTCACTGCCAGCGCCCGCAAGCGCCCACTCGCCACCTGAGGCGCGACGGCTGCCATCAGCCCAGACACGAAATCCAGATCCTTGCCGACGAGCGAGTTCACCGCTTCGATCGCGCCTTTGTACGGCACGTGCACCATGTCGAGCGTTGGCACACGCTCACGCAGTTTTTCCATCACCAAATGACCTGGTGAGCCTTGGCCGCCGGTGCCAAAGGTCAGCTTGCCAGGGTTCGCCTGGATCGCACGGATCAGCTCGGCCAGCGTTCGGTGGGGTGAGGCCGAATTCACAGCGATCACAAAGTGCGACGCTGAGTAGCGCCCAACAACCGGTATGAACTCGTTGGCCATGTCGATCTTGGCGCCCATGGCCTGTAGCGTCAGGTGCCCGGCGTGCAGATAGCCGATCATCGAACCATCAGGCGGCGCGCCGGCCAAGGCCTTGGCGCCGATCAGGCCAGCAGCGCCAGCGCGGTTGTCGACGATCACTTTGGCGCCCAGCAGCGGCCCCAATCTGTCGGCAATTTGTCGACACAAGATGTCGATCGGGCCACCGGCCGGCCCCGGCACCATCAGTCGCAGCGTGTCCCTAGGCCAGGGACGGGCAGGCGGCTGGGCGCGCATGGCGCCAGGCAGCAACGCCAAGCCGGCCGCACCGGTCAGCAATCGGCGACGAGAGACAACATTCATATCATTTCCTCAGATAAGACTTGCTCAGCCCTTGGCGTAGGCCGAATCAGGCGCGAACTGGCGCGACTCGACGATCACGTCGAGCAGGCGACCGCTGTATGCGAAATTGCCTCGGCGCTCGAACAGTTCCCAATCTACTGGCGCACGACGATCGATGCCGACATCGAAGCCTTCATGGAATCCGCCCATCAGCGTCGGACTCAACGCGCTCCAATCGCCAAGCGCTTGGCCGTTGATCAAGAAACGTCCGCGGCCAACGCGACGGCCCAACGCCTCAAACTCCAACGCGACGGCCTGCACACCGGACGGCATCGCGATCGACGGGTGGCGCGTGTACTCGCCAAAACCGTTGTAAAACAATTGCAACATGCCGGCCTCGATGTAGAGCACCATGCCGCCCGCCACGTCACCCAGCGCCCAGAGCACGCCTTCGTTGTCCGCCTGGTGCTCAATGTTGGTCGTGATGCAAAAACTCCGGTCCGCCACGAGCGGCACGAAGATGAAGCGGTTCACGGTCTGAGCACCTGGCAGAAAACGCCGGCTGCCGGCAGCTGGCGGTTGCATCTGCGGCGGCAACTGTTGGAATTTCTGAACCGGCAGCCGGTTGTCCAGCGGGTAGACCTGGTTGGCCCAGGCCGCTTGGTCGAAGGCCTCGACCAGTTCCTTCAACTTGTCCGGATGCTGCGCTGCCAGGTCGACGCGTTCCGAGAAGTCGGTGGCGTGCCGGTGCAGCACCCAGTTGTCGAAGTCAAGCTTCTGGCCCAGCTTCTGGATAGACACGGCGACCCAGCCGTCGCGGTAGTAGCCGCGATTGGACCAACACTCGTAGTACTGCTCATGGCGCGCGGCGGGGGCTTGAGCGCTGCGCAACACGGCGGCCTGGCTCTTGCCCTGGATCGCCACTGCCGGCTTGCCGTGCGAGACGGTCGGCACGGGGACACCGGCGAGTTCGAGCAAGGTGGGCATCAGATCGGTGACATGCGCGAACTGTGTTCTAAGCTCGCCGCGAGCGGGCAATTTCGCAGGCCACGACACGATGCAGGCCACACGCCGCCCACCGGCACCGGTTTGCGTCTTGTATGCGGGAAACGGCGTGTTGCTCAACTGCGCCCAGCCCATCGGGTACAGCGGGTTGACGCGGCCACTGCCGATCCACTGCGTCTTGGTCAGCTCATGCGCGACTGGCAACGCAGCAAGACCGGCAAAGCGCCGATTGAAGTGGATCGCGCCCTGCACGCCGCCCGCATGGGTGCCGCCGTTATCGGCAGAGACCACGAAAATGGTGTTGTCGAGCTCACCCATGTCCCGCAGCAGATCGACCAGGCGGCCGACGTTCTGGTCCACGCACTCGAGCATCGCTGCATAAGTCTCCATGTGGCGTTCGTAGAGCGCACGCTCGTCGGCTGGCAAACTGTCCCAGGCCGGCACCGTGGCCTCACGCGGCGCCAACTGGGTTCCAGCCGGCACCAGTCCCAGGGAAATCTGCCTGTCTAGCCTGCGCTGGCGCATCAGGTCCCAGCCATCGGCATAGCGGCCACGAACCTTGGCCAGGTCTACTTCCTTGGCTTGCAGCGGTCCGTGCATCGCGTTGGGAGCGATGTACAGGCAAAACGGTCGCTCGGGCTGGTCGTGGCGGATCTCCTTGACGAAACGCTCGGCCTGGTTGAAGAAATCGTCGGTGGCGTAATAACCTGGTGGATAGGCGTCCATCGGCACCACCATGTTGTTGTGCAACAGGCGTGCCGGGTAGAAATAACTGGTTTCACCTTCGAGAAAACCGTACCAGCGCTGGAACCCGCGGCCAGTGGGCCAAGTCTCGTTGGGCACAGCACTGTTGCTGGAGTTGTGCCATTTGCCCACGCCCACGGTGGCATAACCGCCGGCCCGAAGCGCCTCGGGCAGCGTCGCCGCATCGAACGGGATGTCGCCCGAATAGCCCGGAAATCCAGGGTTGTTGTTGGACAACCAACCAGTGGCCACGGTGTGCGCATTGCAACCCGTCAACAGGGCCGCACGCGCCGGCGAACAGATCGGATGGGTGGTGTAGTGGTTGAAGCGCAGACCTCGCGCTGCGATGGCATCGATGTTCGGCGTCTCGATCTCGGAGCCGTAGCAGCCGATGTCCGAGTAACCCATGTCGTCCATGTAGATGACGACGATGTTTGGGCTGCCCGCAGGCGCACGCGGCACTGGCGGCCACCATGGCGTTGATTCCTCCCGGGTGCGGCCGATATGGCCTTCAAAACCGGCCGGTGATGGGTGGGTCATGTGTGAGTCTCCTGGCGCCGGCTGCCGCGCAGGAGTGCGCGGCTTTGCGGCATTTCTTGATAACCTATGGTATGAAAATGCGCACCTACCAGACTGTCAAGGACCCGACAATCCTGCGCCAAACCGACCGCAGTGCCTTCGACGTGCTGCGGCAGGCGGACTGGCTGGCGCCGCATGGTGAAGTCTGCGCGGCCTACCTCGCGCCCCATGCTCAATGGCGCATAGTCTCTAGCGGCGAACAGGTGCTGAGCCTGGGCGTGCCAGTGCGCCAGTTGGTGATGCTGATCGAAGGCAGCCTGGAATGCGGATTGACCGATGCGCACGGCCGTCGCCTGGTCATTGACCAGTTGAGCCCAGGCATGGTGGTGGGCCTGGCCGCGCTGTATGACGCCCGCGCTTCGCTCCAGGAGGTCAAGGCCAGCAGCGACAGCTTGTTGTTGTTGATTCCTCGCGCCGTCGTGCTGCAGGCTATTCGCGACTTGCCGGGCTTTGCCGACACGCTGCTGCGATTGATGTCCAACCGAGTTCGTGGCTTGCTCGTCAACTACGCCAACCGGTCGATGATGAGTCTGCGCACCAGGTTGGCTGGTCTGCTGGTCCGACTGGCCATGCCCAATGGCCAGCGGCGCAGCCGCGACGAGCCTGGCCTTGAACCCAGCGACATCTTGATGCCACAGGAAGACCTTGCCGCCATGCTGGGGGTCACGCGACAACATCTGAGCCAGCCGCTGCAAGAACTGGAGCGCGAAGGCTTGATCAGGCTGCGCTACCGACGCATCACCGTGCTGCAGATGCCAGGTCTGCGCCAGTTGGCTGGGCGATCCCGCGAGCCCGCCACCGAGTGAACGGCAATCGACCCCGGCGCGCAGCACAACCAGCGCTCTCAAAAAAAAGCCCCGAGAGAGCCTCTCGGGGCGTCTTGGCAATGGCAGCGATCAGAATTTCTGCGTGATACCGATACCCGTCAGCTGCACACCGACGCCGCTGTTGGGGTCGACCAGCACGCCACCCAGCGAAACATTGCTGTTGCCCTTGTTGGTCAGGCTCAGGTGACGCACATAGACCGCCGTGCTCTTGCTCAGGTTGTAGTCATAACCCAGCGTGAAGGCCATCTGATCGCGTTCGCTGCCGCTGACATCGCGTGACCCATAACTCAGGTAGAACGAAGAGGCGCCGAGAATGTATTGACTGTTCAGGTTGAGCAGGTTCGCCCTCGGAGACTTAGGGGTGTTGGACCCCTGGTAACCCCAGCTGGCACCGATGACAAACGGACCCGCGGTGTATTTGGCAGCCAGCACTTGTGCAACCGACTCGGTCGGCACTGCGACCGGCGCCGCCGGCCAGCCGCCACTCTTCTTGTTCTGGTAGCCCCATCCCAACCACAGAGCACCCGATGTGTAAGCCAAGCTGGCGCCTAGGTAATTGCCGCTACTGTTGGTGTA
>RGQD01000631.1 GCA_010030205.1 Betaproteobacteria bacterium
TTCGTGTCGGCTCGAAGATCGACACCGAGGGCTCGCTGCTCGGCCAGTTGGTGGTCCAGGTGCTCGAGGCCGGCGGCGTCAAAACCGAGAACAGGCTGCAGCTCGGCAACACCAAGATCGTTCGCAGCGCATTGCTGGCCGGCGAGATCGACCTCTACCCTGAGTACACCGGCAACGGCGCTTTTTTCCATGCCGACGAGAAAAATCCGGCCTGGAAGAACCTGGCTGCGGGGTATGAGCGGGTCAAGCTCCTGGACCAGGGCAAGCTGGTCTGGCTGCCGCCTGCGCCGGCCAACAACAGCTGGGCGATCGCGGTGCGCAAGGATGTCGCGGCAGCGCATCAGCTGAAGTCGCTGGTCGATTTCGCCCGCTGGGTCAATGCCGGCGGCAAGCTCAGGCTGGCGGCGTCGGCCGAGTTTGTCGAGCGGCCCGATGCGCTGCCGGCATTCCAGGCCGCTTATGGCTTCAAGCTGACGCAGCCGCAGTTGCTGGTGCTCGCTGGCGGCGACACCTCGGCGACGATCAAGGCTGCTGCCGAGCAGACCTCGGGCGTCAATGCGGCGATGGCCTATGGCACCGACGGACCGCTGGCCGCGCTCGGCCTGGTGATCCTCGATGACATCAAGAGCGTGCAACCTGTCTATGCGCCGGCCGCGGTGGTGCGCGCCGAGGTGCTGGCGCGCCAGCCGAAGATCGCGACGCTGCTGGCGCCGCTGTTCAAGGCCTTAGACACCGCAACGCTGCAAGGCCTGAACGCGCAGATCGCGCTCGAGGGCCGGGATGCGAAAAAGGTCGCCGCCGCTTACCTGGCTGCCAAAGGCCTGGTCAAGTGATCCGCTGCCGGACCCCATGACCGCGATGGGGCAGGGCCTGCCAGGTGGCAGAGGCTGGGTTCGCAACCGTGTGCTGGGCCTGCTGGTGATCGGCGCGATCGGTGCGGCCTTGTCGCTCAGTTTCGTGACCGTGGCACCGAACCGCTTGGTGTCGGGCGCGGCCGTGGCTTTGCAGTCCTTGATGGTCGCAGTGCCCTGGGACCTGTGGGCCGCTGCGGCGGTGCTGGTGATCGCGGTCTTCGTGCCGGCGACACAGCTGACCCAGGTGGCTGTGGCGTTGGCCGCAGCGCTGTTGTTCGCGGGCCTGGCGGGGCTGGCCGGCAAATTACCGATGGAGCTCAATGGCGCTTTCTGCACGTGGATCTCGAGCGGGCTTGCGCTGACCGGGCTGGGGCTCGTCGGGTGGGCCCTCGAGAGCCGAGCCGGGCCGCTGTCGCTGGAGACCCCGCAGGGGCGGTTTGCCGACGCGCCGCTCCTGGCGGCCTTCTTTCTTCTCTTCGGGCTCTCGAGCATCGGCCTGCCGGGAACGCTCTCCTTCGTCGCCGACGATCTCCTCGTGTCGGGGAGCCTCGACGAGCAGCTTCACGCCGGGCTCCTCGTGATCGCGGCAACGGTGCTCTCGGCGATCGCGGTGATGCGGGGCTGGTTGATGGTTTTCGGCGGCCCGTCGAATCTCGACGGGCCGAGGCACCACCTCCTCCCCCGCGAACGGATCGCGCTGACGGCCCTGTTCGGCACGATCGTCCTCCTCGGGCTC
>RGQD01000632.1 GCA_010030205.1 Betaproteobacteria bacterium
TGCAACTGAAAAGCAATGCGTATCGACGTATTCAACCGGCAAAATGACAGGTCGGTCAATGCAAGACCATCCCTTTTGTCGTGACCTGCCGCGTGGCTAGAATCGCGCTTTCATTAGCCCCGCAGGAGAACCGCCATGACCCAAGCCAGCGCCAGCGCCATTGTCTTCGACGCTCCTAGCACCCTGTCGGTGAAGACTTTGGAACTCAAGCCCTTCGAGGCTGACGATCTGGAAGTCGAGGTCAGCGCCAGTGGCATCAGCACGGGTACCGAGCGGCTGCTGTGGGACGGCACGATGCCGCCCTTTCCCGGCCTGGGTTACCCGCTGGTGCCGGGCTATGAGACAGTGGGCACTGTGGTGCGCGTTGGCGCGACCGGCGACATTCGGGTCGGCGACACGGTCTTTGTCCCTGGTTCGTACAGCTTCATGGGCGTGCGCAATATCTTTGGCGGCGCCGGCTCGCGGCTGATCGTCGCACACGACCGCGTGGTGCGCGTTGCGCCCGAGCTCGGTCCCAAGGCCGTGTTGCTGGCGCTGGCTGCCACCTGCTATCACGCCGTGGCTTTCGGTGGTTTGCGCCAGCCGATGGTGCCACCTGATCTGATCGTTGGCCACGGTGTGATGGGGCGGCTGCTGGCGCGCATCTGCCTGGCCCAAGGCTGGCCAGCGCCGACCGTCTGGGAGACGCAGCCGGCGCGGCGCGGCGGTGAGAGTTCCGAAAGAGGCTACCCATGCATCCACCCCGACGAGGACACGCGCAAGAACTACACGTCGATCGTTGACGTCAGCGGCGACGGCAGCATCCTTAACAGCCTGATCTCGCGCCTGGCGCCGGGCGGTGAGGTGGTACTGGCCGGGTTCTACAAGCAGGACCTGGGCTTTGCCTTCGCGCCGGCCTTCATGCGCGAGGCCACGTTGCGCATTGCCGCGCAATGGAAAAAGCACGACTTGCTGGCAGTGACGGCGCTTGTCGAGAGCGGCGCGCTGTCGCTCGACGGCCTGATCACCCACACTTTCGACCCCGGTCGTGCACGCGAGGCCTACGAGGTGGCGTTCGGCGACCCGCAGTGCCTGAAGATGATGATCAATTGGCGGGCCTGATGCAGCGCCGCGTCTTCGTCATCGGGGCCACCGGCACCATCGGCCAGGCCACGGTGCGCGCGCTGCTGCGCCAAGGTCACGAGGTGGTGTGCTTTGTGCGGCCGCGCGCTGGCGCTGGCGTCGGCGGCCAGCTGTCGTTAGGCGACAGCAAACAACTCTTGCGCGGCGCCACCGTGCGCGTGGGCAACGTCTGCGACAGCGCTTCGCTGGCGGCAGACGGTTTCTGCGGCGAGCGCTTTGACGTGCTGTTGTCGTGCCTGGCCTCCCGCACCGGCACACCCAAGGACGCCTGGGCCATCGACCACCGGGCGCATGTGCTGGCGCTGGAGGCAGCCAAAGCGGCCGGTGTGACACAGGTCGTGTTGCTGTCAGCCATCTGTGTGCAAAAGCCGCTGCTGGCCTTCCAGCATGCCAAGCTGGCCTTCGAAAAGACACTGGTCGAATCTGGAGTCAGCTATTCGATCGTGCGCGCCACGGCCTTCTTCAAGT
>RGQD01000633.1 GCA_010030205.1 Betaproteobacteria bacterium
CAGCGGGTACAAACGGCACGAACGGCACAGCGGGTACAAACGGCACGAACGGCACAGCGGGTACAAACGGCACGAACGGCACAGCAGGTACAAACGGCACGAACGGCACGAACGGCACAGCGGGTACTCCAGGAGCCCCCGGGACTCCAGGAGCCGCAGCGCCTACGCTTGCCGCCGCTCTTGACGAGGCCAAGGCCCGCTTTGCCCGTATCGGGGGCGGTGCGAAGTACGAGCCGATCGCTCTCAAGCAGCTCTACGACACCATCGTCCAGAAGGAAGCCCCCACGGCGGCGGACTTCAAGGCCGAGCTCTTCGGCGCGCCCAAGACGGATACCGGTGGCGCCCATCCCGAGGATGCGTACAACCCGCTCGGGTTCACCGGGTTGGACTTCCTCAAGATGTTCGCCAAGGAAGGCGGCTCCATACACCACTACTCGACAGGATCCACCGTGGACGCCACCCAGAGCTCAGAGACGACGGACTACCACCGCCAAGATCGCCGCGTTGAAGGCCGACATGGAGAACCGGGACATGCAAGACCTCAAGGACACCTTTGCAAAACTGGGTGAGGTGTCGCCACCCATCGCGCCAATGTCGCGCCCGGCGGTCGCTCAAGTGCGCCACGCTGGGTCCGCCTACGCGCCCAGGCCAATGTCCCAGATGTCGGTGGTGCCGCAGCTCGCCGCGATACTCCAGCGCCGGGGCATGACCATGGCCCAGGGCGGCAACGTCGCTGACCAGTCGCACCCCAACTACAATGGCATCCCGGCGTTCCGCACGGGCGGCCTCGATGGCCTGGGCGGCAAGTACGTCGAGGGTAAGGGCGACGGCACCAGCGACGACATCGCGGCCATGCTTGCCAACGGTGAGTACGTCTTCAGCGCCGACGTGGTGGCGGCCCTGGGCAACGGGTCCAACAAGGCTGGTGCATCGGCACTCGACCAGATGGTCAGCAAGATCCGGGAGCGCGCACGATCGGCGCCGCCTGACAAGCTACCGCCTGACGCCAAGTCGCCCCTAGAATACCTCAAGTCCTCGTCACCCGCGAAAGGGGCACGATAATGGGTCTCCTTGATTCAAAATCAACCGAAACTACCACCGCACCGACGTTCTACACGAACTACCTGACCGACCTTGCGTCGCAAGGTAAAACGGCGGTTGCAAATGCCCAGTTCCAGGATGCCAACGCCAATCAGTTGGCGGCATTCCGGAATGTTGGCGCCAATGTCGGGAACTACCTGCCGGGCTTAACCACCGCAGGCACCACCACCGGGCTGGCGAGCGGGTTGAACATGGCGACCGCCGCCAATCCCTACCTCGGGACACCGGGGGTGGGTGCGTCGGCGCAGGACTACCTGAAGGCCGGCGCGACTGGCGCCAATGAGATTGTCGACAACTACATGAGCCCGTACATGACCAACGTCATGGACTCGATCCGGAACGCAAACCAGCAGAACATCCAGCAGAACCTTGCGCCGGGCCTGACCGCTGCCTCGGTAGGCGCCGGTCAGTATGGCTCCCAGCGGGGCGCCAATGCCCTTGCGATGGGCATCTCGAACGCCGACATCGGTGCCGCAAAAGAGCAGTCTG
>RGQD01000634.1 GCA_010030205.1 Betaproteobacteria bacterium
CACCCCTGGCGCGCGCTGTGCGATGTCGGACTGGATGCGCAGCTTCAAGGGCTTGGGCTGGCCGCCGAACAGCGCCGGGAAATGCTGCTTGAGCAAATCGGCACAGGCCGCAGGGCTCATGTCCTTGGGCCCGCGCGCAGGTCTGGCCGATTCGGGCTGGGGCGCGGCGACGCCGGCATCGCCGGTCTCGCCAGCCGGCGCAGCCTCGGCCGGGGCTGTGGCGACGTGCTCTGTGGCGACGTGCTCTGTGGCGACAGGCCCGGCGCTGTGCTCGGGGGCATGCTCGGTGACATGCTCGGTGACATGCTCGGTGACATGCTCGGTGACATGCGCTGGTGCGTGCTCTATCACTTGCTCGATGAGGGGTTCGATGACATGCTCGGTGACAGGCAACTGCGGATCCGGCGCTGCGGCTGTCGTCTCGGCGCTCGGGCCGGCAGCGGGCAAGTTTTGGCCGGGAGCGGCGCTTGTGTTCGGCGTGACGGGGGTGTCTGGCATGGCGGTCGCCGCATGGCGGCTCGACGGATCAAAGACCGCTATTGTCGGTGCAAGCGCCGCAGCTGTGAGCTTTGCGCTGGCGCAAAGGGTTTATCCGTAGGCATTTGACTTGCATCAGATCAATCCAGTCACTTACCATCTACCGACCGGTTGGTCGAAAGTGTTTCGACCTGACGGTTTCGACTCGATTCATCTCAAAGCCCGCGCCAAGTTCGGCCTGATCCCGACCTGAAGCCCTTCAGCTCAGCCCGCCCCGTCCTGCAGGAATCCACCGCCCATGGCCGAACCCAGCCCACAGCAGATTGCCGAATTGGTCCGCGACGCGATGCTTGCTGGCGATCACGCCACCAAGATGCTGGGCATGCGCATCGTCGAGGTAGCGCCGGGTCGGGCGGTGATCGAGATGGTCGTGCGGCAAGACATGCTCAACGGCCATGCGATCTGCCACGGTGGCTTGATCGCGACGCTGGCCGATTCGACCTTCGCGTTCGCCTGCAATGCCTACAACGAGCTGAGCGTGGCGTCCGGGTTTTCAATCGACCTGGTCGCACCTGCGCGTCTGGGCGACCTGCTGACGGCCCGCTGTCACGAGGTGTCCAAGTCCGGCCGCACCGGGGTCTATGACACCGAGGTGCTCAACCAGCGCGGCGAGCGCGTCGCGGTGTTTCGCGGCCGCTCGTACACCATGCGTGGCAAACCCGTGGTCGAGCTCGGCTGATCTGCGCGCTCTGGCCAGTCAACATCCCCCCAATGCTCAGGAGAACCGCGATGCCCCAGCGCCAACCCGCCCCCGGCGAACTTGACGCGATCGAGACCGCCAGCCGCGACGAGATCAGCGCTTTGCAACTGCAGCGCCTGCGCCATACCCTGCAACATGCTTACCAGAACGTGGCGCATTACCGCCGAGCTTTCGATGCCGCTGGCCTTGCCCCGGATGACCTGAAGACGCTGTCAGACCTGGCCAAGTTCCCGTTCACGACCAAGCAGGACTTGCGCGACAACTACCCTTTCGGCATGTTCGCGGTGCCGCGCGCGCAGGTCTCGCGCATCCACGCCTCGTCGGGCACGACCGGCAAGCCCACGGTGGT
>RGQD01000635.1 GCA_010030205.1 Betaproteobacteria bacterium
CTACGAGACCTTGCGTGACGAACTGCTGGCGGATCTGCGCGCAGCCCTGCCTGTGGACATCGCTTTGATCGGGCTGCATGGCGCGATGGTGGCCGATGGCTATGACGACTGTGAAGGCGACCTGCTGGCGCGGGTGCGCGCCCTGGTCGGCCCGGACGCGGTGGTCGGGGCGGAACTGGACCCGCACAACCACTTGAGCGAAGCGATGGTGCGCCATGCCGACTTGTTGGTCGCGTTCAAGGAGTACCCGCACATCGATGTGTTGGAGCGAGGGCGTGAGCTCGTCGCGCTGTGCGAGGCGGCCGCACTGCGCCGCATCAAGCCAGTGAGCGCGGTCGTCGACTGCCACATGGTCGTGCCATTCCACACCACGCGCCAGCCAGCGCGGGGCCTGGTCGAGCGCGCCCAGGCCCTGGAGGGTCGCGACGGCGTGCTGTCCATTTCCATCACCCATGGCTTCTCGCTGGGTGATGTGCCGGACATGGGCACCAAGGTGCTGGTCTACTGCGACGGCGACCAAGCCCAGGCCGACCAGCTGGCGCGGCGTCTGGCCGACGAGATCATCAGCCTGCGCGATCAACTGGCGGTGCGCTACCTGTCCATCGACGAGGCGCTGGATGCGGCGCTGGCCTTGGACAGCGGCCCGGTGGTGCTGGCCGACCGCGCCGACAATCCCGGCAGCGGCGCACCGGGCGACGCCACCTTCATCCTGCGGCGCATGCTGGAGCGAGGCATCACGAACGCCGCCATCGGTCCAATGTGGGACCCCATGGCCGTGCGCACAGCCTTCGAGGCCGGCGAAGGCGCGACGCTGCAGTTGCGGGTTGGGGGCAAGACCGGCAGTTGCTCGGGCGACCCGCTAGACCTTGCCTGCACGGTCAAATGCTTGCGCACCGAGCACCACATGTCTGGTCTGAACGGCTCGCCCATTTCGGTCGGAGATGCAGCCTGGATCCAGGCCTCGGGCATCGACATCGTGCTCATCAGCCTGCGCCGTCAGGCCACTGGCACCGATGTCTTCACCGACCTGGGCTGCGACCTGGCATCCCGGCAGATCGTCGTCGTCAAGTCGGCCCAGCACTTTCACGCCTCGTTCTCCAAGGTGGCTCGCCAAGTGCTCTACGTCGGGGCCCCAGGCGCAGCGACACCCTTCCTGCAGACACTGCCCTACCAGAAGATCGCACGACCGAAATGGCCGCTCGATCCGGTGGGCTAACCACACGCGCCTAAACGACGCGCCGTCAGGCTATTCGTTGAGGTGACAGGCCGACCAGCGGCCTGGCGCGATCGGCTTGAGCAGCGGCACCTCCTCGCGGCAGCGAGCCTTCGCGTGCGGACAGCGAGGGTGGAAGTGACAACCCGGCGGTGGGTCCAGTGGCGAAGGAATCTCGCCATTGATCACGTCGTACTCGCGTTTGCCAACCCCAATTTGCGGAACTTCCGCAAGCAGTGCCTGCGCGTAGGGATGGTTGGGCTCAGCAAAGAGTGCTTCAGTGGGGGCAATCTCAACGATGCGCCCCAGGTACATGATGGCTACCCGGTCAGCCAGGTGCTTGACCACGCCCAGGTCGTGGCTGATGAACAG
>RGQD01000636.1 GCA_010030205.1 Betaproteobacteria bacterium
GCCGCGCCGCCGATCTGCCAGGCGCTGCGAGCGCTCGAAGCATTTCGGATCATCGCTTCCAAGGCCTGCGTATCGTCGGACAGCATGGCCTGTTCGAACCCGTCCAGCATCAAACGGAAGCGCTGACTTTGCTGTAGCACTTGGTCTCGGTTGGCCAGCAAGATGTCGCGCCAGACGGCCGGATCACTGGCCGCGATGCGGGTGAAATCCCGGAAGCCTGGCCCGGCCAGCGACAGGTGGTCTCGGCCATCCGGCTGATCAGCGACTGACGAAAAGCAGGCGAATGCCAGCAGATGGGGCAGGTGGCTGACCGCGGCAAAAGCCGCATCGTGCCGCTCTGGGCTCATCTGCCGCACTTGGGCGCCGATCGCCGTCCAGACTGCGTCCGCCTTTCGCACCAGATCACCCTGCGTTTGGGCCAATGGCGTCAGGATCACCTGACGGCCTTGATACAAGCCAGCGTCTGCATGGGCGATTCCGGCTTGCTCGCTTCCGGCAATCGGGTGCGCTGGCACAAACTGTCCGAACTGTCCGGCGAGTGCGCGACGTGCGGTGTCGACCACATCGCACTTGGTCGAACCGACATCCATCAGCAGCGCTTCGGCCCCCAGGCCTGGGCGGATCGCGGTCATGCAGGCTTCGGTCGCCGACACTGGCACAGCGACCAGCACCAGGTCAGCACCTGAGACGGCTGCCGGCGCGGTCTCGGCACAGCTGTCCACCACACCCAGGCGTTGAGCCAATGCGGCGCTGGCAGTTGACTTGCTGTAGCCGACCACTTGCTCGACCAGGCCCGCGCGTTTGAGGGCCAGCGCAAACGAGCCACCGATCAGACCGCAACCAATCAGGGCGAGTTGCTTGAACATGGGCTCGGTTGGCATGACCGGGCTCAATGCGCGTCAATCGGGTAGGTGCCCAACACCTTGAAAAAGGCGCAGGCCTCTCGCAACGCAGCCAGTGCGGTGCCCACGCGTGGCTCGTCCGGGTGTCCTTCGATGTCGATGTAAAAGTAGTACTCCCACTGGCCTGACCGCGCTGGGCGTGACTCGAAACGCGTCATCGACACGCCGTGCTCCTTCAGCGGTATCAGCAGGTCGTGCACCGCACCGGGCCGGTTGTGCACGCTGACGACCAAGCTGGTGCAGTCGTGGCCCGAAGGACGAGGGGCAGGGTGGCGATCGGGATGTGCGACGATGGCAAAGCGGGTGCGGTTGTGAGCGTCATCCTGGATCGCAGGCGCGACCACATGCAGGCTGAATTCGCTGGCCGCTCGAGTGCTGGCGATGGCCGCGAGTTGCGGGTCCAGCGAAGCCAGTCGTGCGCCTTCCGCGTTGCTGGAGACGGGCCGACGTTCGACATCGGGGAACTGTTGGCTGAGCCAGCCATGGCATTGCGCCAGCGCTTGCGGATGGGCGCACACCGCGCTGATGCCTGCCAGCTGGTTGTCACGGCGCAGCAGATTGTGTCGAACGATCAGGCTGGTCTCGCCGATGATGAACAACGGTGTGCTCAAAAAAAGATCCAGAGACCGTGCGACCACGCCCTCGGTCGAGTTTTCAACCGGCACGACGCCAAAGTCTGC
>RGQD01000637.1 GCA_010030205.1 Betaproteobacteria bacterium
TTGGGTCTACTTGACGCCAGCGACCTTGACCGAATTGACGACCTCGACAAACACCGGGTTGCTGTAGAACCACAGATCAGCCCAGGCCGCGACGTCGAAGCTCGATGTCTTGGCACCGACCGCCAGGCCAGCCTTGTTGCCCGCCACTGCGAGCGTCAGATGCGCCGGGCAGGCCGCGTCGCTGCAAGCGATGTTGCCGGCCGAGTCGAAGTCCTTGGCCGGGTTGCCGTTGGCATCGGTCTCATAAGGCACGTTGGCCGGCAGGTTCGTGCCGCGCAGGCGGAAAAACTGCGAGGCCTTGACGCCAGAGACCCGGTAGCTCATCGTCAGCGTGCCGTCGGCGGCTGCGGTCCAGCCGGACTTGTCAAACACCTTGACCACCTTGGTCGAAGGGTTCACAGCCGCTGGCGTGCCCTTGTTGGCGGTCCAGGCGCCGGCGTAGGCGGCCAGGTTGTTCGGGTCGACGTAGCCGGTGACGTTGCCGTTGATCAGGTCCACGTGGTCCAGCACCGGCGCGTTCAGCGGCTGGGTGACGCCGATCTGCTTCAGCGAGGGGTTGGCAAAGCTGTAAGGCGACAGGTTGGTGCCGACCGGGTCGCGCAGCGCGATCGTCACGATCACGTCGGCGCCAGGGCGGACCACCAGCTTCTCGCCCATCGTCGCGCAGCCGTCGATGCGCACTTCTGCGTTCTTGCTGACCGCCGCTGCGGCAGCCTTCTCAACCAACGCCTTGTTGGCAGCGCGCGGCAGACCCGGGTTGGCGGCGCAGACGGTGAACGACAAGCGGTCGATCAGTTGGCCGTTGGCAACAAAGCTGTTGCCGCTGCGCAGACCGTCGATGATGCCTTCAGCCGTCAAGCTGTTGGCGCCAGTACGCACCATCACATGGTCGCGGGTGTATTCGCCGGGGAAGAAGTCGGAGGTAGTCTCGCGCTGGTCCGGGCCGAAGCTGCCGCGGTTGTGGTAATCCGAGCTGGCAAAGAACCACCAGTTGCGACCCTCGCCCAGCAAAGCGTCCCACACGCCACCGACTTCAGCGGCGTAGACACCGGTGCCGCCGTAGGTGCCGCCACCCACGGCGCCAGTGCCGTAGCTGCCACGATTGGACTCGGCGCCATGGCCGGGCATCGACTCGAAGCCGAAAGCGATGCGCGGGCCGGCGTTGTTGAAGTTGCGCAGGTGTTCGATGTTGAAGCCGTTGCTGCCGGCCGGGTTGTAGACGCCCGCGCGCTCCAGGTGGGCCGGCACGAAGTAGCTACCGGTCGGGGCCTTCTCGCTCATCCAGCGTATGCCTTCGAGGATCTTGAGGTGGCCGAGGTTGGGCGTGCTGGCGCTGTTGTTGCCGGTGATCTTCTTGGCCGTGGCATCGACACTGGCGTTGTTGTTGCCACTGCCCTGCACCGTGCAGTCCCAAAGATTGGTCGCGCCGCGGCTGGTGTCACCGTCGTTGCGGTCAAAACAGTACTCGTACTGCGCCTGCAGGTTGGCGTTGCCCGCGCCCGTCTTGGGCCAAGGCAGCTGGCCGGTCAGCACGGTGGTCGAGATATGCTCGTGACCGGGCGCGTTCTGCTCCAGGCCGAT
>RGQD01000638.1 GCA_010030205.1 Betaproteobacteria bacterium
CAAGTCGAAGTCCGACACCGTGATCGTCTCAAGTGACTGCCATCCGCAGACTATCGAAGTGATCCAGACCCGAAGCGCGCCGCTCGGCCTGACGGTGCTGGTCGGCGACCTGGCCAGCCTGCTGGCGTCACATGACTGCTTCGCGGTGATCGCGCAATATCCGGCCAGCACCGGGCGGGTCCTCGACCTGCAAGCGGTGGCCGACGCGACCCATGCCCGGCAGGCCGGCTTCATCGTCGCCGCCGACCTGCTGGCGCTGACGCTGCTCAAAGCCCCGGGCGAATTCGGCGCCGACATCGTCGTCGGCAACAGCCAGCGCCTGGGCGTGCCCATGGGCAACGGCGGCCCGCACGCCGCCTACCTGGCCTGCCGCGATGAATTCAAGCGCTCGATGCCGGGCCGGCTGGTGGGGGTCAGCGTCGACGCCCACGGCAACCCCGCCTACCGGTTGGCGCTGCAGACCCGCGAGCAGCATATCCGGCGCGAGAAAGCCACCTCCAACATCTGCACCGCCCAGGTGCTGCTGGCGGTGATGGCCAGCATGTACGCGGTCTACCACGGCCCGGCCGGCTTGAAGCGCATCGCGCTGCGAGTGGCCAGTTTCACCGCCATCCTGGCGCGTGGCTTAAGCGACATGGGTTGCCAGGTGCTCAACGCCCAGGCCTTCGACACCTTGACGATCGAGACCGGCGCCGCCACTTCAGCCGTGCTGGCGCGCGCGCTGGCCGGCGGCGCCAACCTGCGCCGAGTCAGTGCGACCCAGCTCGGCATCACGCTGGACGAAACCACCACCCGCGCCGACCTGGCCGCGCTGTGGTCGTGGTTCGCCGCACCCGGCCAGGCGCTGCCGACGGTGGCCGCGTTCGAGGCCGGCATAGAGACGCTGATCCCGCCCGCGCTGCGCCGCAGCAGCGAATTCCTGACCCATCCGGTGTTCAACCGCCACCACAGCGAGACCGAGATGCTGCGCTATATCCGCAGCCTGTCGGACAAGGACTTGGCGCTGGACCGCAGCATGATCCCGCTAGGCTCGTGCACGATGAAGCTCAACGCGACCAGTGAGATGATCCCGATCACTTGGCCAGAGTTCGCCGACATCCACCCTTTTTCGCCAGCCGACCAGCGTGCGGGTTATGCCGAATTGAATCAGCAGCTGTGCGCTTGGCTGGCCCAGGCCACGGGTTATGCAGGCATCAGCCTGCAGCCCAACGCCGGATCGCAAGGCGAGTACGCCGGCCTGCTGGCGATCCGCGGCTGGCATGCCTCGCGCGGCGAATCCCAGCGCAGGATCTGCCTGATCCCCGAATCGGCCCATGGCACGAACCCGGCGTCGGCGCAGATGGCCGGCATGCAGGTGGTGGTGGTCAAGTGCGACGCCCAGGGCAATGTCGACCTGGCCGACCTGCAAGCCCAATGCGAGCGCTACAGCACCGAGCTGGCCGCAGTGATGATCACCTACCCCAGCACCTACGGCGTGTTCGACACCCAGGTCAAGGCGCTGTGCGCGCTGGTGCACCAGCATGGCGGGCGGGTCTATGTCGACGGCGCCAACATGAACGCGCTGGTCGGCGTG
>RGQD01000639.1 GCA_010030205.1 Betaproteobacteria bacterium
CGCCGGCTTCATCGGCCTGGAGGTCGCCGCGACGGCGCGCGCACTCGGGCTGGCGGTGCGGGTGATCGAGTCGGCGCCGCGCCTGCTGGCGCGCTCGGTCTCGGCCGAGTTGGCCGAGCACATCGAGGCCACGCACAGGGCTGCGGGCATCGCGTTCAGCTTTGGCGCCAAGGTCGGCGAAGCCGAACACGACGGAAAAATACTGCAGTCGCTGCAAGTCGATGGCCAGCGCCTGCCGGTCGAGTTGCTGCTGCTGGGCATAGGCGCCGAGCCCGAGACCGCATTGGCCGAGACCGCCGGACTGGCGCTGGACCAAGGCATCGTCATCGACGCAGCGATGCGCAGCAGCGACCCGGCGATCCTGGCGGTCGGCGACGTCGCACGCTTTCCGATTGCCGAAGCCTGGGCCCCGCCCGGCACCCGGCTGCGGCTGGAGTCGGTGCAAAACGCCAACGACCAGGCCCGCACCGCCGCCGCCACGTTGCAGGGCCTGCCGGCCAGCTACACCGCCCTGCCCTGGTTCTGGTCCGAGCAAGCCAGCATGCGCTTGCAGATGGCCGGACTGATGCCCGATCCGTCACTGCCGGGTGTGACACGCCACCGCAGGCCAGGCGCCAACGCCGCGAGCTTCTCGGTGCTGCACTACGTGGACCAAAGACTGGTCTGCGTCGAATCGGTCAACGCGCCGATGGACCACATGATGTCGCGCAAGCTGCTCGAAGCCGGCCGCCACCCGGCGCCCGAGTCGGCCTGCGATCCGGCGGTCGCGCTGAAGTCTTTGCTGTAAGGCGCCAGATCGGCGCAGCCCAAGCAAGCAGCGCAAGGCCGCAGCGCTCAGTCCGGCGCGCGCTTGAAATCGTTGCGCAGCGAGGGCACCCGGGCCGATCCGGCGGTCGCGCCAGCGTCCACCGGCAGGATCACGCCGGTGAGCCATCGCGCCTCGTCGCTGGCCAGGTAGGCCACCGCATGACCGACATCCCAGCCCGAGCCCTCGGTCTGCAACAGGGAGCGCATGCGCCGGGTCTCGCGCAGCTCAGGCGTCATCCGCCCGGCCACCATCGGCGTGTAGACCATGCCCGGGGCAACGCAGTTCACGCGTATGCCTTCGGTGCCATGGTGTGCCGCCATCGCCCGGGTCATGTTGACGATCGCACCCTTGGTCGTCGGGTACAGCAAGCTGGTGGTGCCACCCATCAAGCCCGCCACCGACGCGATGTTGACGATAGCGCCGGCCTGGCGTTTGCGCATCTCGGGAATCGCGTGCTTGGCCATCAGCATCATCGAGGTCAGGTTGACGCGCAGCGCCTGGTCCCAGTCGTCGAGATCGACCTCGACCGCCGTGCCGGCCGGCCCTGTGATGCCCACGTTGTTGACGAGGATGTCGACCCGACCCCAGGCTGCGACCGCAGCGCTGACAGCGGACCGGCATTGCTCGGGCTGGGTGACGTCGGCCTGCAGCGCCAGCGCGACGCCGTTCTCGCTCTCGATCATGCGCAGCGTCTGCTGCGCGGCGGCCAGGTTCGCGTCTAGCAGCAGCACCTGCGCGCCACGCCGTGCGAGCAG
>RGQD01000640.1 GCA_010030205.1 Betaproteobacteria bacterium
TTTTTTCCTTTTTTCTTTCTTGACTCATCTGAATATATTTATCTAAACTATATTTATAATTTTTCGTTGTTTCTAAAGGATCGATAAATTCGGAAATATATCGCGTAATATCGACCGGTAGGGTATCCATCAACGATTTATATTTTCGGAGTTCTTCTTTATATACAGCATTATTTACAGGACTATCTACCGAGTTCATATAAAAACGGAACACTTCTACCCGTTTCTTCTGTCCAATACGGAAACAACGTCCAATTGCTTGGGATTCTAATGCTGGATTCCAATTCGGACTTACGAAATAAACCTCCGAAAACGCAGCTTGTAAATTCAATCCTTCACAACCGGATCGAATTTGCATGATTAGAATCGGTGTTTTCGCGTGTATACGCTGATACTCTTTCCAGTTACCTACCCATTCCACGTCGTTCTTTTTCAAGATCTCCGTGATTCTCTGTATTTCTAGTCGGTAATGACAAAACACGATTTTTCCATTACCGTTGTTTTTTCTCTCTAACATATGCGAAATGACGGTTTGGATTTTCGTGGAAATATCCGATTCCAATGTTTCTAAATATTCTTCTGGAATCGGATCGTCATATTCTGGATGTCTCTCTACATCATCGATTCTAAAGAGAGAAGATTGCACCATTTTCGGGAAAATACACATTTGTGATGCGCGAATCATCGAAACTAACGTGCATGTTTTCGTTTTCTCCCAAAAAGAAGTTCCAGAATACGAACCTAGAAATCCTAAACATGGAATCGATGCATGAATATCTTTCGCCATTTCACGTTCTCTCTCGTTTTTCCATTCAATCATTTCGGTTTGTTCGCTTTTCACTAAAGTATTCGAGTTCGACCCCGTTTTTTCTTGGAATCGTTGCAAGAAATGATTTTTCCATTCTGATCTCTCGATTTTACAAAGATAAAAGAGAGAAGCGAGATCTTTAGGCGAATTATGGATCGGAGTTCCTGTCAAACACCAGAAAACACGGGTTTGGAAAGACCGGATTTTCTCATATGTTTTTGTTTTTGGATTACGTAAATGATGTGCTTCGTCGCAAATAATTCGATTCCAAGAAACGGAAGCGATTTGGTTATCGCGTAAACACGTTTCATAAGAAGTTAAAACAATCATTGCGTTTTCTAGTCGTTCTTTGGTAATCAGTTCTCTCGTTTTTTTATCGTAATATACTAAAGCTTTATGTCCACAAATTCTTTCAATTTCAGAGAACCATTGCTGGATTAATATGGGAGGTAAAATGATCAACGTTTTTCTTTGGGGATTCAAAATCATCGTTCCAATCATTTGAATCGTTTTTCCCATACCCATTTCATCGGCAATAACGCCTCCTTTTGATAGTTCTCTCTGTATACACCATAAAACGCCATATACTTGATGGCGTTTTATTATAATGTTCTTACTTTTACAAAAGTTTGCGTATTTTTGAATATTTACTACGTTTGTGTTCATTTTTCACATATAAATTTATATACTATTGGGTGTTTTTATTGGAAAAAGATCAATTTTTTAGGTGAGGCAATTTTATAGGATACAAAA
>RGQD01000065.1 GCA_010030205.1 Betaproteobacteria bacterium
GCAGATTGGCCATGAGCAAGCATCGCGCGCCATCCAAGGGAAGGGTCGTCACGCCACTGTCAAACGTCACCCAAGAAATTCTGCAGACACTCATCAAGGGTCATAGCAGTGGCGCGGCGCTGCGGGTCGATCAAATGGCGCTCGTATCGGGCATGGGCTTGGGTGACTTTCTCAAGGCCTTCAAGTTGACTTTTGGCATGACGCCGCACCAGTTCTTGCTCGAAAGCCGAATGGTTCGCGCCAAGTCATTGCTGGCCGAAGGCAAGGCCCTGACGGCGGTGGCATTGGAGTTGGGATTCGCCAGCCACGCCCACTTCTCTGCCACGTTTCGAGCGCGAACAGGTCACACGCCAAGCGCGTATCGGCTTCAATCCAAAACGCCTCGGCACCAGGCATGCCCGATGGCAGCAACGCCAGATTCGATTCGGTCTTGACGTCAATCGGTCGATCGTTCGAGAAGTCGATCCGGCATGCTGCAGAGCGTCGCGATGGCCCGCCCGCTAGGCGCCTTGCAGGTAGCGCGTTGCCAGCGTCTCAAGCGCCGCGCTGCTCAATCCAAGACGCTGGCGCAAGTAAACGTCGACGCCACCTTGTTCGTTGTCCACCGCGTGCAGCGCAGCCTCAAGAAAGCTCTGCTGCACCCGCCACAGCACCGCCAGCGCTTCGGCCGGGGTCTCGCTGGCAGGCACTGGCGGATGCCGGTAGAACTGGTTGGTCAGCAGGTAGTCCTGCAGCACCAGCTCACGCGGCACACCCAGCGCCAGCAGGATCAGCGCCGAGCCGACACCGGTCCGGTCCTTGCCGGCTGTGCAGTGCAGCACCGATGGGATGTCGGCTTGCAGCAGCAGGTCGAACATCTCGGCGAAGCAGTGCGAATGGTCGTTGACCGTTCCCCGGTACAGGTCTTTCATCAACTCGACGGCCACCGCAGCGCTGAGTTCGCGCCCTGCGGCCACCAAGTCCTGCATGCGCTGGACGACAGAGGGCTCGATGACCAGCGAATGCTGGACCACGCCAGGCAGCCGGTAGGGCGTGGCAGCACGCTCGGCCACGCCGCGGAAGTCGATCGTCCTGGCCAGCCCCAGTGCCGCCAGCACTGCACGGTCGGCATCGGTCAGGCCGGCCAGATGGTCTGAGCGAAACAGCTTGCGCCATCGCAGCGGGCGCGAACCATGGCCGGGGTAGCCCCCGAGGTCGCGGAAATTGGTCGCCCCTTGGAGGGGCACATGGCGGTCAGGATGTTGCGGCATGGGCTTGATTGTGCTGTGCCAGGCGGCCGCGGCGCTGTCGCTTGTGTTCAGGCGGCGCGGCGGGTGCGGGAATATCATCTTCGTTAGCTTCGATCGACGTCACAACCACCCCAACGAGGAGACCTGCATGTACAAACCCTTTGATCTCAGCGGCCGCGGCGCCATCGTCACGGGCGGCAATGGCGGCATCGGCTACGGCATGGCGCGCGCGCTGCTGGCCGCTGGCGCGTCGGTGGCGGTCTGGGGGTCGAACCCGGACAAGACCGCCAAGGCCAAGGCGACGCTGACGTCCGAATGCGGCGATGCCTCGCGCGTCCATGGCTTCGTCTGTGACGTCGGCGACGAGGCCCAGATCGACAGCACTTTCGCGGCATCTGTGGCGGCGCTGGGACGGGTCGATGCTTGCTACGCCAATGCCGGGATCGGCGGCAAGGGCACGCTGATGCTCGACATGAGCTTGGAAGAGTTCCGCCGCATCCAGCGCATCAACGTCGAGGGCGTGTTCCTGACCTTCCGCGCCGCCGCCAGACACATGGTCGAGCGCGGCGAGGGCGGCTCGCTGATCGCCACCGCCAGCACCGCAGCGGTCGAGGGCGCGGCGCGCAGCAGCCACTACGGCGCGTCCAAAGGCGCGGTGACCTCTTATGTGCGCGCGCTGGCGGTGGAGTTGGCGCGCCACCGGATCCGGGTCAACTCGATCCTGCCGGGCTGGATCGTCACCGACATGACCGAGCGCTCGGTCAACAACCCGAAGTTCGCCGACGCGGTGCTGCCGCGCATCCCGGCCCGTCGCTGGGGCGAGATCGACGACTTCGCCGGCATCGCGGTCTACCTGGCCAGCGACGCATCGTCCTACACCACTGGCGAGCAGTTCGTCATCGACGGCGGCTACACCAAGTTCTGAGGCTGCGGCCTCAGCCCAGCACGATGACGTCGTCGCCGGGCGGGTCGGCGTACAGCCGATCGACCAGCGCGGCGCGGCGGCCCAAACCCGCGCGCTGGTTGATGTAACCCTTGTCGGTGAGTTCGTTGCCGTCGATCGACGGCGGCTCGGTCATCAGCATCACGCGCGCGATGCGCCGGCTGCTCGCGCCACCGGTCGATGCGTTGTGGGCTTGCAGGCCTTGCCTGAGTCGGGCCAGCAGTTCCGGATGGCTGACCACGGCATCGAAGCCGGCATCGGGGTCGCCGATGATCTGGCGGCAGGCCGGCAGGTTGGGCCAGGCCAGCAGGCCGACAAACGGGCGGTCTTGCCCCGTGACGAGCGCGTCGAGCAGGACAGGCGTGGTCGCGGCGATCGCGTCGGTGCGCAAAGCGCCGACCTGCACGAAGGTGCCGGTCATCAGCTTGAACTCCTCGGCGACGCGCCCGGCAAAGATCAGGCCTTGCGATGGGTCTTGCGGGTCGACGAAAGTACCGGCGTCGCCGATGCAATAAAAGCCCTCGGCGTCGAAAGCCGCGCGGGTCAGTTCAGGCTGGTCGAAGTAACCCGGCGTGACATGGACGCCGCGCAGCCGCAACTCATAGGCCGGCCCGGCGGGCACCATCTTGAGCTCAACGCCCGGAAATGGCAGGCCGATCAGGCCGACGCGCTCGGTGTCCCAATAGGTGCCGGTCGATGTCGGCGCGGTCTCGGTCGAACCCCAACCGGTGTAGAAAACGATGCGTTGGCCCGTGGTTCGAACGGCCAAGGCCTGCATCCGCTCGTACAGGTCGTCGGGCAGCCGCGCCCCGCCATAGGCCATCAGGCCCAGGTTCTTGAAGAAGCTTTGGCACAGCGCTTCGTCGGTCTCGAGCGCTGCGGCCAGTGCGGCATAACCTGCAGGTGCATTGGCGTAATATGTCGGTGAGATCTCGCGCAGATTGCGCAAGGTCTCGTCGAACTGGCCTGGCGTCGGCCGGCCGTCGTCGATGTAGAGCGTGCCGCCTTCGGTCAGCAGCGAATTGAACAAGGCGTTGCCGCCCATCGTGTGGTTCCAGGGCATCCAGTCAAGGTAGACCGGGTCCAGGCCATCGGGATGACGGCGAACCTGCGTGCCCATCGCCACGTTGGCGCACATCATCTGCTGCGTGTTGATGACGGCCTTGGGCATGCCGGTCGACCCCGAGGTGAACAGCAGCTTGCCGGTCGTCTCGGGTCTGATGCGATCGATAGCCGCGTCGACCTCGGCCGTCACCGGCGTCGCCAACAGCGTTGCAAAACTGATGCTGGCGATGCCCTCGGCAGGACTGTCGACATGCACGATGGTGCGGCCATCAAGGTTCAAGGCCTTCAGCGCTTTTTCGAACATCGGCCCGTCCTGCACCATCACCAGCGCCGGCTTGACCAGACCAAAGAGGTATTTCAGCTTCGCATGGTCCTGGCTCATCAGCGAGTAGGCCGGCGAGATCGGCGCCACCGGCAGACAGGCCTGCATCGCCGCCTGCGTCATCAGCGCGTGTTCGAGCGAATTGCCCGACAGGATCGCCACCGCGCTGCCAGGTGCCAGCCCAAGATTGAGCAGGCCCTGGGTCAGCGCGTCGACGCTGCGCTTGGCCTCGCGATAGGACAGCTTGCGCCACTGGCGGTCCGGGCCTTTGCGCTGCGCCAGCCAGGTCGTGTCGGGCCGCTCGATTGCCCATTTGGCGAGCGACGCCGGGATGTGTTTTTCGTAGGGCTTGAGCGCAAAGCGCGACTTCAGAACGATCACACCGTCGTCGCGACGATCGACCTCGATGTCGCGCGGCAGCCAGTCCATCTTGCGAAATGCCGGCGCGCCGGCGGTGTTGCCACTCATGTCATTGCCCTTTGAACTGCGGTTCACGCTTTTCCATGAAAGCCTGGATGCCTTCGGCCATGTCCTGCGTCTTGAACAGCGGCAACAGCTGCAAATAGACATGGTGGACATGGTCGGGAAAGGTCTCGTTCAGACCGATGCGCATCATGCGTTTGGCGGCTTGCACCGCCAGCGGCGCATTCGACGCGATCTCGCGCGCCATCGCCCGGGCGCGGTCCATCAGTTCGCTGTCGGGCACGACCAGGTTGGTCAAACCCCAGTCCAGGCACTCGCGCGCACTGAGCGTGCGACCGGTGAAGATCAGCTCGGCGGCCTTGGCCCAGCCGATCATTCGCGGCAGGAACCAGGTGCCGCCCGACTCGGGCACGACACCGCGCTTGACGAAGGCCGCGGCGAGCTTGGCCGATTCGGCCATGATGCGGATGTCGCAGCCCAGCGCGGTGTCCATGCCATAACCGGCGGCGCCGCCGTTGACGGCGCAGATCGTGGGTTTGTCCATCGCCTGCAACACCGTCGGCGGGGTGTCGCGCAGGTTCAAGGTGGTCGATGAAGACGCCAGGCTCAGCCCGCCCTCGGGCCGCCCGCTGCGCAGATCCAGGCCAGCGCAGAACGCCCGGCCCTTGCCGGTCAGGATCACGCAGCGAACCGCCGGGTCCTCATTGGCCTTGAGCAGCAAGCGCGTCAGCTCACCCAGCATCGCGCGCGAGATCGTGTTCATGCGCTCGGGCGCGTTGAGCGTGATGACGGCGATCTGCTCTTCGACGGCGTACAGCACTTCGGGCTGTGCCGAAGCCTTGGGTTCAACATCTTTCATCGGGTTCCTCCAGGTTGCGGCGAGCTTACCTTGGGTCGTGGCAGGGCCGGCCCAGCGACCAGCCCAGACCTGGCCGAGCTGAAGCCACCGCTACGGTTCATACTGCAGGAAAAGCCGGCCCGCGCGACCCGCCACCCGCCTCGCGTCGCTTGGCGCCATCAAAACATCCACCTCGCTTGGAGACCTGCATGCCGACATGCCTTGCCATCCGCCTGCTGCTGGCCGCAACGATCTGCGGTCTGGGGCCGACCCTGTCGCAGGCCCAATCGGCCTACCCGAGCCGGACTATCGTGATGCTGGTGCCGCAGGCTGCCGGCGGCACCAACGACATCGTCGGCCGGATCGTCGGGCAAAGACTCGCCGAGGTGCTGGGCGGCTCGGTTGTGATCGACAACCGGCCCGGTGCGGGCGGCAACATTGGCACCCAGTTGGCGGCGCAGGCGCCCAAGGACGGCCACAGCTTGCTGATGACGATCAGCAGCAGCCAGGCCATCAACCCGGCGCTGTACAAGCACCCCGGCTTCGACCCGGTGAAGGATTTCAAGCCGATCAGCCTGATCGGCGCGGTGCCCAACGTGCTGCTGGTGCACCCGTCGTTTGCCGCCAAGTCCGTCGCCGAACTGCTGGCCATCGCCAAAGGCAAACCCAACGAGTTGCAATACGCCTCGGCCGGCAACGGCACGCTGAACCACTTGCTGGGCGAGATGCTCGGCAGCATCGCGGGCGTGAAGCTGCAGCATGTGCCTTACAAAGGCGTGGCACCGGCGCTCAACGATGTGCTGGGCGGTCAGTTGCCGATGCTGTTCGCCAGCCTGCCGTCCGCGCTGGCGCACATCAAGTCAGGCAAGCTGCGCGCGCTGGCCGTCAGCGCTGCGACGCGCTCGCCGGTCCTGCCCGATCTGCCGACCATCGCCGAGACGCTGCCGGGCTACAACGGCACGCTGTGGATAGGCTTGTTCGCGCCGACCGGCGTGCCGCAGGAAGTGCTGGCCAAGCTGCAGGACGGCATGGCCAAGACGCTGGCAGGCAAAGAGCTGCGCGACAAACTCGAGCAACTCGGCGTCGAGCTCGCCGCACCGGCCGACAAACCGGTGACGCCCGAGCAGTTCGCGGCAATCCTCAACGAGGACATCGCCAAATGGGCCAGGATCGTGAAATCGTCGGGCGCGTCGGTGGACTGATCGCCGCGCGTCCGGCGACTCAGCCCGGCCGGTGCAACTCGGCGGCGAGCTCGCCCAGACGCAGTTCACCCGCCGGGGTCTGCCCGCCTGAGCTCATGAAGCGCTCCATTGCCGCCTTCGTGCCGCTCCCGCCCAGCGTGCCCTGGAAGGCCACGGCCTCGGCCAGCAGATCGGGCACCACCTCTTTTTCCGCCCGCAGCACGCTGGCCTTGGCGGCTGCGACCGCGTGGGCTGGAAAAGACGCGATCCGCGCCGCCAGCCGGTCCACATGCGGCCACAGCTCGGCCGCTGGCAAGGCCCGGTTGACCCAGCCCCAGGCCTCAGCGGTTTCGGCCGACACGTCGTCGCAACCCAGCACCACCTCGAGCGCGCGCGATCGCCCCAGCAGCCGCGACAAGCGCACCGTGCCCGAGCCCCCGGGCAGGATGCCCAGCGCGACCTCGGGTTGGTTGAAGACC
This sequence comes from Betaproteobacteria bacterium, assembly GCA_010030205.1. Lineage (GTDB taxonomy): Bacteria > Pseudomonadota > Gammaproteobacteria > Burkholderiales > Burkholderiaceae_C > Pseudaquabacterium. The sequence continues at coordinate 6,481 of RGQD01000065.1, forward strand.
GCCCGGCCGCGCAGCGCAAAACGCATGTCGCAGCTCAGCGCGATCTCGCTGCCGCCGCCGCCCGCACGGCCTTCGACGACGGCGATCGTCGCTTTGGGCATCGTTCGCAAGGCCTCGCACATCCGGTGGAAAGGCGACAGGACAGCGTCGGGCGCCGGTGCCTCGACCGGAAACTTTAGGATCAGCCCGACATCGAAATGCGCGATGAAGAAGTCCGGATTCGCCGAGCGCAGGATCACGACGCGCACCTGATCGTCGGCGGCGAGCTGCTCGGTCAGCCTGATCATCTCCTTGAACAAAGGTTTGTCGAGCAGGTTGATCTCGCCATTGGCCAGCGTGACGCGCGCCACGCCCTGGGTCAGTTCGACCCGCAAACACCGGTAATCGCTGTAGTCCATCTTGGGCCTCGACGCGGGTGCTTCAGGCAGCCGGGTTCAAGGTCCGCCCGAACAGGCGGTGCAGGCGCTCCCAGTGGCGCTCGGCAGCGACCTTGTGATACACCGGACGCTGCGGGAATGCAAAGCCATGCTCGGTGCCGTGCGGCGAGTCAGGCTTGTCAGTGGCCATGTTCGCACCGTAGATCGACGCAATGCTGCGGAAGCGCTCCGGGAAGGCCGCGGCAGCCCAGACCACGAACGGACCGCTCATGCAGTAGCCGACCGCGCCGATCCGCGTCTTGTCGGCATAGGGCTGGGCGTCGACGAATTTCAGCATGGCCCGGGTGTCGCACTCGGTGGTGGCGGCGTTGAGCGTGGCCATCAGCGAGAACATGTGCGCCATCGCCGGCTCGGTCCGCTCCTTCAGCCAGAAATCGCGCGTGCTGCGGTAGTACAGGTTCGGCAGCACGACGCAGTAGCCGGTGGCCGCGAGTCGCCGCGCCATGTCGTGCAGTTCCTCGCGCTTGCCGGGTGCGTCCATGTAGAACAGCACCACCGGATGCGGTCCGCTCTCCTCAGGGTGGACGACAAAGCTGTTCATCGCGCCGTCGGCGGTGGGGATGTCAATATGGTGTTCGATCATGTGGCTTCTCGTGGTTTGAGTGGGGGTTTTCAGGTCGGAATTCTGGCTGCGGCGGCGGAATCCAGCGCAGCCTCGCCGCGCGCGATCGCGGCGTCGAACATCGCCGCGACGCCCGGCATCACGAACAGGTCGACGCCGCCGCGCTGGGCTTGTTCGATCATCAGCCGAACGTCCTTGCGCGCCATCGAGACCTCGAAAGACGGTGCGCTGAAGTCGCCCGCAGCGATCTTGTCGGCACGGGCCGGCAGGAACTGGCCCGGGTTGAAATGCTTGAACAGTGAGAACGCATCGGCAGTCGTGATGCCGACCGAATGCGCCAGGCGGTTGACGTCGCCGAGCACGCCCATCATCCCGATCAGCGTCATGTTGCCGAACAGCTTGAAGGCTGCCGCCCGTTCGGGCGCCTCGCCCAGGTAGACCACCTTGCCGGTCATGCGCTGCAGTTCCGGCAGCAGCGCCTCGTGCTGCGCCGCAGCACCCGACAGAATCATCAAACCGGTGCCATCTTGCGCGTTGGCCGGGCCCATGAACACAGGGGCGTGGACGAGGGTCTTGCCGCGCGCGGCCCAGCGCGCAACGCGCTCGGCGGTGGGCGTGACCGCAGTGGTCGTGTGGTCAACGATCCAGACCGCGGCCGGGATTCTGCCGGCGATCGGCTCGAGCACCGCGTCGACCGACGCGTCGTCGGACAGCGACAAATGGATCCGCTCGGCGCCTGCCAGCGCGGCCGCTGGGTCGTCGAAAGCCTTGGCGCCGTCAGCCTCGAGCGCGCGCGCCTTGGCGGGGCTGCGGTTCCAGACATTGACCTCGTGGCCGTTGGCGCGCAGCCGGCGGACAAAGCCCGAGCCCATCAAGCCGGTGCCGAAAAATGCGATCTTCATGTTGAGTTGTCCTGCAGTGGGGATGACACACGATACAGGGTCTGCGGCGGATCGGCTATCGGGCTTGCACCCAGACGCCGCGACTTCAAGCGACAAGCTCAGGCGACCAGCGCTGGGCCAGCGCCCAGTCTGCACAATGCATCCATCCGTGCTGGCCCAGCCGACCCAAACCTGCAGACCGACCCATGAGAGACGACCTGTCCACCCGCACCGCGATCGTCGAAGCACTTCAAAGCATGGCCAGGCTGGGCATCAACAAGGGCACCGCAGGCAACATCAGCGTGCGCGGCGCAGCGGGCTTTCACATCTCGCCCACCGGTCTGGCTTACGCCGGCATGACGCCAGAGCAAATCGTTTTCATGGACTGGGAAGGCCGCTACGAAGGCGACATCCTGCCGTCGAGCGAGTGGCGTTTTCACCGCGACATCCTGGTCGAGCGGCCGGAACTCAACGCGGTCGTGCACACGCACTCAGCCCATGCCACCGCGGTGAGCATCCTCGAGCACGACATCCCGGCCATTCACTACATGGTGGCCGCTGCCGGCGGTAACAACATCCGCTGCGCCAGCTACCAGACTTTCGGCAGCGTCGAACTCGGCCAAGCCGTGCTGGTCGCGCTGCAAGACCGGCGCGCCTGCCTGATGGCCCACCACGGCGTGATCGCTGCACATGCCAACCTGGCGCAGGCGATGACGCTGGCGGTGACGGTCGAGGAGATGGCCCAGCTCTACCTACAGGTGCTGGCTTTCGGCGCGCCCAAGCTGCTGTCGGACGAAGAGATGGCGCGGGTGCTGGAGAAGTTCAGGACATACGGCCAGCAACCTCGCGCAGCCCAAGAGACTCGGCATCAAGCCACCTGACAGTCGAAATGAGCGACCTATCTTTCCCGCATCGGAGCCGCCCTTGCCGTTGCGCAAGCGCATCAGGTTTTTCAGGTCTGGCAGGGGCCAGGACCCCCAAGTTCTTGGGACCTGAAGACCCCCTGCCAGAGGACTTGCCGGGTTGAATGCACTGGCGCCGCGAACGAGCCTGCCACACCGGCCAGTGCCGGGCCGACGCAGCACGCCGGAACTCAACGGTCAGTGCTTCAAACCCTCAAGGAAGTTCAACATGTCCGACACCTCTTCCGTCCACAGACTGGGCTGGTTGCGCGATCTGCCCAGCATCCGCGACTACACCCCAGACCACCATGCCGTCAAACCCTTGCTGGGCAAGCTCAAGAGTGCAGGCGCCAGGATGGGCCCGGCCGAGCTGGCGCCCAGCGTCGACCTGCGGGCCTGGTTCTCGCCGATCGAGAACCAGCTCAACCTGGGCTCGTGCACCGCGAATGCCGGGCTTGGCCTGCTCGAGTACTGCGAGCGCCGAGCCTTCGGCAAGCACATCGACGGCTCGCGGCTGTTTCTCTACAAAGCCACACGCAACCTGCTGAAATGGACCGGCGACACCGGCGCCTACCTGCGCAGCACGATGGAGGCCTTGGCCTTGTTTGGCGTACCGCCCGAGGAGTACTGGCCCTATGTGGTGGCCAATTTCGACGCCGAACCTTCGGCCTTCCTGTACTCGTTCAGCAGCAACTACCAGGCTGTCACCTACTACCGGCTCGACCCGTCCGGCACCAGCAAGGCGGCGCTGCTCAACGCGATCAAGACCAACTTGTCAGCCGGTCTGCCAGCGTTCTTCGGCTTCTCGGTCTACAACTCCTACACCCAAGCCAACGCAGCCAACAAAGGGGCGATCCCGTTCCCGACAGCCACCGACAGGGTGGTCGGAGGTCATGCGGTGGACGTGGCGGGCTACAACGACAACCTGGTGATCACGAACAGCAACGCGGGCTCGGCGCCGACCACGGGTGCCTTGCTGATCCGCAACTCCTGGGGCACCGGCTGGGGCGACGCCGGCTACGGCTGGCTGCCCTACGACTACGTGCTCAAGGGGCTGGCGGTCGACTGGTGGTCGCTGATCAAAGCCGAGTGGGTAGACACCGGCAAGTTCGGCTGAAGCAATGACGGGCCCGGCAGATCGCCACGGCGATCTGCCGCAGACGTAGACTGCCGCTTTGCGCAAGCGGTGAACACGGAACTGATGGCCCTCCACACTTGGTTGCTCTACCTGGTCGCCGCGCTGGGGCTGTCGCTGACACCCGGCCCGAACAGCTTGCTGGTGCTGACCCACGGGGTACTGCACGGCCCGCGCAAGACCTTGTTCACCGTCAGCGGCGGGGCGCTGGGATTCGCCGCGTTGATCGCGCTGTCGATGCTGGGCATCGGCGCGCTGCTGAAGGCTTCCGCAGCCGCACTGACATGGCTCAAGCTGCTGGGTGGCGCCTACCTGGTGTGGCTGGGCATACAGCTCTGGCGCGCGCCGAAAATTCAGCTGCAAGCCGACCTGGCAAGACCCGCAGCGCGGGGCCGGGAGATGTTCCGCCAGGGTCTGCTGACAGCGCTGTCCAACCCGAAAGCGCTGCTGTTCTACGGCGCGTTCCTGCCTCAATTCATCGACCCAGCACGCGACCTGGTGGTCCAGTTCATCGTGATGGCCGGCACTTTCGTGCTGGTCGAGTTCGCTTTCGAGTACCTGCTGGCCAGCTTGGCGCAGCGCATCAGCCCCCTACTCGCTCGCTTGGGCCAGACCTTCAACCGCGGCTGCGGCGGCCTGTTCATCGCGATGGGCCTGGCCTTGCCGATGAGCTATTGAGCGCCCCAAGGCCGGCCGAAGCCGGCCGCCCCCCGTGGGGATCAAGCCGCAAAGCCACATTTGCTTGAGAGCGCCCCAAGGCCGGCCGAAGCCGGCCGCTATCATCCGCAGCTTTTGGACCGGGAGCGCATGTGGATCTGATGTTGCTGGGCAAGGCCGCGATCATGGGCGTGGTCGAGGGGCTGACCGAGTTCCTGCCGGTGTCGTCCACCGGGCACTTGATCCTGGCCGGCGCATTGCTGAAATTCAACGACGAGCGCGGCAAGCTGTTCGAAATCGTGATCCAGTCGGCGGCGATCCTGGCCGTGGTTTGGGAATTTCGAGCCCGCATCGCTGGCGTGTTGGGCGGTCTGCGCACCGATGCCAAGGCGAGGCGCTTGCTGCTCAATGTCGGGGTGGCTTTTCTGCCGCTGGCCGTGCTGGGGCTGCTGTTCGGCAAGTTTCTGAAATCGCACTTGTTCAACGCCCCGACGGTGGCCACTACCTTCATCCTGGGCGCTTTCGTGATCCTGTGGGCCGAGCGCCGGCAGCACCGGGTGCGGGTGTTCAGCGTCGACGACATGTCGGGGCTGGACGCGCTGAAGGTCGGCTTCGCCCAATGTTTCGCGCTGATCCCGGGCACCAGCCGATCGGGTGCGACGATCATCGGCGGCATGTTGTTCGGCCTGTCGCGCCAGGCGGCAACCGAGTTCACTTTCTTTCTGGCGATTCCGACGCTGGCCATCGCCGGCGCCTACTCGCTCTACAAGGAGCGTGCGCTGCTGTCAGCCGACGACCTGGGCATGTGGACGGTGGGCATGGTGACCTCGTTCATCTCGGCCTTCTTCTGCGTTCGCTGGTTGCTGCGCTACATCTCGACCCACAGCTTCGTGATCTTCGCCTGGTACCGCATCGCCTTCGGTCTGGTGGTGTTGCTGACCTGGTGGACCGGCGCTGTTGTCTGGGCTGATTGAATCAGCGCTGTCGCTTGAACAACAGATCCCAGACGCCGTGGCCTAGCTTGAGGCCTCGGGCCTCGAACTTGGTCAGCGGCCTGAGCTCGGGTTGAGGCGCAAAGTCTGGCGCCGTGTTCTGAAGCGCTGAGCAGCCCGAAAGTACCTCGAGCATTTGCTGCGCGTAGTCTTCCCAGTCCGTGGCGCAGTGCAGCCAAGCCCCAGGCGCGAGCCGCGACGCGAGCAGTTCGACGAACAGCGGGTTGATCAGCCGGCGTTTGTTGTGCCGCTTCTTGTGCCAAGGGTCGGGGAAGAAGATATGGACACCCGCCAGCGAGCAGGGCGCCACCATCTGCTGCAGCACCTCGACGGCATCGTGCTGCACGATGCGCAGGTTGCTCAAGCCTCGGTCGCCGATCTCGCGCAGCAAGGCGCCGACGCCGGGCTCATGCACCTCGACGCCAATGAAGTCCAGGTCGGGCCGGGCGGCGGCGATCTGCGCCGTGGCCTGACCCATGCCGAAGCCGATCTCGAGCACCCGAGCTGCTTGGCGACCAAAATGAGCGTCCCAATCCTGGTGCGTGGCCTGGTAGGGCAGCACGAAGCGAGGGCCGAGTTCCTGCAGCGCCCGGACCTGACCGCTGCCCATGCGGCCGGCGCGCAGCACAAAGCTGCGGATGGCGCGCCTGGGTTGCGCCGCTTCGACGCCGGCGGTGTTCGATGCTGGGGCTGGCTTGGGGTCGGACATGGCGGGTTCGGCGTGATCTGGTGACGGCTGCGTCACGGTCATTGAGCGCCCCAAGGCCGGCCGAAGCCGGCCGCCCCCCGTGGAGATCAAGCAAAGTGGCAAAACCACATTTGCTGGAGAGCCTGTGCTTGCCAAGTCGGATGTGGAGCGGGTGAGGGGAATCGAACCCCTGTATGAAGCTTGGGAAGCTGCCGTTCTACCATTGAACTACACCCGCATGACCGGCTATTCTATCGTGCCGGATCCGGGTTTTTTGACGCTCAGCCCGGTCCAGCGCTGCGACATCGTTGGCTATACATCGTTGCCTCGAGCGCGACGACATCGGACCACACGACCATGGATGAAACCCTGCCGCTGCTCGAATTGCTGTACTTCGGCCTGGTACCGCCCGCGCTGTCGGATGCTGGCCATGGTCGTTTCGAGTTGCATGCGCTGGGCTCGGTCGACGAGTTGCCCGCGGCGCTTGACCACCAGGCTTGCGACGCCGTCATGCTGAGCCTGTCCGAGCCCGGCGCTCTGGCGCAACTCGCGCGCTGGACCGGGCTGTCGCGCGCCGTGCAGGCTAGCGCTTTGCTCGTGGTCGCGCCTAGTCCTGACACCGACACGGTGCTGCGTTTGCTGCGGCTCGGCGTGCAGGACGTGCTACCACAGGCCCAGGCCAGCGCGGGCGCGTTGGCGCTAGCGCTGCGCTTGGCGGTCGAGCGCAAGCGTCTCGCGGATGCCTCGCGCAAGGCCCGCAGCACCGATTTGGCGACCGGCCTGCCCGACAGGGCGCAACTGATGGAGCACATCAGCCAACTGCTGGCGCTGCGCGAGCGTGAACCCGCGCCTATGGCGCTGATGGCTTTGCGCATCGAAGGCATGGCCGCAGTCGATGCGCGCCTGGGTGTCGAGAGCGCCCAGGTGCTCAGGCGCAAGCTGGCGGTTCGGCTGAGGTCGGGCCTGCGCGCCAGCGATGTGGTTGCCACCGTCGGGGTCGATGTGTTTGGGGTGCTGCTGGCCCGCATCGCCGATGCGGCCAGCGCGGATCGCGTCGCTGTCAAGCTCGCGAGGTCTCTGCAAAGGCCGTTCTCGGTCGGCGGTCAGGACATCACGGTGGCGCTTGCCTTGGGTGTGGCGCAGTTCCCGCTGCACGGACTCGACGCAGATGTGCTGTTGCGCCATGCGCTGGCGCAACTGAACCTGCGCGTGGCGCTGGGCCGATCAGGCTTGATGGCGCAACGCGGCACGCCTGCAGCCAACGACGACTGACGCGCAGAGTCCGGCGCTTACCTCAGGATGTCGCCCAGGCACAGGTACTTGATCTCGACATAGTCGTCCATGCCTTGGTGCGAGCCCTCGCGGCCCAGGCCCGACTGCTTGACGCCGCCGAAAGGCACTTCCGCGGTCGAGATCAGCCCGGTGTTGATGCCCACCATGCCGTACTCCAGCGCCTCGCCAACGCGGAACACGCGGCCGATGTCGCGGCTGTAGAAGTAGCTTGCCAGGCCGAACTCGGTGGCGTTGGCGAGCGCGATCACCTCGGTTTCCGTCTCGAAGCGGAACACCGGCGCGACCGGACCAAAAGTCTCTTCCTTGGCGCACAGCATCTCCGACGTCACATCGGCCAGCACGGTGGGGGTGTAGAAGCGCTCGCCTTGTTTGGCGCCACCCACCACCAGCCGCGCGCCCTTGGCCAGCGCGTCCGCGACATGGCTCTCGACCTTGGCGATCGCTTGGTCGTCGATCATCGGCCCCTGGTGGACGCCGGCCTCAAAGCCATTGCCGACCTTGATGGCTTTGGCCTTGGCCGCGAGTTTCTCGACAAACTGGTCGTAAACGCCAGCCTGGACATAGAAGCGGTTCGCGCAGACGCAGGTCTGGCCCGCGTTGCGGTACTTGCTGACCATCGCGCCTTCGACCGCCGAGTCGATGTCGGCATCGTCGAAGACGATGAACGGCGCGTTGCCGCCGAGCTCTAGGCTGATCTTCTTGATCGTGTGAGCGCATTGACGTGCCAGGATTCGGCCGACCTCCGTGCTGCCGGTGAACGACAGGTGGCGCACCACGTCGCTGGAGCACAGCACTTTGCCGATTTCGATCGACTGGGCGGCATCGGCGGTGATGATGTTGAGCACCCCTGCCGGCATGCCGGCGCGCTGGGCCAGTTCGCCCAAGGCCAGCGCCGACAGTGGCGTCGCCTCGGCCGGTTTGATCACGACGGTGCAGCCCGCTGCCAATGCGGGCGCGACCTTGCGGGTGATCATCGCGATGGGGAAGTTCCAGGGCGTGATCGCCGCGCAGACGCCGATCGGCTGCTTGATCACGATGTAGCGCTTGTTGTTGTCGGTGGTCGGGATGGTCTCGCCGTAGATTCGCTTGGCTTCTTCGGCGAACCACTCGATAAAGCTGGCGCCGTAGACCACTTCGCCACGGGCTTCGGCCAGCGGCTTGCCTTGCTCGGCGGTCATGATGCGGGCCAGATCGTCGGCATGTTGGTTGAGCAGCGCGAACCACCGCATCATGATGCTGGCGCGCTCTTTGGCGGTCTTGGCGCGCCACGGCCCTAACGCTTTCTCGGCAGCGACGATCGCGTTGTGGCAATCCACAGGCCCGAGGTTGGCGACATCGGCGAGCTTGGCACCGGTGGCGGGATCGGTGACCGCGAAGCGGTGCTGTCTGGCCGCGCCGCTGTTGACCCACTCGCCACCGACCAGCGCATCGGACTTGAGCAGGCCGGGGTCGTTGAGGCGGGCCAGCGGCGAGGTCTTGGTGTTCATGGGGTGCTCCGTGCGGGCTGGCGTCTGGCCAGAGTTCAGGCGTCGACTCTAGCGCAAGCACCGGCGCGCTACTGCGGCATGGTGGTCGCCTGCACGTCATGGCTCAAGCCGTCCCGTACCGCAGGTCACAGAACTGCCAGCGCAGCGTCTGGCGGGTCAGCCTGGGCTATGGCCAAACGAACCGACCCGTCGCGATGATCGCGATCTTGGGCACCGCCGAGCCGCTGTGAACCGCTCAGGCCGCTTGGACCCGGAAGCGGCTGACCGCCTCGACCAAGCGTAGCGCTTGCTGTTTCAGGCTGTCGGCGGCAGCCGCCGACTCCTCCACCAGCGCGGCGTTCTGCTGGGTCGCCTGGTCGAGCTGGGACACGGCCTGGTTGACCTGGGCGATGCCGTCGGTCTGCTCGGCGGTGGCGGTGCCGATCTCGCCGACCAGCACGCTGACCTGCTGGGCTTGGCCGACGATCTCGCCCATGGTTTTCTGGGCCTGGCCGACCAGCGCGGCACCGCTGCGCACCGTGTCGACGCTGCTGCCTATCAAGGTCTTGATCTCGCGCGCAGCGCTCGCGCTGCGCTGGGCCAGGCTGCGAACCTCGGACGCCACCACCGCAAAGCCTCGACCTTGCTCGCCAGCCCGTGCGGCCTCGACTGCTGCGTTGAGCGCGAGGATATTGGTCTGGAAGGCGATGCCGTCGATCACGCCAATGATGTCTGAAATCTTGCCCGAGCTCGCACTGATCTCACCCATGGTCGCCACCACCTGGCCTACCAAGCTGCCGCCAGCGGTCGCGACCTGGCTTGATTGGCCCGCCAGCGAGGTGGCCTGGCGGGCTGCGTCGGCGTTGTTGCGAACCGTGGCGTGCAACTGCTCCATCGCCGAAGCCGCTTGTTGTAGGTTGGCTGCGGTGTGTTCGGTGCGTGAACTGAGGTCACTGTTGGCGGCGGCGATCTGGGCCGACGCGGTGCTGACCGACTCGCCAGTGGACTTGATCTCACGCACCATCCCGGCCAAGTGTTGCATCGCATGGCCCAGCGTGTTGGCCATGTGGCCGATTTCGTCCTGGGCATCGGACTGCACCCGGTGGCGCAGGTCACCTTGGGCCAGCGCTTCGGCTGCAGCCTGAGCGATGGCCACGGTGCGGCTGGTGCTGCGGATGATCGTGGCGATCAGCCATGCCGCCATCGTGCCGACGGTCACCATGCCAGCCAGCAGCAGCAGCAGGATGGACCGCGCGTGGGCGACCCGCTCGTCCAGACCTTGGGTCAGCGCTGCGAATGTCGCCTCGATCAGTTGGTATTGGGCGTCAATATGACCCGTCATGGTGTTGAAGTAATCCAACGCGGGCGCGTCCAAGCTGCTCGGGTTCAGCAGCTTGTCGCGCAACAGGCCCGCAGCGGCGTTCGCCGCCTGCACGGCCGACTGGCGCGGCGCGGTCAATGTCGTGGTCAGGTCGGGCTGGGCCTCCAGGGCGTTGTCGAAGTACCGCTCGGCGTCGCTGCTGAGTTGAGCAATCTGGCTCAGACTGGCTTGCAGACCGGCCTTCTCGGTCGGCGTCATCGTGCCGCGCTGCAAATAGATCGCACCCAGCGCCCGGTTCTGACCCAGTTGCTCGCTCAGCTTGGGCAAGGCGTCGACCACCGAAGCGACCAGGTAGTAGGCGCTGGCCTCGGGGTCGAGCATCAAACCGGAGCGGTCGGACACATCGGCCAACAAACGCAGTTGCTCGGCCACCAGCGCATTGTGACGCGCAAAACTGGTCGGTCCGTCGACCGCCCGGCTCGCCACATCGGCCTGCAGCGCGCGCCACGAGCGTAGCAGCGTTGTCCGCCGTAGGTCGAGCTTGCCCCCGCGGTAGATCGCGGTGGCTGACTGCATCGCGTCCATTGCCCGGTCGAGCTCGGTCGCTCGGGTTTGTCGGCTCGCCTGCAGGCTGTCGTTGCCGCCCAGCCATTGCGCACTGACACCGCGGTGCATCTGGGTCTGCCGGATCAGCAGCAGCAGGGCGCCCACGGGCGCAATGCCGGCTTGCTCATCGCTGGCCGACTGCAGTGTTCGGGCCTGCCCGAGCACAAGCAGCACTGTCGGCGGTGTGCAAAGCGCTACTGCTAGGGCGGCGAGCAGCATGAATTTCTGCCAGATTTTCAGATCACGGATCAGGTGCATGGGCTTTGGCATGGTCGGGCATCCCTTCAGGCGGCCAGTCCGCTGCGCGCGCGAGGTGCGCGGGCTGGGCCTGGGCTGCACCGGTCTATCGGCAGCGC
>RGQD01000641.1 GCA_010030205.1 Betaproteobacteria bacterium
ATAATAATGATGGAGAATTAGATAGATTGTATAAAAAAATTCAAGACATTTCTCTTGCACAAGGTTTAAATATAAGGGATATTCATGAGTTAGCATTTCAAGAAGCTAAGAACTTGTATATAAAGTATATACAAGATATTATTAATTTGCTAAATAACATTAATATAGATGGCATTCCAATAATTCCAGATATTAGAACGTCATCTATATTTGATATAGATGGTGCAATATTTGATAATATACAAACATGGATTGATAATGTATTATCTAAATTAGATAATAGTTCTAGTAGTAAAGAACTAGATTCTTTGAGAGAACAAGTATTCAAATTATCAGAGATTAATCAAGAATTACGTAAGGAAGAATCGCCAATGATATCTAATAGCGATATGGATAAAATATTTGATGAATATGAAGAACAAATATTAAAGTTAACTGAAGAAAATAAAATATTGCATAGCAGATTAGAAGAATTACAAAAAACTATATCATCAGAATATGGCTATGTAGACGTTGGTGTATCGCCATTTAGTAATAGCTATATTGTCAATAGTAATAATAATGATGACAATATTTCTAATAGTTCTAATAGTTCTAATAGTTCTAATAGTTCTAATAGTTCTACCAACTCTATAAATAATAAATCTAAAGAATTCAAAAGAAAAGTAAAGAGCCAACTCACAAACAATAATAATAATGACGATGATGAAGACGATGAAGACGATGAAGACGATGAAGACGATGATGATGAAAACAGCGATGAAGATAAAGAGGCTATTATAGATAAATTAGAAAAACAAATACATCAAAATGAATTACAAATTAGTAGATTAACAACAAAAAATAATTCCTTAATCAAACAACAAACTATATCGGGGACATCTAGCACAATAGCTAATCCAACAGAACTTGAATCTACTATATTAGAATTAAAAGATAAGACTGAATCAAAGTATTTAAAAATGGAAAAATATTTGAAAACTCAAATTAATGATAAAGAAAAAGAACTAGGAAGGTATAAAGAAGAAATAGAAAAAAAGAAAGCAGAAATAGATAATATAAACAAAGAATTAGATGCGGCCAAAATGACTATTGGTGCCTATAGTCCAAACATATCATCACCAGATACTAATCAACAACAAATAGCTATACTAAGTGTACAATTAAAAAGAGAAAAATCTGATTTAGCTAATAAAGAACGCGAATTTCAAGAATTACAAGATAACTTTGCAGAATTACAAGAAGAATTGAAAATGGCAAAAAAAGAATTATCTAAAAAAAATAACGCAATAATTAGAAAAGATGAAAGAATAACTACATTAACAACAACAAGTAAAGCAAAAGATACAAAAATTTCATCATTAAGTGCTACCATCTCTGATTTAGAATCAGAGTTAATAAAATTAACTGTAGTGCATAAAAATTTAAGTGATATGAGTATAGATGATCTAAAAAAAGAAATTGCTAATTTAGAGAGTAAAGTAATGTCTCTAGATGGTGCTAAAGATGTATATACTCGAGAATTTGAAAACTATTTAAAAGCAAATAATAATAAAATAAC
>RGQD01000642.1 GCA_010030205.1 Betaproteobacteria bacterium
GGTGGCGGCTCGGTTCGTGCGGTGCTCAATCTGATCGAGCACCTGCGGGCGGATTTCGATTTTGTCGTCTGTGCTGGTGCGTATGACCTGAATTCACAGCAACCTTACACGGTGCAGCAGCAACAGCGGACCCGCGTTAAGACGGGGCTGGATATCCGCTACCTGCCGCGTGGACTGCCTCTTTGGGGCGTGTTGCGTTCATTGCTCGCCGAATCATGGGCCTTGATCTACTTCAACAGTTTTTTGTCACCGCGTTACGCGGCTTTGCCGCTTCTGCTGAGGCGCTTTGGTCGGTGCGGGAAAGTGCCCGCGCTGCTGGCGCCACGCGGCGAGTTGATGCAGGGGTCGATGCAGCACCGATGGCTCAGGAAGCGGGTCTACCTGTTCATGCTGCGTGCGGCAGGCTTGCTAGGTGGTCTGGTCTTTCATGCCACCAGTCAAGCGGAAGCTGCCGAAATGGCAGTGCTCGGCTTGCGCCCTGTGTTGCTGGCCGCGGATCTTCCGCCTCGGCCTGCGAATGAGTTGGTGCGGCTACAGTCGCCGCCGCCCGGACCGCTGCGCCTGGCTTTCGTGGCGCGCCTCGATCCCAACAAGAACCTGGCCCCCTGTGCCAACATGACCTGCTGCACCTACACCCTGAGAAATCAGTGAGCAACGAGGTAGGTATGACAATCAAGCAACAACCCAAGGAATCGATGCACGCAGTGAAGAGTTTGTCCGATCCTGGCGTATCGCAAGGAGCCCGTAGGGCGACTGAAGATGCGCCAGGATCGGCGGCGCAGGACGCCCGTCCCGGTGCCCACTCCGAGGTCGTGGTTCACGCTCGGCGGCGGAAGTTCTCCAACGCCGACAAACGCAGGATCTTGGAGGCCGCCGACCGCTGCACCAAGCCCGGCGAAGTCGGCGCTCTGATGCGCCGCGAAGGTGTCTATTCATCGTCATTGAGCACATGGCGGCGCCAGCGCGAGACCGCCGACCTGGCCGCGTTGGCCCCGCAAAAGCGTGGACCCAAGGTCGACCCTAACCGTGCCGAGACGCTGCATATCGCCCAACTCACCCGCGAGCGTGACAGCCTCAAGAGTCGTCTTGACAAGGCGCTGCTGGTGATCGACGTTCAAAAAAAACTGTCCGCCTTGCTGGGCAGTCCGATCGACAGCACCGACTCGCTGTGATGGCCGCAGTGCACGAACTCAGTCCCGCGCTGGGTGCGGGCGCGGCCTGCCGCGTGCTGGGCCTGCCACGCGGGGCGTCGGCTCGCCACAGGGCTCAGATGCAGCGCCAAGCCCTGGTCGGGCCGATGCCCGCCCGCCCGGCTCGGCCAAAGTCACCCTTGGCGCTCAGCGACCAGGAGAACGTTGCGCTGCTGGCCACCCTCAACAGCGAGCGTTTCGCCGACACGGCGCCCGCGGCCGTGCACGCCATGCTGCTCGACGAGGGTCGCTACCTCGGCTCGGTGCGTACCATGTACCGGCTGTTGGCAGCCAACGGCGGCGCTGTCGAGCGGCGCAACCAGCTCGTCCATCCGGCCTACACCAAGCCCGAGTTGTTGGCCGTCGCGCC
>RGQD01000643.1 GCA_010030205.1 Betaproteobacteria bacterium
GCTTTCGACCACGGCATCGCGCTGACCGGTGTGCCGATGATTCAACAAGCGATTCTTGAGAGCCTCATCACCATCGGCGACGATGTGTGGATAGGTGCGAACTGCACGATCACCCGTGGGGTGAGCATCGGCCAAGGCGCTGTGATCGGCGCCAACTCGGTCGTCACCGAGAGCGTGCCGCCGATGGCCATCGTCGCCGGCGTGCCGGCGCGCCTGATCCGATTCAGGTCGTGAGCCGCCGTGCAAATAAAACCAAATCTAGCCAACCCTAGCCAAGACCAGAATTGCAGCCCTTGATGCCAAAACTCATCTCGCTGATCATCCCGACGCGCAACCGGCCGGATTATCTGGTCGCTGCAGTCGATCTGGCGCGCCGTCACTGCCAGGATATCGAGATCGTCGTCTGCGACAACAGCGACACCGATTCGCTGCGCCAGCGGCTTGCCGCTGCCGTTGACGACGGCAGCGTCGTGTACCGCTACAGCGCCGAGCAACTCAGCGTGGTTGACAATTTCGAACGCGCACGTCGGCTGGCCACCGGCCACTACCTGATGTTCATCGGCGACGACGACAGTATCGGGCCGGGCTTGCACGGGGTGGCGGCATGGGCGCTGGCCCATGATGTCGACGCCGTGGTGTCTTACCAAAGCGCGTTCATTGCAAATTATTTCTGGCCTGGTGTTGCATCAAAGTACTTCGGCAACGCCTACTCGGCCAGCTTGTTCGTGCGCAAATTCAGCGCCCAGGCCCGAAAAATTGATTGCAGGGCGGCGCTGCGCGGGGTGGCTCAGCGTTTTGGCGGCGGGCTCGGCGCGCTGCCCAGGGCTTACCACGGGCTGGTGTCCAAGTCCTTGCTCGATCGAATCGCAGACCAATATGGCACTGTGTTTGGCGGCATCAGCCCCGACATTTACAGCGCCACCTTGATCGCTGCCGAATGCCGCAACGCCTGGTGGGTGGATTACCCTTTTGTGATTCCCGGCGCCAGCCCCACCAGCACGGCAGGCCAGGGCGCGGCACGGTCTGACAAAGGCGAACTGCATCAAACCGACCACATCACGCGCTTCGGCAGCCAATTGCAATGGAACCCGCTGCTGCCGGCTTTTTACGCGCCGCAGACGGTCTGGGCCTATTCACTCCAGGCAGCACTGGACAAAGTACCCCAGTTGAAGGTGGCGCCCGACCACGGCCGGCTTTACGCGCGCTGCCTGCTGTTCCATCGGCGCCATGCCTCGGCCACGGTTGCGGCGATGCGGTTGGCGGCGCGACAAACCGGCTGGGTGCGCGTGCTGGGTGCCACAGGCCTGGGCCTGGTGGCCGAGCTCGCAGCCCAATCCTGGCGCCTGCTGTCAAGGGTCACCGCCCCGCGCGCGGGTGGCCATGCGACGCATTACACCGATCTGACGCAGATCGGCGATGCTTACGCAGCGCTGAGCGAACACATCCTGAAGACCGGCCGATTGCTGGCGCTCGACCGGCCGGTCTGAATTCAACAGCGGCGGAAGCTGGCTGGCTTGCGCACTCGGGCCCTGCGTTTCGCTTCACCTGTCACTG
>RGQD01000644.1 GCA_010030205.1 Betaproteobacteria bacterium
TGGTTGACCAGGTCCAGCGCCTTGGCGTAGGCGGCTTCGGTGTCTCGTAGCAGCGCCGCTTCACGGTCTAAGCCACGCAGCGCGACATAGCTGTCGGTTAACTGGGCCTGCAGGACCAGTTGCGCAGACGCGAGGTCTGCTTTCGCCGCCTGGTCGAGTGCGATACCAGCAGCCACTTGGCTGCGCACACGGCCCCAAAGGTCGACTTCGTACCCGAGGTCAAAGCCCAGCGTGGTGGAACCGTAGAGGTTCGGTGATGAAGGGCCGAGGACACGCAGCGGGCGTTTCTCCGATTGGCGGTTGCGCTGGGTATTCAGCGACGTGTTCAAGGACGGAAGCTCGCTGGCCCGGATCTGCTCGGTCGCCGCTTTGGACTGCTGGTATCGCGCCAGCGCAGCTGCAAGATCTGCACTGTGTTCGATCAATCGCTGTTGCAAGGCGTTCAGTTCTGCGTCGCCGAAAAGCGTCCACCAGGCCTCGCGCGGAAGTTCATCGGCCGGTTGGGCCGTTGTCCAAGGAGCGGCCTCTTTGAATGCGCTGGAGACCGGTATCTCGGGCACCTTCAGCGGCAGGTCCTGGGCACAAGCGCTCAGCAACAGCACGAGCAAGGTGGTGCTTGCAGCGAGCAGCGGCCTGATCACTGGGTCGGCCTTGGGCTCGGCGACCGCGATCCGCACCGCGTCGCCGTCGGCGATGCCATCGGGCGGGCTTTCGATCACCCGATCGTCAGCCGACAGGCCCGTGGCGATTTCGATCACCGAACCCAGATCTCGTGCCACGGTGACAACCTTGAGCTGGACCTTGCCGTCAGCCCCGACGGTGCCCACTCGCAAGCCTGACTTGTTGAAAATCAGCGCGCTGGGCGGAATGCTCAAGGCGCCAGCGGCCCTGGGCAGATCGAAACTGACATTGGCGAATCCGCCAGGCAGCAACTCGCCGCTGGCATTGTCAGCAGCGAGCTGTATCAGCATGCTGCCTGAAGCGGCACTGATGGCTTGCGACAGCGATTGCACGGTCGCGGCATGGCGTTTTTTCGGATTTTCAGGGACAGTCAATCGCGCCTTGCTGCCTTGCTTGACGGCCGACACATAGTTTTGCGGCAGGCTGACGTAGACGCGGAGCTTGCGGGTATCGGACACCACAAACAGCTCAGACCCTGGCGCGCCGCCGACATTGATGAGCGCGCCAACATCGGTCGATCGGGCGGTGACCACACCATCGAATGGGGCCACGATCCGCGTGAACCGCTTCAAGGCCTGGAAACGGTCCAGGTTGGCCTGCAAGGCGTTGACCACTGATAGCTTGGTGGTCAGGTCGCCGCTCTTCTCCTCGGCTTCCTGGCGCGACACCGCATCATTGGCGAGCAGCGCTTGCCAGCGTTTGGCCGTGGTCGTTGCCAAGGCCGCATTGGCTTTGGCACTGGCGAGTTCTGCCTGGGCCTGCAGCAATTGCTGATCGAGGTCGGGCGTCTCAATCTCGGCCAGCAGCTGGCCCGTCTTGACGCGCCCACCAATGTCGACATGCCAGCTCTTCA
>RGQD01000645.1 GCA_010030205.1 Betaproteobacteria bacterium
TCGATGGAGTGGATATGCTTGGCTAATTTCTAGCAAAGGAAATGTTACTGTTGATTCTATAACTGTTAGCAGTGGTAGTAACACAGTATCTATTAATACCGGATCTATAACAATTAATGGTGCCCAAGTATTGACCACAGCATCTACTGCTGTTAGTAGCAGCAATTCAACAAATGCTGACAATGTTTTAGTAAATTCTGCTACACCTTTTACTACTTTTTATGTAGGATTAACAGAAGCTATTGGAACATATTCTGGAATTGACAGTGTTCTTTCACTGAACTACGATACCACGGATAATAAATTAAGTACTGAAAAACTTGCAGTATCTACATCTACAGCAGCATCATCAACTACAACCGGTGCATTGACTGTTGTAGGAGGTGTGGGAATTGGCGGTAATTTATATGTTGGTGGTAATATATACAAGAATAGTATCTCTATAGATTATGGATACTGGGGATCAGTTGGTTATACTGGTTCTTTTGGTAGTCAAGGAAATCAGGGCAATCAAGGCTATACTGGTTCTTTTGGTAGTCAAGGCAATCAGGGTTATACTGGATCATTCGGTTCTCAAGGCGATACAGGTTATACTGGATCTTTTGGTAGTCAAGGTTATACTGGTTCATATGGTAGTCAAGGCGATACAGGTTATACTGGGTCTTTTGGTAGTCAAGGATATCAAGGTATTAAAGGCAATGATGGTACCAGTGTTAATATACAAGGCACCGTAGCAAATTCATCTAGTTTACCTTCAACCGGGCAGTCTCTAGGAGACGGTTATATAACTGCAAATAATGGGCATCTCTGGGTTTATACAGGGGTTGGTCCATTTAATGGTTTTAGTGATGTCGGTAATATACAAGGTCCGCAGGGATATCAAGGTTTCCAGGGTATTCAGGGATATCAAGGTGTTCAAGGCTTTCAAGGTAATCAAGGAGATACAGGCTATACTGGTTCATATGGCGATCAGGGCTTCCAGGGTAATCAAGGTTATACTGGATCTTTTGGTAATCAAGGTGATACTGGCTATACTGGTAGTTTTGGTAATCAAGGTTTCCAAGGTGATACTGGCTATACTGGTAGTTTTGGTAGTCAAGGAGATACAGGCTATACTGGTAGTTTTGGTAATCAAGGTTTCCAAGGTGATACTGGCTATACTGGTAGTTTTGGTAGTCAAGGTAATCAAGGCAACACTGGTTATACTGGTTCATATGGCAATCAGGGATTCCAAGGTAATCAAGGTTACACAGGCTCATTTGGTTATCAAGGCTTCCAAGGTAATCAAGGCGTACAGGGATTCCAAGGTAATCAAGGCAACACTGGTTATACTGGTTCATATGGCAATCAAGGGTATCAAGGTAATCAAGGTTTCCAAGGCAATCAAGGTAATCAAGGAGATACAGGATATACTGGTTCATATGGCAATCAAGGGTATCAAGGTAATCAAGGTTTCCAAGGTAATACAGGTTATACCGGATCATATGGCAATCAAGGTAATCAAGGTTTCCAAGGTAATACAGGTTATACCGG
>RGQD01000646.1 GCA_010030205.1 Betaproteobacteria bacterium
TTGTGCGCACCGGCCGTATTTAATTAAAACCGGCGCGAGCACTGAGGCGCCATGCTATGTAAACGTCGGCCGATCGGTGAGATCGGTTTATAGCGCATATAAGCGCGGCCGATACACGTATGCGGACAATGCGACGATCGCGCGCGCGCTCGCCGGTAAAATTGTGCGCTTAGGTACCTACGGCGATCCGGCCGCCGCGCCGGTGCAAATGTGGAATCAAATTACAAGATACGCGGCCGGCCATCGCGGATATACACATCAATGGCGCCGCGCGGATTTTGACGTGGCCGCGTGGGCGCCGCTTGTAATGGCGAGCGCCGATGATATCGACCAGGCCGCGCACGCTAATTTATTAGGCATGCGCGTGTTTCGCGTGTCGATCGGCGTCGATAAACAAGCCGGTGAGGCGATATGCCCGGCGAGCGCCGAGGGTGGCCGCCGCGCCACATGCGCAAAATGTACACTATGCGCGGGTACAAGCATACAAGCGCGCGATGTAGTAATCGCCGATCACGCGATCGGACATAAGCGCCGCGTTATATCCATCGCCGCCGCATAGATTGTCAGTGCATGGCCATTGTGTGGCCATGCGCGGACAATCCGTCCGGTAACACTAAGGGAAAGATATGATTAAAATAATGAAAGCAAAATACCCGGGCCGCTGCAGCCGGTCCGGCGCGCCGATTCAAACCGGTGATGAGATCGCCTATAACACTGACACGCGGACCGCGTATATCACGTGCGAAGACGACGTCCACACAATCACGTTAAACGACCAGGGCCGATATCGTACGTTCACGCGTAACGCGCGCGGCCGCTGCGAAGACTCGCCCTGCTGCGGCTGCTGCACGATATGATCGATAAACCCGAAACCCTACGCGAAGCGCTCGAAGCGCTTATTTTCTATGCTAATCAAGCGGCGCCGGACATGCCCGATACGGACCGTATTGAAAATTTAGCTTATGCAATGGACCGCGCGCGCGAAGCGCTGGAGCGCGGCCAATGAACTATTTCACCACTAAGGCGGCCGCCCAGGCGCTCGCGGATGATCTAAGCTGGGGTGATATTCATTGCCACCGGTACGAGGTCCACGCGAGCCCCAAAGGGTTTTATGTGGCCATTTTCGATATGGACGGACATTATGAGGGGACACTATGAGAGACATTTTCGCTGCTCTGGTAATCGCGGCCGCGCTCACTGTGTGTGCGCTGGCTTATTTTGACATTTTAATTAAATAAGGGGAAAACATGAACACAATCACAATTGGGAAAACATCCTACACCACTAACCGCGCGGATATATTCGCGCATCACGCCAAGTGCACCGGCAAACACCGGCGCGTAAAGTCTAAGGGCGCCGAGAAGCGCGATTATCCGTTCTATTCGACCGGCGATTCTACGGCCGATTACGTGCGCGCCTATGAGTCGATCAACGCAAAGCGCAAGATAATGGCCTGGGACTGGCTGCAGCTGCGCGACGCGCCATGCCTGGCGCCTGTGGGCGTTGATGAGGAGATCGATCATGCATCCG
>RGQD01000647.1 GCA_010030205.1 Betaproteobacteria bacterium
CTGCGCGAGAACAGCGTGGACCGCACCGCTTGCTCCAGTTGCGCCACCCGCTTGCTGACCACGCTCTTGGGGTTACCCAGGTCGAACGCGGCACGGCTGACACTGCCGTGCTCGGCCACCTTGACAAAGGCTTCCAGCATATCGGTGGATAGACTCACTGTTTCCCAATCGAGAACAATCTGTTCGCATTCCAGCAGATGCCTGACGGACTGTCAATCGGTAGACTGTTTGACGGGCGGGCCATGTTTTGCCATTCGACTATGGCTGGCCGCCCGCTGCCAGCCCCTTAACGCATTGCACAGGAGACCCCATGCAGATTTACGCCGACCCCATCACCGTCAATTGCCGCAAGGTGCTTGCCGGCCTGGATTTCTTGGGGGCGCCCTTCGAGCGCGTCCATGTCGATTACTTCAAGGCCGAGCAGAAAGAGCCGGCCTACACCGCGCTCAATCCGAATGCGTCGGTCCCGGCGATGAAGGACGGCGACTTCGTGCTCTGGGAGTCGAATGCCATCCTGCAGTACGCTGCCGACAAGCTGGGCCGCGACAGCGCCTATCCGCGTGAGCTGCGGGCGCGCGCCGACATCAACCGCTGGCTACTGTGGGAGTCGTCGAGCTGGTTCCCCAGCTGCTATGTCTTCCTGGTCGAGAACTGTGTCAAGCCGCTGCTGGGCGCCGAGCCCGACCCTGCCGTGCTGGAGGCCCAGTTGGCGCAGTTCCACAAGCTGGCCGGTATTTTGGACACCCGGCTGGCCCGCCAGACCTGGATTGCCGGGGATCATCCGACGATCGCCGACATCGTGCTGGCCGCGCCGATGCATTTGCATGCCGAGCAGCGGCTGCCCTTGGCCGACCATCCCCACCTGAGGCGTTGGATGATCGAGAACGTCGAAGCCCTGCCCAGCTGGCAGAAGACCTGGGTCGGGCCCGGCTTCACGCTGAGCCAGCCCGGCGCCTGAGCACCCATTCCAAGTCTGTTTCATCACCTCACCCGCTCGCGGTATTGCGCCGCGGGCTACTGCCGCCATGAACCCTGCACCCACCGTCCGCGCCACGTTGAACTACAGCGTCGATAACGGCATCCCGCCAGACTATTACTTCTACGAGCCTGACGAGCCGATCAAGCTCAATCCGCCGGGCACCGATCCGCGTGAGGTCGAGATCCATGACGGTTGGCCGGACGTCGACCGCATTTCGTTGGACCGCGAAGGCTTCGCGCTGCGGACCTTCCCGGCACGCTTCGACCAGTTTGATGACGAGGCCGAGGTGCATCGCAGCTTCTACCCGCAGGTCGTCGATTTCGTGAGGCTGCACACCGGCGCCAAGCGGGTACAGGTGTTCGACCACACCATCCGCAAGCGCCTGCCGGCCGACCTGAAGGTCCAGACCACCGTGCAGCGGCCGGCGGTGATGCTGGTGCACAGCGACTACACCGTGGCATCGGGCCCGCAGCGGGTGCGCGACATCTTGCCCGACGAGGCCGACGCACTGCTGCAGCGCCGTGTGGCCTTCTTCAATGTTTGGAAGCCGC
>RGQD01000648.1 GCA_010030205.1 Betaproteobacteria bacterium
TGGCGGTGGCCCGCGACAACCCCTACATCGAGCCTAGCCACGTACTGGCGGCGATGCTGGTGCAAGCTGATGGCCCGAAGGCCTTGCTCGACCGCGCCGGCGCCAACACCACCGCTTTGAAGACCTCAATGGACGTGGCGATCAACAGCCTGCCTAGCGTTCAAGGCGGTGGTCAGGTGCAGGCTGGGCGCGACCTGGTTCAATTGCTGCAGGCGGCCGACAAAGAGGCCACCAAGCGGGGCGACCAGTTCATTGCCAGCGAGATGTTTTTGCTGGCGCTGGCCGACAGCAAGAGCGACATCGGTGGCATCGTGCGCGGCCATGGTCTGTCGCGCAAGGCATTGGAAGCCGCGGTCGAGGCGGTGCGCGGAGGGGCTTCGGTCGACTCGGCTGAATCCGAAGGCCAACGCGAGGCCTTGAAGAAATACACGCTTGACCTGACCGAGCGGGCCAGGCAAGGCAAGTTGGATCCGGTGATCGGCCGCGACGATGAGATCCGTCGCGCGATCCAGGTGCTGCAGCGCCGCACCAAGAACAACCCGGTGCTGATCGGCGAGCCCGGCGTCGGCAAGACCGCGATCGTCGAAGGCTTGGCACAGCGCATCGTCGCTGGCGAGGTGCCCGACACGCTGCGCGACAAGCGTGTGCTGGTGCTCGACATGGCCGGGCTGCTGGCCGGCGCCAAGTACCGTGGCGAGTTCGAGGAGCGGTTGAAGGCCGTGCTCAAGGAGGTCTCGGCCGACGAGGGCCGAATCATCCTGTTCATCGACGAGTTGCACACCATGGTCGGCGCCGGCAAGGCCGAGGGCGCGATCGATGCCGGCAACATGCTCAAGCCCGCGTTGGCGCGTGGTGAGTTGCATTGCATCGGCGCGACCACGCTGAACGAATACCGCAAGTACGTCGAAAAAGACGCTGCGCTCGAGCGTCGTTTCCAGAAAGTGCTGGTCGACGAGCCCAGCGTCGAGGCCACGATCGCGATCTTGCGCGGCTTGCAGGAGAAGTACGAAGTCCACCATGGCGTCGAGATCACCGACCCGGCCATCGTCGCTGCGGCCGAACTCTCGCACCGCTACATCACCGACCGATTCTTGCCCGACAAGGCCATCGACCTGATCGACGAGGCTGCGGCCAAGATCAAGATCGAGATCGACTCCAAGCCTGAGGTGATGGACAAGCTCGATCGCCGGATGATCCAGTTGAAGATCGAACGCGAGGCGATGAAGAAGGAGCACGACGAGGGCTCGCAGCGCCGGCTCGGTCTGATCGAGGATGAGCTCGTCAAGCTGCAGCGCGAGTACAACGACTTGGAGCAGATCTGGAAGGCCGAGAAGGCCGCGGCCCAGGGCAGCGCGCAGGTCAAGGAGCAGATCGAGCAGATCAAGTTCCAGATCGAGGAACTCAAGCGCAAGGGCGACTTCAACAAGGTCGCCGAATTGCAGTACGGGCGCTTGCCTGAGTTGGAAAAAACCTTGAAGGAAGCCCAGGCCAAGGAGTCGGGCAAGACCAAGGGCGCGAAGGATGGCAC
>RGQD01000649.1 GCA_010030205.1 Betaproteobacteria bacterium
ATCGTCGACGCGCTGGTGCGATCAGGCTCGGTCGACCTGGTCGTGATTGACTCGGTCGCCGCGCTGACCCCGAAAGCCGAGCTAGAAGGCGAGATGGGTGATTCACTGCCCGGCCTGCAAGCCAGGTTGATGAGTCAGGCGCTGCGCAAGCTCACGGGTACTGTCAAGAAGACCAACACCATGGTCATCTTCATCAACCAGATCCGCATGAAGATCGGCGTGATGTTCGGCAGCCCCGAGACCACTACCGGCGGCAACGCGCTGAAGTTCTATTGTTCGGTCCGGCTTGACATACGCCGCACCGGCAGCATCAAACGCGGCGAAGAGGTGATTGGCAGCGAGACCAGGGTGAAAGTGGTCAAGAACAAGGTCGCGCCGCCGTTCAAGACTGCCGAGTTCGACATCCTCTACGGCGAAGGTATCAGCCGGGAAGGCGAGGTCATTGACCTGGGTGTCGAGGCCAAGATCGTCGAGAAATCAGGGTCCTGGTACGCCTACAAGGGCGAGAAGATCGGTCAGGGCAAGGACAACGCGCGCGAGTTCCTGCGCGAAAACCCCGACATTGCGCTCGAGATCGAAAACCGGGTGCGCGAGGCCTTGGGTGTGCCGCTGCAAGCAGCGGGGCTGGCCAAGGCAACAGGTCCGGAAGCCACTGAGTGAGCCTGCTACCAGGCCTTGCGGGCCGGCGCACGCGCGTCTGATTGATCGTCCGGCATGCCACCGCGCCCGGCATCGATCAAAGTGCGCGCGCTGCAGTGGCTGGCGCAGCGCGAGCACAGCCATGTCGAGTTGCGCGACAAGCTGCTGCGGCTGCTGGCGAACCAGACCAGTCCCGCCAGCCCCGCGCCGGGCCACGACCAACCCGATCGCGCAAGGCCGGATGCGCCCGATCCCTCGACCGAAGTCGACGCCTTGCTGCAATGGCTAGAGGCGCGAGCTTACCTGTCGCAAGCGCGTTTCACCGAATCTCGCATCCACGCTCGCCAAGCCCGCTATGGCAATCTGCGGATCCGGCATGAGTTGCAGCAGCACGGCATCCGCCTGGATGACCAGGCCAAGCAAACGCTGCAGCAAACCGAGTTGCAACGGGCCCAGGAAGTCTGGCGCAAGAAGTACGGACAGCCCGCAACCGATGCCGCAGCTCGTGTTCGGCAGATGCGCTTTCTGGCTGGGCGTGGTTTTTCGATCGACGTGGTGCGTCGCGTCGTGACCGGCGCTGGCCACCCAGACGGCGATGACAGCGACGCGGCTTCAGCCTGACACAGCAACGGAACTCGCGCCTGGCTTGAAGTGATGCGGCATCGCAGCATGATAAATTGCTGCTATGGCACAGCTTTGACGATTGACCTGCCTCACGGCGCGGCCGTCACCTGACGCTCGGCCCGGCAGCTGCCGGGCCACAACTTGCCGCGAGTCCCCCATGAAGATCCACGAATACCAAGCCAAAGACATCCTGCGCCAGTTTGAGGTACCGGTGCCGCGAGGCATCGCCGCGTTCACGGTGCAAGAGGCGGTCGAAG
>RGQD01000650.1 GCA_010030205.1 Betaproteobacteria bacterium
TGCCTACAACGGCGCTGCGCCGGATCGCACCGCCTGGGAGGCTGTGGCCGCGCCAGCGGCACAGGTGCAATACCTGGGCCTAGCGGGACTGCGTCAGGACAGCGCGTCGCGCCGAGCCTGGCTGCTCTACCTGGTGCAAAAAAATTTGGTGTTCAAACGTCTCGATCTGACGGGCTTTGTTCGCCGCAACGTCGACGACGGCAGCCAACTGGTATGGCTGGAATTGCGCCACCAGGGGTCGCGCCTGGACTTGGCGCTGCAGTGGCAGGCGACGCGGGGGCGTGACCGCACCGAGTACGGGCTGTTGCCCGTTCGGCAATCGATTCAGGGGGTGGGCCGCTGGTTTTACTGAGCCGGTCAACGGTTTGCTGCACAGCTGTCTGCATCCGTTGGGACGCGATCGTCAAGCGCTGCAGCTCACCCCGCGTGGTCAGTCTTGCGCATCAGTTGGGCCAATGGGTGTCGGGTCGACCGGGCCGTTGGCGCAGCGCCTGCGCCCAACCTGCCCATCCAAACCGCGTGCGCCACATCCGGGCCAATGAGGCTTGATGTTGCGGCTTCGAGTTCGTCCGCTAACTGCTGAAGCCCGCGCTGGGCGGTGAACCCGATGCCATTTCTGACGTAGCGGGCAAAGATCAAGGGGGTCATCTCGGGCTGGTGGAAAAGGCCTAGCTTGGTCGCGGTCAGCCAGCAGCGTTGCACCGCCCGACCTGCAGCGACGAAGTCATCCGTGGTCTGGGTTTCGCGCTGAGCTTGGATCACGAAGTGCGCGGCACAAGCCATGCCGGGAATCAGATCCATCTGAAGGCGTGGCATCCAGGTCCCGGCCAGACAGCGGTTGAAAAACTCAACGCGTCGCCAACTCCCCAGCGCAAAGCGCATCAGCCGGGCCGTGATCGGATCGATGCCCAGCGCTTGATCGGGAATGCGATCTTCGCTGTAGCGGCTGTTCCACTGAATGACGTCGCGGTGCGTCGGGTAGGCCTCGGGCAGGGTCAAGCGCAGCTTGGCGTTATGGAACATCAACAGCGCCATTCGAAACTTGTCGTGGATGCCTTCGAACCAGATGATTCGGTAATCCGGTGCCACGGCGTGCTCGAGCGCCAGCTTTTGCTGCTGCGTCAACGCGCGCAGGCTCATGGGTCGGCGCTGCACGCAGCGCACGGGGATCGCGGCGATCAACGGATCGACTGGGCAGTCAGCCGTCAAGTCGAAATGAAGGTCGTAGGTCGGTGTGCAGTCTGGCCAATTGGCGCGCCGCTGAGCTTGCATCCTCAACCCGTGCGCGCTGGCAGCGATCGACAGGGTTTCCAGCAGCGCGCCAAGCGAGACCTGACTCGGTCGTCCCTCCAGGTCATACACGCAGTGTTCGCGCGTGTCGAAGCCGTGCACCACGAGATGCGATTCATCGACGATCTCGAATCGCCAGGGTTGGCTGTTGTCGCCACTCGGCGCCCAGCGCGCCAGGTCGAGAATCTGCTTGATGGCCTCGCGGGTGATCATGGCACCGACCTC
>RGQD01000066.1 GCA_010030205.1 Betaproteobacteria bacterium
TGCGAGTCCGCCGGATCTTCAGAGATTTTGGTCACAGGTTTCTCAGCTTGCCAACAGCTCTGCGCAGTGGGCGATGAAGGGTTGGATCTTCTTGCGGCATTGGGACAGGTACTCCTTGGTCGCGGCGACGCTGCGGCCGATGCGCTGGCCAATGGCTTCGATCGCCAGCCCGTCCATCTGCAAGCTCAGCGCATGGGCGCGGTCGGGCATCGCCGCGCCGAAAACCTCAAGACCGGCAGCAACGCAAGCCTCGACGCCGAGACGGACGTCGCGGACCGGGGCCGCAGTGCGCTGTTCAAGCGCCTGCCACTGCTCGGCGTCAACGGCCACCTCGCGCCCGGCCAGGCGAGAACGCTTGTCCAGATGGTCGAGCAAGCAATTGCGCGCGATCTGCCAAATCCAGGCCTTGGCCGAGCCGCTGCCGTTGAAGCTGTCTGCGCTGCGAACGATTTTCACAAAGCTGTCTTGCAGCACATCCTTGGCGTCGTCGGCCGACACGCCTTGGTGGACAAAGAAGTTCAGCATCGGCTGCGCCTGGCCCTGGTACAGCGCCTTGACCGCTGCATCCCTGGGTTTGCCACCCAGGCAGATGCGCTTGATGATGTCTTCTTCGTGCATGCTTGCCGCTTTGAGCCGCGGCCAGATTATCGGCTCCGGACCCAGCGCCGAAGCGACAGCGGCTGGCGCAGACACCGGGTCAGCCCCGCGCTGCGCCAAGCCCGACCCGGTTGAGCACCAGACCGGCTGCGGCGGTGCGGGTCTCGACGCCCAGTTTTTGCAGGATGTGCTCCATGTGCTTGGTCACCGTGCGAGGGCTCGCGCCCAGGATGTCGCCAACGTCGCGGTTGGTCTTGCCGCGCGCCACCCAATGCAGCACCTCGGCCTCGCGCGCAGTCAGGCGCCAGGCCTGCATCATCGACTCGATCACTGCGGCGTCGTTGGCCTCGGTCGCAACGATCAGCCATTCGTCGTCCTCGGCGGATTCATCGCCGTTGGCCGTGCCGGCTTCAGGGCCTTCGCCCATCGTGTGCAACTCCAAGGTCAGCCGTCGCCCGCTGCGCGCGCTCAGCAACGCTTGTGGCGCAGCGCCTGTGCGGCGCGCCGCAGCCTCTCGCCGCACCCAGTCGATCAAGGGCACCGGCGCGAACAGGCCTTCGGCACCGAAATAATCGCGCAGCAGCGTTCGCGCCAATGCGGTCTGCCACAGCAGCCGACCGTCGCCAGGACGCACCACCAGCGTCGCATGGCCGAAAGCGTCGAGCGCGTTGCGCGCTTGGCGCTGCACGCGCGCGGTGCGGGTATGGGCGGCGATGCGCACCAGCACCTCGCGCGGCTGAATCGGCTTGGTGACATAGTCGACGCCGCCGGCAGCGAAAGCGGCCACCACATGCTCGGTCTCGGTCAATGCAGTCATGAAGACGATCGGGATCGCCGCTGTCTGCGGGCTGGCCTTGAGCTGGCGCGCGACCTCGAAACCGTCCATGCCCGGCATCATCGCGTCGAGCAGCACGATGTCGGGCCTGGCTTGGCTGGCGCGGGCGATCGCACTCGGCCCATCGGTGGCCACCAGCGCCGTGTAGCCGGCTTCGTCCAGCGCATCGTGCAGCAACGCAAGGTTGTCGGGCATGTCGTCGACGATCAGCACCACATCGCCCGCGCCCGGGGTCTGCGGGCCGGCGGTCAGTGGGCTCGGACGTTCACGGTGCATCGGTGGCTTCTTTCGGTGTTGCGACCGCTGCATCGGCCAGCGCCGCCGCGATCAGGTGGGCCAGCGTGTCGAGCTGGAAACCGCGCGCCAGCGCGCGCAGGTTCGCGACGAATGGCGCGCTGGCGGGATGGTCGGCGTCGATCGCATCGAGCTTTTTCTGGATGCCGCGCAGATAGCCCAGGCGCACCAGTTCGTCGAGCGCGCGCAAGGTCTCGGCCGGCGGGGGCAGCGAGGCCGGCGCGGAGGCCGGCGCTTCGTCGGGCTCGGCATGGACCCATTGCAGCGCCAGTCGCTGCTGCAGCCAAGCCAGCAGCTCGGCCATGCGAACCGGCTTGACCAGGAAATCCTGCGGCCGGATGCCCAGGTCGTTTTCCAGCGCCTTGTCAAAGGCATTGGCCGAGACGATGGCCGCCGGCAACGCGCCCAGGCCCTGCTCGCGCAAGCGGCGCAGCGTGGTCCAGCCGTCAATGCCGGGCATGGCCAGGTCCAGAAAGACCGCATCGACACGCTCGTGCGCCAGCAGCGCCAGCGCGGCCTCGCCAGATTCGGCCTGCAGCAGCTCGAAACCCAGCGGCACCAAGCGCTCGACCAGCAGCCGGCGGTCGTCCTCCTCGTTGTCGACCACCAGCAGCCGCTGGCGCGCGCCGAGGTAGCCGGTGCGGCGCAACAGCTCGGGCCGCGCACGCTGGCTGGCGCGGGCGCGCAGTTCGGGCAGGTAAAGCTTGACCGCAAAACAGCTGCCTGCGCCAGGCTGGCTGCGCACCGTGAGCTCGCCGCCCATCAGACCGGTGAGCATGCGCGAGATCGTCAACCCCAGGCCGGTGCCACTGCTGGCGTTGCCACCGGCCGCCGTGCCGCGGACGAAGGGCTCGAACACCTGGATCAGCTCGGCCTCGGACATGCCCGGACCGGTGTCCTCGATCTCGAAACGAGCCATCTCGCGCGAGTAATCGACCCGAAAGCTCACCTGGCCTTCGCGGGTGAACTTCACCGCGTTGCCCAGCAGGTTGATCAGGATCTGGCGCAGCCGCTTCTCGTCAGCCCGCACCAGCTCGGGCAGGTTGCCGGTTCGGCTGTGCACAAAGCGCAAGCCGCGCGGGAATCGCCGGGTCGTCCTCCAGCAGCTGGGCATAGCCCAGGATGCTGTTGAGCGGGGTGCGCAACTCGTGGCTGATCGCGGTGATGTAGCGGCTCTTGGCCTGGTTGGCGGCGTCAGCACTGGCGATGGCTTGCTGGAGCTGGACGTCGGTGCGCTGGTGCGATTCGACCTCGCGTCCCAGCGCCTGGGCTTGCTGGTTCAGCGCCTGGGTCTGTCGACGTGACTCCTGCTGCGCGAGTTGGCGGCTGCGCTGGGCCAGCACGGCCCACCAGGCCACCATGCCGGCGATCAACAGCAGCACCGCAAAGGCCTGGCCAAAGCCTGCGCGCAGCAGCGGCGCCACCGCCGCAGCGCTGATCGCATCCAGGCTGGCCAGCGAACGCAGGCCCACCGCGTAGAGC
The DNA here is from genome assembly GCA_010030205.1 of Betaproteobacteria bacterium. Lineage (GTDB taxonomy): Bacteria > Pseudomonadota > Gammaproteobacteria > Burkholderiales > Burkholderiaceae_C > Pseudaquabacterium. The sequence continues at coordinate 3,209 of RGQD01000066.1, forward strand.
GCACCGAACAGCAGCGCCAGTCCCGGCACGACCGCGACCATCAACAGCAGGTAAGCACCCAACCCTTGCTCGAGCTGCGGTGCCATCCGCCTGGGCAGCAGGCGCTGCAGCAGCCCTAGCCACTGCGCCGAGAGCCTGGCCTGGGGTTTGCACAAGTCGTCGCAGCGTGCGTCCAGCGTGCAGCACAGCGAGCAGATCAGCCCGCCGTAAGCCGGGCAGGCCGCCATGTCCTCAGGCTCGTAGCCGTGCTCGCAGATCACGCAACAGCGCAAGCTGCCAAGGTAGGCGCCAGCCGTCTCGCGGCCGCTATCGCTGCTCAGCGCGGCCGCCTCGACCTTGCGCGCAGCAGCGGTGCGCCGCGCCAGGTAATAGCGCCCGCCAGTGGCCCAGGCGATCAGCGGCGAGACCGCCAGCGCAGAGACCAGCGCGATCATCGCCGACCAGGCCTGGGCCAGCGCACCGAATGCACCCAGGTGCGCCGCGACGCTGAGCACCGAGGCCACGCCCATTGCACCGACACCCACCGGGTTGATGTCGTGCAGATAGGCGCGGCGGAACTCGATGCCCTTGGGGCTCAATCCCAGCGGCTTGTTGATCACCAGGTCGGCCACCACCGCCATGATCCAAGCGATCGCGATGTTGCCGTACAGACCCAGCACATGCGACAGCGCCTGGAACACATCGAGCTCCATCAACACCAGTGCAATCGCGGTGTTGAACACCACCCAGACCACTCGACCAGGGTGGTGGTGGGTCAGGCGCGAAAAGAAGTTGCTCCACGCCAGCGACCCGGCATAGGCGTTGGTGACGTTGATCTTGAGCTGGGAGACGAAGACAAACAACGCGGTCGCAGCCACCGCCCAGCCGTATTGCCCAAACACATACTCCCAAGCCACCAGGTACATCTGGTTCGGGTCGACCGCACGCTCAGGCGGCACGCTGTGGGCCAAGGCCAGGTAGGCCAACAGCACGCCGGCCAACATCTTGGCGACGCCCATCAGCACCCAGCCCGGCCCGCCCATCAGCACGGCAAGCCACCAGCGCAAGCCCTGGCCAGGCTTTTTCTCGGGCATGAAACGCAGGTAATCGGCCTGCTCGCCGATTTGGGTGATCAGCGCGATGCCAACGGTCAGCGCAGCGCCAAAGCCCATCCAGCCGAAACCACCGGGCTGGCCCGAAACACCGCCGTAAGCAGCGAGACCGACCAGTTCGTCGGGGCTCTTGACCAGCACATAGGCCAGCGGCAGCACCAGCAGCGCCAACCACAGCGGCTGGGTCCAGACCTGCAGACGGCTGATCGCCGTCACACCGTGGCTGACCAAGGGAATCACGATCAGCGCGCACAGCCCATAGCCCCAGGCCGGCGGGATGTCGAAGGCCAACTCCAGCGCGTAGGCCATCACTGCGGCCTCGAGCGCAAAGAAGATGAAGGTGAAGCTGGCGTAGATCAGCGAGGTGATGGTCGAGCCAAGGTAGCCAAAACCGGCACCTCGCGTGAGCAAGTCCATGTCGAGGCCGTGGCGCGCAGCGTAGACGCTGATCGGCAGCCCGGCCAGGAAGATGATCAGCCCGGTGGCCAGTATCGCCAGCGTGGCGTTGACGAAACCGTGTTGCACCAGCAGCGTCGCACCGACCGCCTCCAGGATCAGGAACGACGCCGCACCGAAAGCGGTGTTGGCCACCCGCCATTCGCTCCACTTGCGGAAGTTGCGCGGCGTGAATCGCAGCGCGTAGTCCTCCATCGTCTCGCTGGCGACCCAGCTGTTGTAGTCACGGCGAAAGGTGACCACTTGCTGAGGCGGGGCGGGAGCGATGGACATGGTCTCCCATGCATCAAGAACCGCGCCCACTTCGAACCGGCCAAACAGACCGAAACCGCACCATCAAAGCGCGTCAAACACAGGCTGCAGGCAAATTCTTGACAAATGCTTGTTTTTGACGCATCGCCGCACTGAACCAGTGCGCCGCTCGGCGCACAAAGCGCCGAGCCCATGCCCGTCGGTGGCGACCCGGCGGCGCAGATCGAAGGCGCCGCACTTGCCGACAGGGCAGCGGGCTGAATCGTCGAGACCGTCAGCGGCCCAGGGCCTTGAGCCGGCCCGGCTCGACGATCTCGATCCAGTAGCCGTCCGGGTCCTTGATGAAAGCCACGTCCTTCATCTTGCCCTGGTCGGGCCGCTTGACAAAGACCACCTGGTGCTCGTCGAACCAGGCCACCGCCGCATCGAGCTCAGGCACCGAGAAACAAATGTGGCCGAAACCCTGGGGTTGGGCGTTGCCATCGTGGTACTTGAAATCCGGGTCTGACTCGGTGCCCCAGTTGTGGGTGAGTTCAAGCACCCCGCGCTGGGCAAAGGTCCAGGCGGTGCGCTCGCCTGCCTCTTCGGGCACGGCCTGGTCGGCCGGCAGATGGGCCAGGAAGTAAAGCGAAAACCCCATCTCGGGAAAGTCAAGCTTGCGCAACAGCCGCAAGCCCATCACCCGGGTGTAGAAATCCAAGGCCCGGGTCGGATCCTTGACCCGCAGCATCGAGTGGTTGAAGACAAAGCCCCGGGTCGGCGCGGCAGGTTCGGCGCAGACGCCGGGTTGTTGCTCGGAGGAAAAGCTCATCGGTCCATCCTTCAAGAGGCTATCAAAGAATCACCACAACCTGGACTGGCTGAGGCGAGAGGAAACGCCGACCCTTCGCGGGCCCGCCACGGTCAGCGCTGCGGGTGCCGGTCATCGACAGCCGGGCAAGCCTGCTTGGGCCGCAGCCGGAGCTGAGGCCTCAAGCTTCGGCAATTTTGCGCCCTTCGCCGCTGCTGCCTGAGCCGTTTCGGCGTCTGCCGATCAGGCCAGCGCAGAACGCGAACTGCGGCGCATCGTCCTGACCCCGCGATCTCCGGACCGAATCGACAGCGTTGGCACAACCCTTGCAATAATCCGCTTGAGTCACTGGCGGCACATCAGCCGTCGACAGCCTAGACACCAGCTCCCCATGGAACTCACACCCCGCGAAAAAGACAAGCTGCTGATCTTCACTGCCGCTTTGCTGGCCGAGCGGCGCCGCGCCCGCGGCCTCAAGCTCAACTACCCCGAGGCGGTGGCGCTGATCAGCGCCGCGATCATGGAGGGCGCGCGTGACGGCAAGACCGTCGCAGCGCTGATGAGCGAAGGCAAGACCGTGCTCGCCCGCGAGGACGTGATGGACGGCATCGCCGAGTTGATCCCGGAGATCCAGGTCGAGGCGACTTTTCCGGACGGCACCAAGCTGGTGACCGTGCACCAACCCATCGCCTGAACCACCCGGAGCGCACCATGACAAAGCATCTCACCGCCTTTTGCCTGCTGGCCTGGACCGGGCTGACGCAAGCCCACGAAGGCCATGGCCTGCCCGGGCTGTCGCACTGGCATGCAGACGACGCGCTGGTCTGGCTGGCGGTAGCGGCCGTGGCTGGCGCCGGCCTGTGGCTGGCGCGCCGAAAGTGAGTCGGACATGACTCCCGGCGAACTGCTCACCGACCCAGGCGATCACACCCTCAACCCGGGCCGCCGCAGCATCACCTTGGTGGTGCAAAACGCCGGTGATCGGCCGATCCAGGTCGGCTCGCACTACCACTTCGCCGAGACCAACGCAGCGCTGCAGTTCGACCGAGCGGTCGCACATGGGATGCGGCTGAACATCGCATCGGGCATGGCCGTGCGTTTTGAGCCCGGCCAGCAGCGAACGGTCGAACTGGTGGACTACGGCGGCGCGCGAGAAGTCTGGGGTTTTCGCGGCTTTATACAAGGAAAGCTGTAATGGCCGCGGTAGGTCGCGGCTTAACCCAAGGAAAACTTTAATGGCCGCGGCGAGTCGCGGCCTAGTCCAAGGAAAACTGTAATGGCCGCGGCAGGTCGCGGCTTTATACAAGGAAAGCTGTAATGGCCGCAGCGGGTCGCGGCCTGGTGCAAGAAAAACTGTAATGTCCGCCGCAGGTCGCGGCCTGTTGCAAGGAAAACTCTGACATGGCAACGATTGGCCGGCGTGCTTACGCCGAAACCTATGGCCCGACCGTGGGCGACCGGCTCAGGCTGGCCGACACCGCGTTGATCATCGAGGTCGAGGACGACTTCACGCTGCGCGCCGGCGGCTACGGCGAAGAGGTCAAGTTCGGCGGCGGCAAGACGATCCGCGACGGCATGGGCCAGAGCCAGATGATCAACGGCCCTGGCATGCATGAGGCCGCCGACTTGGTGATCACCAACGCGCTGATCGTCGACCACTGGGGCATCGTCAAGGCCGACATCGGCATCAAGCGGCACCGCATCGTTGCGATCGGCAAGGCTGGCAACCCCGATGTGCAGCCGGGCGTGGACATCGTGATCGGCCCGGGCACCGAGATCCTGTCGGCCGAAGGCATGATCGTCACCGCTGGCGGCATCGACACCCACATCCACTTCATCTGCCCGCAGCAGATCGAAGAGTCGCTGATGTCGGGCATCACGACGATGATGGGTGGCGGCACCGGACCGGCCACCGGCACTTTCGCCACCACCTGCACGCCCGGGCCCGAAAGCCTGCGTTTCATGCTGCAGGCGGCCGAGGCCTTCCCGATGAACCTGGGCTTTCTGGGCAAAGGCAATGCGAGCCGGCCCGAGGCCTTGCGCCAGCAGGTCGAGGCCGGTGCGATCGGTCTCAAACTGCACGAGGACTGGGGCACGACGCCAGCGGCGATCGACAACTGCCTGTCAGTGGCCGAAGAGCACGACGTGCAGGTCTCGATCCACAGCGACACGCTCAATGAGAGCGGCTTCGTCGAAAACACCATCGCGGCGACGAAAGGCCGCACGCTGTGCGCTTTCCACACCGAGGGCGCCGGCGGTGGCCATGCGCCCGACATCATGCGGGTGGTGGGCGAGCCCAACTTTCTGCCGTCGTCGACCAACCCGACCATGCCTTACACCGTCAACACCGTCGACGAGCACCTCGACATGCTGATGGTCTGCCACCACCTGGACGCCAGCGTCGCCGAGGACCTGGCTTTTGCCGAGAGCCGGATCCGACGCGAGACCATCGCTGCCGAGGACGTGCTGCACGACCTCGGCGCGATCAGCATGTTCTCCTCCGACAGCCAGGCCATGGGCCGGGTCGGCGAAGTGATCATTCGCTGCTGGCAGACCGCCCACAAGATGAAGGGCCAACGCGGTGGCTTGCCAGGCGACACCGCACGCCACGACAACGCCCGCGTCAAGCGCTACATCGCCAAGCTGACGATCAATCCGGCGCTCAGTCATGGCATCGCGCACGAGGTGGGCAGCATCGAAGTCGGCAAATGGGCCGATCTGGTGCTGTGGAAACCGGCCTTCTTCGGTGTCAAGCCCAGCGTGGTGCTCAAGGGTGGTTTCATCGCCGCAGCGGCGATGGGCGACCCGAATGCCAGCATCCCGACGCCGCAACCGGTGCATTACCGACCGATGTTCGCCAGCTTCGGCAAGGCCGTGGGCAGCACCTCGATCAGCTTCGTCAGCGGCGCAGCGCTGGCCAGCGGCGTGGCCGAGTCCTACGGTCTGGCCAAGCGCTTGGTGGCGGTCAAAGGCAACCGCTCGGTCAAGAAGGCTGACATGCTGCACAACGCCTACCTGCCGACGATGGAGATCGACGCCCAGACCTACGAAGTGCGCGCCGACGGCCTGTTGCTGACCTGTGAGCCGGCCAGCGTGCTGCCGATGGCGCAGCGCTACTTCCTGTTCTGAAAACGGCCTCTGTGCCTGGGCGAATCGCCTGGGTGCCAGCCTGCAGCGCGGCAGCCTGCAGAGCGGCAGCGATTGCGGCAAACTTGACCACTGTCTTCAGCAGGCGCCCAGCCATGAAAAAACTCGATCCGCAAGACCTCCCCGTCCAGTTGGCCGGGGTGCCGGAATGGCAGCACGATCCAATACGCGGCGCCATTTCACGCAGCTTCAAGTTCGCCGATTTCGCCCAGGCCTTCGCCTTCATGACCGAGCTTGCGCTGGTGGCCGAACGGCAGGACCATCACCCCGAGTGGCGCAATGTCTACAACCGGGTCGAGATCGTGATGACGACCCACGATGCAGGCGGCCTGACCCGGCGCGACTTTGACTTCGCTCGCCGTGCCGACGCCGCGATGGCGCACTACCCAGCGGCCGGCTGAGGCCTGCGCCGGCATCGGGTCGGCAAATTTAGGGCAACGAATTCGGGGCGACAATCCACGCCATGCTGACGATCAACAAACTCATCCCCGGCGGGCGCGGTCTGGCCTCTGTGCTCATCAAGCGCGGCGCGCAAGTCGAACTCGACTGGGATGTGCGGCAAAAAAGCCGCTTCGACGCCGTCGACTCGTTAGGCCGCACGCTGGGCGTGTTCCTGCCGCGCGGCACGGCGGTGCGCGGCGGCGACGTGCTGGTCGCCGAGGACGGCTCGCTGATCAGGGTGCTGGCCGCACCACAAGCCGTGCTGGTGGTTCGTGCCTGCGCCGAGCATGGCAGCGCTTTCGACCTGGTGCGAGCGGCCTACCACCTGGGCAACCGCCATGTCGCGCTCGAGCTCAAGCCCGACCACCTCAAACTCGAGCCTGACCATGTGCTGGCTGACATGCTGCGGGCCCAGCACTTGATCGTCTCCGAGGCCCTGGAGGCTTTCGAACCCGAGGGCGGCGCTTATGCGGCAAGCGGCCACGCCCATGGGCACGATCACGACGCCGGGCATCATCATGGGCACCACACCGGACCGGCAGCGCATGTGCATGGCCCGGACTGCGACCACGGCCATCACGACCACGACCACGACCACGCTCATGCGCAGGCCGCCGTCGCACAACCGGCCGCTGCGCCAGCCCATGTCCACGGACCCGACTGCGGTCACGATCACGTCAAAGCTCACGGTCATGGTCACGGTCATGGCCCGGGCCACGACCACTGACCATGCCCCGCGTCAGGCGAGCGGCTCAGCCGCTGCCCGCCAGCGCCTTGCTGCAGCTGATGTGGCTGGCCTCACCGGCGCTACCGGTTGGCGGCTTCAGCTACTCCGAGGGGCTGGAAGCGGCGATCGACGCTGGCTTGGTCAGCGACGAGGCCAGTACGGGGCTGTGGCTGGGCGATCAGCTGGGCTTGAGCCTGCAGCGCTCAGAGCTGCCGCTGCTGGCCAGCGCCTTCAAAGCCTGGCAGCGATCCGATTCGCAGCGCCTCGCTGAGCTCAACGCCTGGACCTTGCAGACCCGCGAGACGCGCGAAATGCGTCAACAGACCGAGCAAATGGGCCGCTCGCTGACCGACTGGCTGCGCCAGCGCCGGCCTGACGACGACAGAGTTCCGCTGTTGGCCGCGCTCAGGCCGGCGCCAACCTGGCCACTGGCCTTCGCGCTGGCAGCAGCGCTCAGCGGAGCACCACTGCGCGAAGCGCTGCTGGCCTTTGGCTTCGGCTGGGCCGAGAACATGGTGCAGGCTGCGATCAAGTCGGTGCCGCTGGGCCAAAGTGCCGGCCAGCGCCTGCTGGGCAGTCTGGCCAACGCGCTGCCCGCGGCGGTCGACGGCGCCATCGCCACCGCAGCGGCTGGCGATGGTGCAAGGCAAAACCTGGCCCCGATGCTGGCGATCGTCTCGGCGCGCCACGAAGCCCAGTACTCCAGACTGTTCCGCAGCTGAAAAACCGGTGGTCGCCGTCGGCCAGCCGAGGCATGATCCATGCTCGTAAAGCTTCTCGCCATCGAAAGCCCACCATGACCCCGCTACACCACATCGCCCGCCGTACCAAGAAGCTCCCACCCTTGCGCGTGGGCGTGGGCGGGCCGGTGGGGTCGGGCAAGACCACGCTGGTCGAGATGCTGTGCAAGACCATGCGTGAACGCTGGGACCTGGTGGTCGTGACCAACGACATCTACACCAAAGAAGACCAGCGCCTGCTCACGGTGGCCGGGGCGCTGGATGCCGATCGCATCATGGGTGTGGAGACCGGCGGCTGCCCGCACACCGCGATCCGCGAGGACGCATCGATCAACCTCGAGGCGATCGACCGCATGCTCGAGAAATTCCCCGACGCTGACATCGTGTTCATCGAGTCAGGCGGCGACAACCTGGCCGCCACCTTCAGCCCCGAGCTGTCCGACCTGACGATCTATGTGATCGACGTCGCCGCCGGCGAGAAAATTCCGCGCAAGGGCGGCCCCGGCATCACCAAGAGCGACCTGTTCGTGATCAACAAGATAGACCTCGCGCCCTATGTTGGCGCCAGCCTCGAGGTGATGGAAGCCGATACCCGCCGGATGCGACCCGACCATGCTGGCAAGCGGCCCTATGTGATGAGCAATCTGCGCACCCGCCAGGGCTTGGCCGAGGTGGTCGCGTTCATCGAGCGCAAAGGCCTGCTGGTGGCCGAACCCGCGACGCTCTGAGCATGACCCGGCCATGCTGATCAACTGCGTCGCATACCGCGACGGCGCCAAGCTCGCCGACATCCCAGCAGCCCGGATCAGCGACCACATGGGCCAGCCCGGCTGCTTTGTCTGGGTCGCGCTGCGCGACGCCAGCGACGACGAGCTGAAGCAGATGCAGCACGAATTCGGCCTGCACGATCTGGCTGTCGAGGACGCGGCCCATGGCCATCAGCGGCCCAAAATCGAGGAATACGGCGACTCGGTGTTCGCGGTGCTGCATCTGCTCGAGCTGAGCGCGACCGACGAATGGCAGGTCGGTGAGGTCAACATCTTTGCCGGGCCGAACTATGTGCTGTCGGTGCGCAATCGCAGCAGCCAGGGTTTTCTGGGCGTTCGGGAACGCTGCGAGCGCGAGCCCGATCGGCTGCGCCAGGGCGCAGGCTTCGTGCTCTACGCCTTGATGGACGCGGTCGTCGACCGCTATTTTCCGCTCGTCGACGCGCTAGAGACCGAGCTCGAGACCATCGAAGACCAGATCTTCGACCGCGGCGCAGGCCGGGCCAACATCGAGCGGCTGTACCAGCTCAAGCACAAGGTCACGGTGCTGCGCCATGCGGTCGCGCCGCTGATGGACGCCGTGGGCAAGCTCTACGGCGGCCGCGTGCCGCCGGTGTGCGCGGCCAGCAGCGACTACTTTCGCGACATCGCCGACCACCTGGCGCGCTTGCAGACCTCGATCGACACGATACGCGACACGATCGGCACGGCGATCCAGGTCAACCTGTCGATGGTCACGATCGAGGAGAGCGAGGTCACCAAGCGGCTGGCCGCCTGGGCCGGCATCTTCGCGGTGGCGACCTTCTTTGTCGGCGTCTGGGGCATGAACTTCCAGCACATGCCCGAGCTGCAACAGCCCTGGGGCTACCCCGCCGCGCTGGGCCTGATTGGCACGACCTGCGGCCTGATGTACTGGCGTTTCAGGCGCGTGGGTTGGTTGTGATCGCCCGGCGCGTGACTTCTTTTCCATGGGCATGACCGTTATTGAGAATGGTTCTTGTTATCATTCTCTATCCCTTGTTCAGATCCATCCCTTTGCCATGCCAACAAGCAGTCCAAGTCCCCGACAGTCGATGGCGCCATCTGTCCACAAGCTCGCGCTGATCGCGGTCGCAGCTTGCCTGTGCTCGGTGAGTGCCTCGGCGCAGACCGGCGTGCTCAACATCTACTCGGCGCGGCACTACCAGACCGACGAAGCGCTCTACGCCAATTTCAGCCAGAGCACGGGCATCAAGATCAACCGGCTCGATGGCAAGGAAGAGGAACTCGTCGAGCGCATCCGCAACGAGGGCAAGGCCAGCCCGGCCGATCTGCTGATCACGGTGGACGCGGCCCGTCTCGAGGTGGCCGACAGCCTGGGTCTGTTCCAGCCCGTCAGCAGCAAGCTGCTGGACGAGCGCATCCCCGCCGCGCTGCGCACGCCAACCTGGTACTCGTTTTCGACCCGCGCTCGGGTGATTGTCTACAACCAAGCAGCGGTCAAACGCGAGCAGGTTCAGAGCTATGCCGATCTTGCCATGCCGGCACTCAAGGGCCAGGTCTGCATGCGGTCGGGCAGTCATCCCTACAACCTGTCGCTGGGCGCGGCGGTGATCTCGCATGAGGGCGAGGCCAAGGCCGAAGCCTGGGCTCGCGGGCTGGTCGCGAACTTCGCGCGCGCGCCCAAGGGCGGCGACACCGACCAGATCAAGGCCGTCGCCGCAGGCGAATGCGGCGTGACCATCTCCAACACCTATTACCTGGTGCGGATGATGCGCAGCAGCCGACCCGAAGACCTGCGGGCGATGAAAGCCGTGTCGGTGGTGTGGCCCAACCAGTCGAGCTGGGGCACGCACATCAACGTCTCGGGCGCGGGCCTGCTCAAGCACGCCCCCAACCGCGATGCCGCGATCCGCTTCCTGGAGTACCTGGCCAGCGACCAGGCCCAAGCCTATTTCGCCGAGGGCAACAACGAGTGGCCGGTGGTCAAGGGCATTGTGCAGGCCAATCCGACACTCGCCGCGCTGGGCAGCTTCAAACCCGACCAGTTGCCGATCGGTGAACTCGCCAAGGCCACGGTGCTGGCGCAGAAAGCGTTCGACCGCGCGGGCTGGAAGTAGGCCTGGAGTAGGCCTGGAGTAGGCCTGGCCCGACGGGTTCAACCCCAGACTTCGCCCGCGACCTCGACCACACGCTCGAGCTTGCGCCACTGGTCGTCCTGCGACAGCGCGTTGCCATGGTGGGTGCTGGAAAAGCCGCACTGCGGCGACAGACACAAGTCCTCCAGCGGCACGAAGCGCGCAGCCTCGTCGATGCGGCGCTTCAACGCGTCCTTGGACTCGAGTTCACCGAGCTTGGTCGTGACGAGACCGAGCACCACCTTCTTGCCCTTGGGCAAGGCCTTGAGCGGCTCGAAGCCGCCCGCACGAGCGTTGTCGAACTCCATGAAGTAGCCGTCAACATCGGTCGAGAACATCGCCTGGACCACCGGGTCGTAGCCGCCCTCGGCGACCCAGGCGCTCTGGAAATTGCCGCGGCAGGTGTGGATCGTCACCTTCATGTCGGCAGGTTTGCCAAGCAACGCAGCGTTGATGGTGTCGGCATAGATCTGCGGCAGCGCCGCAGGGTCATCGCCGTTGGCACGACAGTTGGCCTGGATCTTGGGGTCGCACAGATAGGCGAAGGTGATGTCGTCGAGTTGCAGGTAGCGGCAACCGGCATCCGCCAGGTGGGCGATAGCGACCCGGTAGGCGGCTGCGACGTCGGCCCAGAAGTCAGACATCTCCGGGTAGGCCTGGCGCGAAATCGCCGCGCGCCCCCCACGCAGGTGCAGCATCGACGGTGACGGGATCGTCATCTTGGCAGTGCGCTGGGTCACCGACTTCAGGAACGCGAAGTCGGCGGCCATGATTGGCGCACTGCAGCCGATCTTGCCGGTGACCGTGGCGATCGGCGGCTGCTCGGACTGGCCGGCGATCTTGAACTTGGGCCCGGCGTTGTCCTGCAGCGTGACGCCGTCGAGCTGTGACAGAAAGTCCAGATGCCACCAATCGCGCCTGAACTCGCCATCGGTGATGCTTTGCAGACCAGCGGCCTCCTGACGCCGCACCGCCTCGCGCACCGCGCGGTCCTCGGTGGCGGCCAGGGTCGCGGCATCGAGCTCGCCGCGCCGCCATTGCGAACGCGCCGCAGACAGCCAGTCCGGACGCAACAAGCTGCCGACTTGGTCGGCGTGAAACGGCGCGTTGATGATGATGACCCTCGAAGATGGCTGGGATGGAACGCTTGGCGACAGTCTAAGCGCAGGCTGCAGCCCACAGCGCGCTCAGCAAGGCCTGTCCGGCGTGCGCCCCAGCGCGATCTGGCGGCAGATGAAGACCATCGGCACCAACCCGACTGCGACGATCGCCAGCGCTGCCGTCGAGGCCTCGGCCAGGCGTTCGTCGGCCGCCAGCGTGTAGGCCTGGGTGGCCAGCGTGTCGAAGTTGAACGGCCTCATCACCAGCGTGGCTGGCAGTTCCTTCATCACGTCGATGAAAACCAGCAGGCCAGCGGTCAGCGCGCTAGCGCGCAGCAAGGGCAGGTGCACATGCCACAGCGTGCCCGCCGGGCTGTGGCCCAGACTGCGCGCGGCCTGGTCCATGCCGGGCGTGATCCGGGCCAGGCCGGCGTCGACCGCCTGCATCGCTGCAGTGAGGTAGCGCACCAGGCAGGCATAGACCAGCGCGGCAATGCCGCCAGTCAGCAACAGCCCCGGCTGCCAGCCGAACACCTGCTGCGCCGCAGCCGCCAGCGCATGGTCGAGTCGGGTCACCGGGATCAACACACCCACCGCGATCACCGAGCCCGGCAGCGCATAGCCCAGCCCGGCCAGCCGATGGGCCCAACGCATCGCCGGTCCGCGGTGCAGGCGCGCGGCATAGCCGATCAGCAGCGCCAGCGCCAGCGCGAGCAAGGCCGTCAACCCGGCCAGCAGCACGCTGTTGCCAGCCAGCCGCACGAAGCGCTGGCCAAACTGGGCATCGCCCTGGGTGATCGCCATGCGCAGCAGCAGGCAGGCCGGCAGCAAGAACCCGGCGACCAGCGGCAGCGCGCAGGCCACCAGCGCCAGCGCCGCACGACCACCGCGCAGCACTGTGCGGCTGCTGCCACCGCGACGCAGGCTGGCGTCGGCAAAGCGTCTGTCGCCACGGCTGACGCGCTCGATCAACAGCACCGCGCTGACAAAGGCCAGCAGCACCAGCGCGAGCTGCGCCGCAGCGACCCGGTCGCCGAGCGAGAACCAGGCGCGGTAGATGCCAGTAGCCAGCGTCTCCATCAGCGCCAGCGCGATGCCCCCGGCGATCGCCGGCCTGGCCAGCGGCAGCGACAGCCGCCAGAAACCCTGCCAGGGCGACAGGCCCAGCGAGCGGGCGACCTCGATCATCGCGCCGCCGCGCTCGAGGAATGCAGTCCGCGCCAGCAAGTACACATAGGGGTAGAGCACCAGTGAGAACATCAGCACCGCACCACCGGTCGACCGCACATCAGGAAACCAGTAGTCCGCACGGCGCCAGCCAAAAGCATCCCGCAGCGCAGTCTGGACCGGGCCGACATACTGCAGCAGATCGGTGTAGGTGTAAGCCAGCACATAGGCGGGCATCGCCAGCGGCAGCAGCAAAGCCCATTCGAAGCTGGCGCGGCCGGCGAACTCGTAGCGCGTCACCAGCCAGGCCGAGCCCACACCCAGCAAGCCCACGCCTGCGCCCACACCAGCGCAAAGCCAGAGCGTGGTCACGATGTAGTCGGGCAGCACGGTCTCAGCCAAGTGAGCCCAGGTGCCACCGGTGCCGCCCGCCAACAGGTTGGTGGCCAGCGCCAAGATCGGCAGCCCGACCAGGCTCGCCGCCAGCAGCGCAAAAATCCGCAGCCAGGCAGGCTGACCGGCGCGCAAGCGCTGCATCATCGGGAAAGGCTGGGGGCTGGCGGACAAAATCGCGGTATTCGACGCATAGCAGACGTGCCGGCAGTGTAGCGACCGCACTCGAGGCGTCGGTCGCCGCACCGGGCCGAGCCGGCCCTATGATCATCGGCCATGACGCCCACCGACCTGCCCTGGCTCTCCATCCGCAAGCTCAGCTTGGCCTACGGGCCGCGCGCCGTGGTCGAGGACTTCTCGCTGGACTTGCGGCAAGGCAGCGTCGGCTGCCTGCTCGGCCCCTCGGGCTGCGGCAAGACCACGGTGCTGCGGGCGATCGCTGGATTCGAACCGCTGCGCGCCGGACAGATCTTGCTGGATGGCGAGCAAATCAGCAGCGCACAGCAACACCTGCCGCCCGAGCAGCGGCGCATCGGCATGGTGTTCCAGGACCATGCGCTGTTCCCGCACCTGACGGTGGCAGCCAACGTCGGTTTCGGCCTGCGCGGTAGACCCGACGCAGCGGCGCGTGTGCAGCAGATGCTGACCACCGTCGGACTGGCGCAGGCCGGACCGCGCTACCCGCACGAGCTGTCGGGTGGCCAGCAGCAGCGCGTCGCACTGGCGCGCGCGCTCGCGCCGTCACCACGATTGCTGCTGCTCGACGAGCCGTTTTCAAACCTGGACATCGATCTTCGCGAGCGCCTGGGCGCTGAGTTGCGCGCGCTGCTCAAGGCCGCAGGAACCACCGCATTGCTCGTGACGCATGACCAGCACGAGGCCTTCGCAATCGCCGACGAGATCGGCATCATGAGCGAAGGCCGGATCCAGCAGTGGGACAGCGCTTACCAGCTCTACCACCAGCCGGCCAACCGCTTCGTCGCCGATTTCGTCGGCCAGGGTGTGTTCTTGCCCGGCACCGTGCACGAGGGTCACCAGATCAGGATGGAGCTGGGCATGTTGCGCAGCCCGCAAGCGATACGCTGCACCGAGCACGGCGACCTGTGCGACACCGGTTGCGCGGTCGATGTGCTGCTGCGCCCAGACGATGTGGTGCACGACGACGCGAGCGCCGTGACGGCCAAAGTGCTGGCCAAAGCCTTTCGCGGTGCGGAATTCATCTACACCCTCCAGCTCGCCAGCGGCGCAACCGTGCTGTCATTGGTGCCGTCGCACCACAACCATGCCGTCGGCGAAAGCATCGGCATCCGGCTAGAGCTAGACCATGTGGTGGC
>RGQD01000651.1 GCA_010030205.1 Betaproteobacteria bacterium
AAAGCCACCGTGGCGGTAGGCCCGTAGGTGGCGGCACCAACAGCGGTGTCGTTGCCTTCAGTAAAAGCCACCGTGGCGGTAGGGCCAAAGGTTGCAGCACCAACAGCGGTGTCTGAGCCTTCAGTCCAGGCTGCGGTGCCGGTGACAGCGGCGGGCCCGCCGCCAGCGGTCAGCGCCAGCAGCAGCGACATTTGCTACTCCCAGCCGTAGTCGAACGTGACGTGATACCAAATGGATTGCGACGCTGTTGCGGTGCCCACCAAGAACTGCATGGCGGTGGCGATGAACTCGCCCGGGTTGACGTAGATCGGTTGCGTGAACGGCATGAAGATGTCGCCGTTGGTAGCGGTGGCACCGACGGGGGCAGCGACGTTCCAGTACATGAGGCCGAGGGCTTCACGTCGAGGGGCCTTCGTGGTGCCGCCCGCCGTACCGAACGACGTCGACTCAGCCTGCGCCAGCGACACGGCGGTGTGGCCGAACGCCAACGACAACCCGATCGTGGTTGCCGTGGTTGCCACGGCCGCGCCAAGGTTGGCGCACGAGATCCTCACGCCGTACACGGCAAGGCGACGACCGGGGTTGGCCGTCGTGCCCGCTGGCACCTGATAGCTCGTCATGATGAAGTCGTTCGCTGCACCGCCAGCTGCGGCGTTGATCGCGCCACGACCTCCAAGGCCGGTGGCGTTAGCGGTCGTGTTGGCCCCGGCGGCGGTGGTCGGAATTGCTACGTTTGCGTACAACGCCAACGATCCCATCGTGCCACCGGACTGGCCTTGGTGAGCGCCATGAACACGGTTGCCGGTTTGCGACAGGGTTGAGATGACGCCAGGGCCACCCATTGACACGGTGTAATCCGTGATCGTGGCTTGCAGCGACGATGACACCACACCAGTGTTGGCGTGACGCATCGACCAAGGCATGGTTGTCGAGCGTGCGACTTGGCCGTTGGTTGCTGCGGTTACGATGTCGGCGTACAGGACGTTGTCGATCCAGAATTCAACGGAGCGCTCTTGGTACGCGATCAGGTACACATGGTTCTCGTTCGCCAAGAACCCGGTCACCGGCAGAACCGTTGGCACTTCGGTGCCGTTGTTGTTCAACACGCCAGTGATGCCAGCTGACGAGAACCGGAAGTATGCGCCGTCGGTTGGCGCGTAGGCCGTAGCGGCACCACGACGAAACAGCCCAACGTCAATCACGGCGTTGGCTGGGATGGCGTTCATGTTGACGTTCAACGCCATCGTGGTTTCGGCGTACACCGACGTCCCAGCGTGGGCGACGTTGAACTCAGCGTTGGTGCCGAACGTCATTGCCACCGTTGTCGCCAACGACGCACCCGAGTTCGTCAACAAGCCAGCGGTCGACACCGTTGATGTCAGGGTTGTGAACGCATGAAAGTGCTTGGCGGTGTTCTGCGACGCGTAGTTGAACGACTCGGCATCGAGGATCGTGTCAAGGCCAACACGCAAGCGGAAGTCGTCGTCTGTTTCCGGCGGCTGAACATAAC
>RGQD01000652.1 GCA_010030205.1 Betaproteobacteria bacterium
CATGCCGTGTCGTCCAGACTGTCGTCGCTGGCCAGCCTCGGCAGCTACCGCCTCAGCCTGCAAGGCCGCAGCCCAGACAGCGGCGCCACCAGCCTGCAGCTCGAAACCTTGGAAGGCGCGCTGCGCCTGAGCGGCAGCGGCCAATGGACTGGCAACGGGCTGCGCTTTCGGGGCCAGGCCCAGGCAGCCGAGGGCCTGGACGCGGCGCTGTCCAACCTGCTCAACATCATCGGTCGGCGCCAAGGCGCGCTGTCCGTCATTTCGATCGGATGATTCCCATGAAGACCTCGCGACCGCAGCGTAACCCGGACCGATCGCAGACCCGCAGTCCGATCCGCAGCCTGGCCTTGCTGAGCGCCGCGCTGACGCTGCCGCTGTGGCCCGCCACAGCCCAGGACGTGGCACCGGCCAGCTCGGCCGCGGTGCGCCGCAGCGCGCTGAAAGCCAGCACGCCGGTGACACTGAACTTCGTCAACGCCGACCTCGAAGCCGTCAGCCGCGCTTTTGCGCTGATGATCGATAGACAGATCCTGGTCGACCCGCGCGTCAAGGGCGTGATCACCGTCTACAGCGAGCAGCCGATGCCGGTGCGCGAGGCCTATCTGCAATACCTCGCGGCCTTGCGCGGCCTGGGTTTTGCCATCGTCGACAACGCCGGCCTGCTCAAGGTGGTGCCCGAAGCCGACGCCAAGCTGCAAGCTGGCACGGTGTCGGTCGGGCCGGTCAACCAACGCGGCGACCAGGTCATCACGCAGATCTTCCGCCTGACCCACGAGAACCCGAACAACCTGGTCGCGGTGCTACGCCCGCTGATCAGCCCGAACAACACGATCAACGCCAACCCGGGCAACTCGACGCTGGTGATCACCGACTACGCCGACAACCTGTCGCGCATCGCCAAGATCATCGCCGCGCTAGACCTGCCTGCGGCCACCGACGTCGAGGTGGTGCCGCTGCAGCACGCGATCGCCTCGGACCTCGCCGCGATGGTGCAAAAACTTGGCGACGCCAGCGCAGTGACAGCCCCAGGCGTACCGAACACCGGCGTGTCGGTGCTGGCCGATTCGCGCAGCAATGCGCTGATCATCCGCGCCGCCAACCCGGCCAAGCTGGCCAGCATCCGCGCGCTGATCGAGCGCCTGGACCGGCCCGGCCTGAGCGGGCCGGCCGGCACGATCCATGTCGTCTACCTGAAGAACGCCGACGCCACCAAACTGGCTGCGGTGCTGCGGGCGGCTTTTGGCGGCGGCGCGACCGGCGTCAGCGGCAGCAGCGCTGCAACCACCAGCCCCACCGCTGCAGGCGTGGCAACAACGCCCAACGCACCCTCGGCCCAACCCAGCACCGGCGGCTTCATCCAGGCCGACGCGGCGACCAATTCGCTGGTGATCACCGCCGCCGAACCGCTGTACCGACAGATACGCGGCGTGATCGACCAACTCGACGGCCGCCGGGCCCAGGTCTTTGTCGAGTCGATGATCGTCGAGATGGACGCCAGCAA
>RGQD01000653.1 GCA_010030205.1 Betaproteobacteria bacterium
TGCCCGACCCAGGCACGCGCGAGCTCGACCATCTTGCGTTGCCCGTAGCTCAGTCGCGAGGTGGGGGTTTGCGCATGTGGAACCAGCCCCACCGGCTCCAGCGCAGCCATTGCGACCTCACGCGCCTCACGTTCATGGTGGCGTCCACGCCGGATCATCACCAGTTCGTCGATCAGACCGCCGGGCCTATGGGCATGCAGACCGATCAGCACGTTGTCGAGTACGCTAGCGTCGTCGATCAGCGCCAGGTTCTGGAAGGTGCGGCTGATGCCCAGCGATGGCAGCTGGTCGGTGCGGGCGCTCAGCAGGTCCTGGCTCCGGTAGTTCAGCGTTCCGCTCTGCGGCGCGACGATGCGACAGATCACATTGAGCAGCGTCGTCTTGCCGGCTCCGTTGGGGCCGATCAGGCCATGAATATGCCCCTGATCCACACTGAGGTTGACGCCGTCCAGCGCGATGACCCCACCGAAGTGCATCGAAATGTCCTGCAGATTCAGCAACGGGCTGCTCATGGGGCCTCCCTGGTGTTGTCCGCTGCCACAGTTTTTGGCGGCGCGGTTGTTTCGCCGGCGACTCGCCTTACTCCCGCCTCAATCATGCCCAGCAGGCCTTTCGGGAACAGCGTCACAACCGTGAGAAAAAGCACCGCGTAGATCATCAGTGACAGCGCCCGCGCGCCCTGCGTCAGTTCAGGAATTGCCACAACGAAGGCGGCGCCCAGCACTGGTCCGAGCAGCCGTCCCTGGCCGCCGATCATCACGGCCGCGAAGATCAGAATCGACAGGTCCGGGCTGAAGGTCTCTGGCGCCACGACACCGGTGATCAGCGCATGCATGCCGCCCGACACAGCGCCGAGCATCGCCGCCAGCCCGAAGGCAGCGAGCTTGTGAAAGGTGACGCCGATGCCAAAGCTGCGCGCTACCGTTTCGTTAGCGGCAATCATGCGCAGCGCGCGGCCGGTGCGCGAGATCATCACGCTGTAGGAAATGCCGAGCCCGGTCAGGCACAACAGCAACGCGACCAGCCAGAGCAGCCGCCCTTTCCAGATCGCCTGCAACTGGTTCACGTCCAGGAACATGCCCTGAGGCCCGCCGGTGTAGGGCGTGCTCTTGACCAACTGGAACAGTGTGATGCCGAAGGCGAAGGTGACGATAGCCAGCGAGAAATGCTTGAGCCGGATCGCCGGCAGCCCGATCAGAATACCCACCAGCGTCGCCAGCACGCCAGCCGCCGCCACGGCCACCGACGCCGGCCAGTGAAAGTGGTTGAGCGCCACCGCCGTGCCGTAGGCGCCGACCAGCATGAAGCCCCCATGACCAAGCGAATAGATCTTGCCAAAGCCCAGTACGATGTTCAGACCAATAGCCGACAGGCTGTATATCATCCACAGCGTCAGCACATAGCGCGGGTAGTCGCCCGACAACATGCCTGCCATCAGCAGCAAACCGAAAGCCATCAGCACCCAGCGCACGCGGGTCGGGATTTTCGCCAATAGCTTGCC
>RGQD01000654.1 GCA_010030205.1 Betaproteobacteria bacterium
CAGCCCGCGCGCCGTGCGCCCACGGCGGCAGAGCGCCCCAAGCAGACGCCAGAGCCCGCGGACCCCAGCCCCCGCCGAGACGCAAACCCCAACCGCGGCCACACGACGCAAAAGCCTGGACGGCAGCGAAAGCACAAAACCCATCATCATTCTCCGACAGTAGCGCCAGACGCAGGGCCTGTCGCCGGCAAGCTTTCCAGGGGCGACGCCGTTTAGGCGGTCTTGGTCTGCTTCTGCACGGTGATCCAGCGGGCGAACAGGTCGTAGTCGTCGCCGGCGTAGTCCGACTCCACCAGCATGTTCTTGTAGAACTTCTTGCCGATGGCCTTGATGGCCTTGTCCTTCTGGCCGCCGGTCTTCTCGCCCTTGGCGATCTTGGCCAGCTTCTCGCTGCGCTTGGCGGCCTTCTTGGTGGAGCGGGTGATCTCCACGCGGCGGGCCACCTTGGCGTAGGGGTTGAGCTTGAGCATGGCGCCCAGGTTGCGCAGGGGGTTCTTCTTGAGCGGCGCGTGCTTGGGGCCGGCGCTCTTGGCGGGCCGGACAGCCGACTGGATCTCGTCGCTGTTGATCAGGCGGGCCAGGTCGCCGTTGGCCATGCAGGCGCGGGGCAGCTTGTAGCCCTTCTTCTGCTCGCTCTCGGTGGTGGCGGTGCCGAACACCTTGTCCAGCTTCTCGAAGGCCGACTTGGACCAGATGCAGAAGCGGCCCAGGTGGCCGCCGGGGGCCAGCTGCAGCAGGTTCAGGCGGTCCACGGAGGTCACCTCCACGCCGGGCAGGTTGCGGAAGGCCTTGGAGATGCCCTCGTCGTTGGCGAAGACAACCAGGGGGCCCTTGCGCATCACGTAACGCCGGTTGCGCATCTTGCCCTTGCCGGCGCGCAGCGACTTGGAGTCCTTGCTCTTCTCCACATCGGGCAGGGCGCCGATCTTCTTCAGGATCTCCAGCGCCTTCGAGGTCTTCTTCACGCCCTCCACGGCGTCGTCCAGGACCAGGGGCACCATGGGCACCTGCTCAATCTTGTGGCCGCGAGCCATGACCAGAGCGGGCAGAGCCGAGGCCGCCAGGGCGGACACCACGGCGTAGCGCTTCTGGTTCACGTTGATCTTGCGGTGCCAGCGGCGCCACACCTTGGTGGGGGCGAACATGCGACCACCGCGGCACATGTTGCCGAAGGCACCCTGGCCGGCGCGGTGGGTACCGCCACCGGGCACACGGGGAATACGCGACACGGCGCGACCAGTGCCCCAAGACTCGGCAGCGGTCTGGTGGCCGGCCTTCATGAACACGGCGTACGCCTGGCGCTTGTTCTTCGCCATGTTGGTGTGGATGGTGCGCACGATATCCGGGCGGATGGGCGCGGTGAAGACGGCGGGGAGGGCGACCTGGGCCGCCTTCTCGCCCGTCTCAATGCTGTGAACCTCAACCATAGGAATGGCGGCGGCCATCTTTGCTAGTTGAAGAGCAACTTGCCACTGCGGGCTGGAAGAGGTGTAGGGGTAGG
>RGQD01000655.1 GCA_010030205.1 Betaproteobacteria bacterium
GCTGCTGGTGGCCTTCGTCGGCTGGGTCATCGTGCGCTACTCGCAGCCCTATTTGAACGGCGAGCTCGAAGAGCGCCACTACGTGCGCTGGCTGATGGCCACGCTGGCCGCCGTCGCCGTGGTGGCAGCCACGAACAACGTGCTGGTGCTGGCCCTGGCCTGGGCGGGCACCAGCCTGGCGCTGCACAGGTTGCTCACCTTCTTCGGCGACCGGCCCGCGGCGGTGGTCGCGGCGCACAAGAAGTTCATCGTCGGCCGCCTGGCCGACGTCGCCATGTTGGCCGCGGCTGGCCTGCTGTACCTGGGCTTGGGCACCCTGCACATCGACCAGATCGCTAGGCTGGCCCAGCAGGCCCCGCTGCCGTTGGCCGCCCAGGCGGCCGTGCTGTTGATCGCCTGCGCCGCGCTGCTGAAGTGCGCTCAACTGCCCTTCCATGGCTGGTTGATCCAGGTGATGGAGGCACCCACGCCGGTCTCAGCGCTGCTGCATGCAGGTGTGGTCAACCTCGGCGGCTTTGTGCTGATGCGCTTTGCACCGCTGGTGGGCGAGGTGCCCACCGCGCAGGCGGTGCTGGTGGCCGCGGGCACGGTCACCGCCGTGCTGGCGGCGCTGGTGATGACCACGCGCATCAGCATCAAGGTGATGCTGGCCTGGTCTACCGCCGCGCAGATGGGCTTCATGCTGATGCAGTGCGGCCTGGGCGTGTGGCAGATGGCGCTGCTGCACCTGGTGGCGCATTCGCTGTACAAGGCCCACGCCTTCCTGGGGGCCGGTGGCGCGGTGCGTCGCGCGATGCTGGCGCAGATGACGCCGCGCGCCGCGGCGCCGGGGACGCTGGCGCTGTTGACCGGCGCGCTGATCGGCCTGGGCATGGTGCTGGCAGCCAGCACGGCATTCGCGCTGCTGCTGCCGGCGCAGGCCACCACGTCGCCCGCCGCGACCGTGCTGGCCGGCATCGTCGCCCTGGCCCTGGTGCCGCTGCTGCAGGCCCAGTCCCTGCGCCTGGGCGGCCTGTGGTTGGCGGCGCTGGGCTTGGGCGCCTTTGGCGTGGCGCTGGCCTACTTCGGCCTGCACGCCATCGGTTCTGCCTGGTTGATGCCGAACGCGGCCAGCGCGCCGACGACCTTGTGGCTGGGAGTAGCGCTGGCTTTCGCTGCGCTGTTTGTGTTGCAGTCGCTCATCACCGTGGCACCGCAGGGCGTGTTGGCACGCCGCCTGTACCCCTGGTTCTACGGCGGGCTGTTCCTGGACGAGAAGTTCAATCGCGTCGCCTTCGCGCTGTGGCGCCCGCCCGGGCCCGTCGCGGCCGTCGCGCTGCTGCCCTTGGCCGACACCCGCACAGCCATCGATTCCGCCCCTGCTGGAGCCCGCGCATGAACGCCGTCGTCGACACCCCCTTGCTGCAAGCGCAGCGTCTGGCCGATCACATCGGCATTGCCGCAGCGCGCGTCGCACCGACCTGGCCGCTGAACGAGTTCATCGCCGTCAATCCGTACTGG
>RGQD01000656.1 GCA_010030205.1 Betaproteobacteria bacterium
CGCGCTCTACCAGGGCAAGCCTGCCGACAAGGCGGGCGGCTGCCCGCTTTTCACCGGCAAGCAGGTGGCAAGCGCTGGCTGGTGCAGTGCCTGGGCGAAGAAGGCTTGAACGCCGGGGGCGGCCGCAGGGGCTTGCGGTGACGCTGCGCACCGCCGGCTTGTTGCTCGGCGAGAGTGCAGCGCGCGTGAACGGCCAGGTGATCGCTGCGGACGGCGGCTCCACCACCGTGCGGCCGCTCGTGAAGTGATCCCGAAAAGCTGCCGAAGCCAGCGAAGCGACAACCAGGAGTTGCACATGAACGAAGACCCGCGTTGCTGCGGCAGCGGTACCTGCATCATCGACACCGAGGGCCGCTGTTGGTGTGGTCAGCAGTGGGACGGCCAGAAGATGTGCCATGCCCCGTTGTCGCAGGTCGAAGATCCCGGGCAGGTCGAAGTGGCGCAGCCACCTTGCCCGTCCACCGAGAGCAAGCCATGACGGGCGGCCTGACGAAATTCCACCCGTCCGGGGCTTCGACACGACGCAGGCTCGGGTGTGTGGCCTTGATCGGCCTGCTTGTGCCCACGCTTGCCGGCGCTGCACAGCTGGCCGAGTCGGATGCACGTGCCGTTCGCCAGGTTGTCGAGGCGCAGCTCAAAGCCTTTGCAGCGGACGACGCCGCTCAGGCCTTTTCCTACGCGTCGGCGTCTATCCAGGCCCAGTTCGGCGATGCGGACAACTTCATGGCCATGGTGCGAAGCGGCTACCCGATGGTGGTTCGGCCATCCTCCGTCTCGTTTTTCCAACCCCAAATCGAGGTCGGGACGCCAGCGACGGTGACGCAGCGTGTGCAGTTGCGTGATCGCGAGGGGCGCCTCTGGATGGTCACCTATAGGCTCGAGCGGCAGACCTCTGCTGGTTGGCGCATCAGCGGCTGCGTGGCGGCTGCTGACGGTGGAAAGTCTTCGATCTGATGTCTTGCAACGCGGTGTCCGCGACACACCTGAGGCCCAGGCGATTCGCGGCTTCAGCGCGGCGCCAGGTCTGAGTGCATCAGCGCCGCCCGGCTTGCGCGAGCTGGGCCTGCCCGAGGGCGCAGCGTTGCCACCGGTCGGCGAGCGCGTCGCGTGGGCCACGCGCCACAGTTTCCTCGACGGTCGCGGGCGCGACGACCGCCGCGCGATGTCCAGCCCGCGCACTGCCACCGAAGGCTGCAGCCGGCTGCGTGCGCATCTGGCCCTAGGCACGATCTCGATGCGCTGCTTGCACCAGGCTAGCGTGGCGCGGATCGCAGCCACCACCGACCGCCATCTGGCCTACGCCTTGCACGGCTTTGCCAGCAAGCTGCGTTGGCACTGCCATTTCATGCAGAAGCTCGAAGACCAGCCGGCCATCGAGTGACGCAAGGTCGCGCGCACGGTCGACGGGCTGCGGCCCGGGGATGGCGTGCACGAGGGCCCGATCGATACCGAACGACTTCAAGCGTGGTTCGAAAGCCGCACCGGCTTCCCGATGGTCGA
>RGQD01000657.1 GCA_010030205.1 Betaproteobacteria bacterium
TTTTCACCTACCTCGCTTTCGGTGCCTGCCATTCGCCGCACCAGGCGCCGCAGGCCTTTCTGGACAAATACCGCGGCCAGTTCGACGAAGGCTGGGATGTGATGCGCGAGCGCTGGTTCGAGCGCCAGAAAGCCCTTGGCATCGTGGCGCTGGACACCACGCTGCCGCCGCGCAATCCCGGCGTCCAGGCCTGGAGCGCGCTCAGCGACAACGAGCGCATGTTCGCCGCACGGCTGCAGGAAGCCTTCGCGGCCTTTCTCGACCACACCGACCATCACCTTGGTCGCTACATCGACGCGCTGGCGCGGCTGGGGCAGTTGGACAACACCGTCTTCATCGCGATGTCCGACAACGGCGCCAGTCAGGAAGGCGGCCCGACGGGCGTGCTCGACGAGATGCGCTACTTCAATGGCCTGCGCGAGGATGTCGACGAAGCGGTGAAGCGGCTCGACACCATTGGTGGTCCTGACAGCCACACCAACTACCCCTGGGGCTGGGCGATGGTGGGCAACACACCCCTCAAACGCTACAAGCAAAACACCCATGCCGGCGGCGTGCGCGACCCAGTCATCGTGCACTGGCCAGACCGTATCAAAGACGCCGGGGCAATCCGCCGCCAGTTCCACCATGTCACCGATATTGCGCCAACCATCCTGGAGCTGGTGGGTCTGACGCCGCCGCGCGAAGTGGATGGTGTGCCGCAGACGCCGATGCACGGCATCTCGATGGCCTACGCACTGGCCGACGGCGCGGCTGATGTGCCCACCCGCAAAAAGAGCCAATACTTCGAGATGTTCGGCCACCGCGCGATCTGGCACGAGGGCTGGAAAGCCGTCTGCTATCACCAGCCTGGCGCCGACTACGACACCGAGGCCTGGGAGCTGCCGCGCAGCAGCCCGAGCGACTGCGCAAGCTGATCGCGCTGTGGTGGGTCGAGGCCGGACGTCACGGCGTGCTGCCGCTGGACGATCGACGTGGCGGCGCACTGTTCAAGAGCGCTCAGTTCCGCGGCAACACCGCGCGTCGCAACAGCTTCACGTTCTACCCGCCGGTCTCGCGCTACGCGGCAGACGTTGCGCCACCTACTGGCAACCGCGCTTTCGTGATCAGCGCCGACCTCGCGCTGGGTCAGGGCCGCAACGGCTGCATCGTCGCGCGCGGCAGCGCCAGCGGCGGCTATGTGCTGTTCGTTCGCGATGGCCATCTGGTATTCGACTACAACCACTTCCATGAGCACAGCCAGGTGCGTTCCGAGGTCGCGCTGCCCAGCGGCCGATGCAAGGCTGGTGTGCGAGTGGACCGTGTGGCCAAGTCCGGCATCGCCACGCTGTTCATTGACGGCCGTGACGTGGGCACCGCACCCATCCCGGCGATGGCGACCATGGTCTCGTCCACCGGCTTGGACGTCGGCATGTCGGTCGCGCTGTCATTCCCTTCATCGGCGGACAGTGCGGGAACTACCGCTATTTCCCAATGCAGAAGTTGCCGAAGATCTC
>RGQD01000658.1 GCA_010030205.1 Betaproteobacteria bacterium
AACGGGCTCATCGTGCCCGGATCGACATTGATGTAAGGATCGAGCTTAACCATCGCAACGCGCAAACCGCGTGCTTCAAGGATGGCGCCCAGCGAGGCGGCGGCGATGCCTTTCCCCAATGAGGAAACGACGCCGCCGGTGACGAAGACATATCGGGTCATGGAGATCACCGCCGATGCTGAAAAAAGGCCGCGGGCGCGGACTGTAGCGACGGGAAGTCAGTCTAGCGAAAGATCAGTCTTGCTGCCAGATAAAACGTCCACGTTGAACACTTGCATTGCTCGCACGAATGGTGTCGGCAATAGCAATGTCGGCTAACGCTAGCACTCGCGCCGGCGCATCAGCGTCAGCACTTACCACCAGCGGCGCCTGATCGCGTCGCCAGGCGGGCAACTGCGATTCACGCAGCAATGACTTGACGTCCCGGTGCAGCCCCCCGACCAACAGCCGCTCGCCGCCGCTTCGCCACTGCAGCTGCATGCGCTGCGGCAAACAGGTCAGATCGACATCGCCCCAGGGATCGCGCTGTACATGCAGCACTGCGCCACCGGGCAATGCCAGGCGCGGTTGCACCTGCCAGTGCCACTGCAATGGCTGAAGCGGCAGCGCCTGGGTCGGGACCAACATCCACACCAAGCGACCGGCATGGCGCCGCACCTGCACCGTGCCCCAGCGCACCACCGGCGTGGCGTCCTGACGCAGCTGGGCCAGCGCCAGCAGCGCCTGCAGCCGCTGCTCATCCGGCACCGGGCAGTCCTGCGCCAGCAGCCAAGCTCGCAGCAGCGCCCGCTGACGCGCCGGCGCATAGCGACGTAGCACTTGCAGATCCACGTCGTTGCCGTCTGCCGCGGTGAGCCAATCGCGATGCCCTTGGGCTGCAGCGGTCGCATCAGCCTCAGCAGCCAACTTTGCCGCCCGCGCGACCGTACGCGCCGCGGCGGGCCAGCGTGCCAGCAGTGGCGGCAACACGCTCTGGCGCAGGTAATTTCGGTCAAAACGCAGGTCAGCATTGCTCGGATCATCGATCCAGCTCACCGCCTGCTGCTGTAGATAATCGAGCAAGCTCCGACGCGGTAGCGCCAGCAAGGGCCGCAGCAGCCACCCCTTGCCTAGCTGCGCGCGCGCAGCCATACCGGCCAGCCCGGCAGCACCGGCACCGCGCAGCGCTTGCAGCAGCACAGTCTCGAGCTGATCGTCCGCGTGCTGTGCCGTCAGCAACCACTCGCCAGGTCGCAATACCTGCGCTAGCGCCCCATAGCGCGCCTGACGTGCGGCCTGCTCGACCGAGATACCCGGTCCCACTGGCACCTGCACCGGCAATACTCGCAGCGGCAGGCGCCAGAGGCGTGCCCAGCGCCGGCAATGGGCGCTGAACAGCCTCGCAGCCTGCTGCAGGCCATGGTCAATATGCACAGCTCGTACGGTGAGAGTTGCCAGCCCGGCCGCAGCGCGCCTCTGACGAAGTTCTAGGAGCGCATGCAGTAACGCGGT
>RGQD01000659.1 GCA_010030205.1 Betaproteobacteria bacterium
CGGCATGATGCTGGTCGGCAAGCATTACGATGAGGCCACGATTTACCGGGCCGCCTATGCCTTCGAGCAGGCCGGCGACTGGAAAGCCATCTGACCTCCCCGTCTGGCCCGCCCGCGCACTGATGCGCTGATGCTGGAGGTCCGCCGCCAGTTGGTCATTGCCGAGGGCGGATCGGTCAGCATCCTGGGCCAGTACACGGGCATGCAGGACTGAGTTGGCCTGCCATGCTCTGGCCTTGCACGACCCCCAGCAATCTCATCACCTTTCACGATTGATCTAACCCCAAGGACGACCGGCATGGACTGGCTGAACGATTCGATCATGCGCCAGCGCGGCGTAGCACAAGGGCGCACGCCCGACACCCACGCGCTGACCGAGGCCCTGCAGGGCAAGTTCCACTACACCATCGGTCCGTACTCCGACCCGGTACTCAGGATCCGGCCCGGCGACCGCGTGGTGGTCGACACCCGTGACGCCTTCGAGGGGCGTGTCAAAACCGAGCAAGACCTGCCGTCACGCGTGCTGACCATGCCCTTCGTCAACCCGCAAAACGGCCCGATCATGGTCGAGGGCGCCGAGAAGGGCGACGTGCTGGCGGTCTACATCGAGAGCATGGCGCCGCGCGGCCCGAACCCACGCGGCACCTGCGCGATGATCCCGCAGTTCGGCGCGCTCAGCGGCACCTCGCTGACGGCGCTGCTGGCCGACGACCTGCCCGAGTTGGTGCGCAAGATCGACGTCGACGAAAACGGCGTGTACTGGAGCAAGCGCGTCACCCTGCCCTACAAGCCGCACATCGGCACGCTGAGCTGCTCGCCAGAAATTGACTCGATCAATACCCTGACCCCCGACAGCCATGGCGGCAACATGGATCTGCCAGACATGGGGCCGGGCAGCATCACCTACCTGCCGGTGCGCAGCGCCGGCGGCCGGCTGTTCATCGGCGATGCCCATGCCTGCCAGGGTGACGGCGAGGTCTGCGGCACGGCCGTCGAATACGCCAGCACGACCACGATCCAGGTCGACCTGATCAAAGGTTGGCAACTGGCATGGCCGAGGCTCGAGAACGAGGCCGTGATCATGGCCATCGGCAGCGCCAGACCGCTGGAGGACGCCACCCGAATCGCCTACAAAGAGTTGATCCTGTGGATGGAGGCCGAATACGGCTACGAGCGCTGGGACGCCTACATGATGCTGAGCCAATGCGGCCAGGTGCGGCTGGGGAACTTCGTCGATCCCAAGTACACGGTAGGTGCGGGCATCAGCAAGAAGTACCTGGCGCTTGCACCCACGGCGTGATCAGCAAACGCGATCAGTAATCGTGATCAGTGATGGCGGCGGTTGTGCAGCAGTGCACGACAACACTCAACAACGGATTGGCAGAGGAACAAATCATGGATCTCGAACTTAAGGGCTTGAAGGCAGTGGTTACCGGCGGCACCAAGGGCATCGGACGCGCCATCGCGCAAACGCTGGCCGCGGAAGGCTCG
>RGQD01000660.1 GCA_010030205.1 Betaproteobacteria bacterium
GCTCAACGGATCTCAGCGACCTTCAAAAACCGACTCACATGCGTCGAGGGCCGTGTTTGGGGCACCATGGGGAAGGAAAATAGGCGTTTGAAAACACTATCCTCCAGGTCGCCCCGCAGTGTTTTGCCGATTCGCCGGATGCAATCTTTGGAATGGTCGCGAGGAAGACCGTTCAGCAGCTGTCTGCAAGTTCTGCGACACAGATTTTGTGGGCACGGATGGCGAGGGCGCTCGGCTTGGCCATACCGTTCGCGCTCTTCCCGCTGCTGCGCAGGCTCCGGCTGAACGGCGCCGACAGTGCTGCGCTCGCTGCGCATTATGGGTCGGTCAGTGTCGTCACCTTCGCGGTGGTCGTTGCTACGTTGACGCGCGCAGGGATCGCCTACGAAAGCCATGCGCCGCTGTGGGTGGCTGTGATGGAGGCGCCAGGTCTGATCGCCGGGATTGTCCTGGCGCGCTGGTCGATGCGAGACGAAGTGGGCCTGGGCGTCACCACGCGCTGGGCCCGACTTGCGCACGACGTGCTGTTTGGCAAGAGCGTGCTCTTGCTGATGGGGGGCCTGGCCATAGGCGCGTCGGCTGGCGAGGCCGGAACCGCACCGATCAAGGCGGTGTTCATCGACCCATTCAAGGGCGTACTTGCACTGTTCCTGCTCGAATTGGGCCTGGTCGCGGGGGCGCGGCTGGGCGAAGTGCGGCGCTTCGGTGCCCCGGTGCTCGTGGTGGGATTGCTGGCGCCACCACTGCTGGCTGTTGCGGGTGCGATGGTGGGCGTCATGCTCGGGCTCGGTACCGGAGGTGTGGCCATCCTGGCGACGCTTGCAGCCAGCGCCAGTTACATCGCCGCGCCCACCGCGATGCGCATTGCCGTGCCGCAGGCGAATGCCGCACTCTCGATCACCGCCGCGCTGGGCATCACGTTTCCGTTCAACGTTGTGTTCGGCATTCCGCTCTACATCCGGCTCGCACAGGCGTTGACGACATGACCAAACACCCAAAGAAGCTGCTGGTGATCGTGGCCGAGGCGGCACTTGAAAAGGCATTGGTGCGGCAGGTCATGGAACTGGGCGCGCACGGCTACACCGTCCATGACGTTCGCGGTGCCGGCGCGGCGGGCGCGCGAGAAGGGATCTGGGAGGCTGACCGCACGATCGAGATGAAGGTGATCTGCGCCGCCGACGTCGCCGACCGTATCGGCCAAGCGGTGCTCGCGGCCTTCGGCGATCACTACGGAGTGTCGATGTTCTTCGCCGACATTGCTGTGCTGCGCGATCACAAGTACTGAGTCCGTCGCTTGATGGGTGCGGCAGCTACGAGGATGGAGGTCTGCAGGCCGCCCCAGACGTTGGTGTGGTCAGCGGTTCGGCGTCAGCGTTGAGGCTGATCGACAGCGGCCGTGTATCCGGCGACCCGTGACCTCGCAGCGCAGGGCTGAATTGAGTGCGGCTTGATGCGGTCGAGCACCCCGATCCGAACGAGAGCCTC
>RGQD01000067.1 GCA_010030205.1 Betaproteobacteria bacterium
CGGGTGATCGCGCTGCACACCGACCCGAACGAAACCCGGATCACCGACCTCTGAACGAGCGCCACATGAGCGACGACATGATCAACAGCTCGCGCACGCTGAGTTTTGCGCCCGACCAGGACCGCGAGGAACTGGCCCGCGCCGAGCTCTACGGCCTGTTGGCCGGGCTGTGGCTGGCACCGCCCGATGCCGCGCTGCTGCAGCAGTTCAAGGTGGCGGTAACTGAGGCGCCGCAGCCCGGCGGCCACCTCGAGGCACCCTGGGGCGACCTGGTGGCGGCGATGCGCGCGACCAATCTGGAGGCCGCAGCGGCCGAGCACCAGGCCTTGTTCCACGCGGTGGGCCGGCCCGAGGTGCTGGCCTACGCGTCGTTCCACCTCAGCGGATTTCTCAACGAGCGCCCGCTGGCCTTGCTGCGCGACGACCTGGCGCGGCTGGGCTTGACTCGCGACGCCGATGGCCTGGAGACCGAGGACCACATCGCTTTTCTGTTCGAGGTGATGCGCTGGCTGATCGCTGGCGACGACGGTGCGCTGTGCAACCTCGAGCAGCAGCGGCGGTTTTTCCGTGCCCATTTGCAGCCCTGGGTCGACAAGCTCTGCGAGGCGGTCACTGCCCATCCGCGTGCCGACACCTGGCGCGCGGTGGCGGCGCTGACCCGGGCTTTCGTCCAGGTCGAAGCCCAGGGCTTCGACCTGCTGGAGACCTGAATGATCGCGATCTCTTCCGACGACATCACCGGCCTGATCCTGGCCGGGGGCCGCGGCAGCCGCATGGGCGGCGTCGACAAAGGACTGCAGAACCACCTCGGCCTGCCGCTGGCGATGCACGCGCTGCTGCGGCTGTCGCCCCAGGTGGGCCAGGTGATGATCAACGCCAACCGCAACCTCGGCGCCTACGACTCGATGGGCGTGCCGGTCTGGCCTGATGCGCAGGCCGGCGGTTCCGAGGCCTACCCCGGCCCGTTGGCCGGGTTCCTGGCCGGGCTTGAGCACTGCGAGACGCCTTACCTGGTCACCGTGCCCTGCGACACGCCGAATTTTCCCGTCGACCTGGTGGACCGGTTGGCCCAGGCCTTGGTGGCCGAAGACGCCGAGATCGCGATTGCCGCCACGCTGGAGAACGGCGTGCTGCAACCGCAGCCGGTGTTTTGCCTGATGGCGGCCACGCTGCTGGAGAGCCTGGTCGTCTTCACCCAGTCAGGTCAGCGCAAGATCGACCGTTGGACCGGGTCGCAGCGCTGCGCGACGGTGGTGTTCGACAACGCGGACGCATTCTTCAACGCCAACACCTTGGCTGAGTTGCAGCAGTTGCAGCCGAAGTGAGGCGCTCACTCCACCTTTGCGCCTGAGGCTTTGACCACCGGCCCGTACTTGGCCAATTCGGTCTTGACGAAGGCGGCGAACTGGTCGGGTGTGCTGGGCGAGGGCTCGGCCATCAACTGGGTCATTCGAGTCTTGGTCTCCGGCGCATCGAGCGCGGCGACGAAAGCCTTGTTGAGCCTGGCCAGCGTCTCCGCTGGCAGCCCGGCCGGGCCGAACAGGCCGAACCAGGTGCCGACATCGAATCCGGCCAGCCCCAGGCTGCGGCCTGCTTCGGCGATGGTGGGCAGATCGGGCATCGCGCTGGCACGGGCAGCGGTGGTCACCGCCAGCGCGCGCAGCCTGCCCGACTTGATGTTGGCTGAGGCGCTGGCCAGGTTGTCAAAGCTCAGGTCGACCTGGCCTGCCAGCAAGCCCAGTTGCGCCGGGTTGCCGCCGGCGTAAGGGATGTGGACCATGAACAGGCCGGCCTGGGCCTTGAACATCTCGCCTGCCAAGTGGCCGGCGCTGCCGTTGCCGCCTGAGCCATAGTTGAGCCGACCGGGGTTTATTTTCGCGAACGCCACCAGATCGGCCAGGCTGGCGATGCCGAACTTGTGCGCCGTCTCGGCGTTGAGCACCAGCACGTTGGGCACCTGGGCCACCCGGGTGATCGGCGTGAAGTCGCGGATCGGGTCGTAAGGCAGTTTGGCGAACAGCCAGGGGTTGATCGCATGGGTGGCCACTGCGCCCATCACCAAGGTGTGGCCGTCCGGTGCCGCCTTGGCCGCCAGGTCGGCGCCCAGGTTGCCGCCGGCACCGGGTTTGTTGTCGACCAGCACAACGCCCAGGCTGTCCTTGACCGCCGCTGCCAGCACCCGCGCCACAGTGTCTAGCGGGCCACCGGGCGGGTAGGGCACGATCAGGCGTATCGGTTTGGCGCTCTGGGCCCGCGCGACCGGCAGGACCATCGTTAAACCTGCCAAGGTGAACAGACGTCGGGTCGGGGTCATGGATTGGGGCGCGATCTTATGGCTTGTGTTTGTCGGCTTCGGAGGTGAAGGCGTCGGCCAGGAACTCGTCGGCCGGCAGCGCGCAGCGCGTGTGGAAGTCCCGCTGGGCGGCTTCGACCATCAGCGGTGCACCGCAGGCATAGACCTGGTGTCTCGACAGGTCGGGGTGATCGGCCATCACCGCTTCGTGAACATAGCCGGTTCGGCCGTCCCAGCCATCCTCGGGCCGCGGCTCGGACAGCACGGGGATGTAGCGCAGCCAGGGCAGTTCTGCCGCGGCCTGCAGCGCCCAATCGTGCAGGTAGAGGTCGACCCGGCTGCGGCAGCCCCAGTACAGCTGCGCCGGTCGGGTCAGGCCCTGGTCGCGCATCTGCTCGATGATCGCCTTGATCGGCGCCAGCCCGGTGCCTGAGGCCAACAGGATCATCGGTTTGGCCGGATCGGCGGCATCGTCTCGCAGGAAGAAGCTGCCGAACGGCCCCTCAATGCGCAAGATGTCTTTTTCTTTCATCGAGCCAAACACCGCGTCGGTGAACAGCCCGCCAGGCAGGTGTCTGATGTGCAACTCGATCGCAGGTGGGCTGCCGAGTTGACCCGGGGCGTTGGCCATCGAGTAGCTGCGCCGTACGCCGCCGGCGAGCATGAACTCGACGTATTGGCCGGCGTGGTAGCGGAACTGCTGGTTGGCGGGCAGTTGCAGCCGCAGCAGCACCACGTCGGGCGCCGGGCGCTGCAGGCTCAGCACCCGCGAAGGCATTTTGAGCACCGCGAACTCGCCCGCGCCGGGAACGCTTCGCGCCTCGACCACGCAGTCGCTCAGCGGCTTGGCGCAGCAGGTGAGGATCAGCCCGGCTGCCTCTTCGGCGCTGCTCAAGGCTTTTTGTTGGTGCGTACCGTGGATCACCCGACCTTCGAGCAGCTTGCTCTTGCAAGAACCGCAAGCGCCGTCCCGACAGCCGTAGGGCAGGCCCACACCCTCGCGGATCGCCGCGTTCAGCAGGGTTTCGTCTGCCATCACCTTGAGTTGGCGGCCCGATGGCAGGAGGCTGAGTTCGAAAGTCATGGGCTGAGAGGCATCGGCTGGCACGTAAACTGGTCTCCGATTGTGCCCGTCGCTGCAATTCACCCTGTCCCTTGCCTGTCCCTTGCCTGTCCCTTGCCGGTCCATCTTCCCCTGTCGCTTCGCCGCAAGCCCTCGAGCCCCACCTTGCTCGTCGTGGGTTGCGGTGACATCGGCATGCGGGTGTTGCGGCTGTTGCGCGGGCGCTGGCGGCTGCTGGCGCTGACCTCGTCGCCGGGTCGTTGCGAGGCACTGCGCCAGGCCGGCGCAATGCCGCTGCTGGGCAATCTGGACCAGCCGGCAACGCTGGGGCGCCTGGGCGTTGCGGCAGATGCAGTGCTGCACCTGGCGCCACCCGCGCCGCAGGGAGCGACCGACCTGCGCACCGCTCATTTGCTGCAGGCGCTGGCGCGCGGCGGGCGTGTCAATAGATTGGTCTACGGCAGCACCACCGGGGTCTACGGCGACGCCGGCGGCGCCTCTTTCGACGAGACCCGCGCCGTGGCGCCGGCCACCGACCGCGCGCGCCGCCGGGTCGACGCCGAAGCCAGGCTGCGGGCTTTCGGGCGCGACTTCTGTGTCTCGGTCAGCCTGCTGCGGATCCCGGGCATTTATGCCGGCGACCGAACCGGTGGCCATCCGCGCGATCGGTTAGCGCGCGGATCGCCGGTGCTGCGGGTCGAGGACGATGTCTACACCAACCACATCCATGCCGACGACCTGGCACGGGCCTGCGTCGCCGCGCTGTACCGCGGCATGCCGCAGCGCGTGGTGAATGTCTGCGACGACACTGACTTGTTGATGGGCGACTATTTCGACCTCGCCGCCGACCTCTGTGACCTGCCACGACCCCCCCGGGTCGCGCGCGAGCAGGCGGCTTGCGTGCTGTCACCGATGCAGCTGAGTTTCATGGCGGAGTCCCGAAGGCTGCAGAACCGTCGGCTCAAGCTCGAGCTCGGACTCAGGCTGCGCTATCCGAATGTGGCGCAGGGCTTGCTGGCCTGAACCCGCGGCGTTGAGCGCGCGGTTCAGCGCCTTCGGCGCGGGCCGCCGACAAACGGCAGCTTGCCACGCCACCAACTGATCATCAGCCAGGCGCCTAGCATCCCGCCGAGGTGGGCGAAGTGCGCCACACCACTGCCGCCGGTCAGTCCGAACAGCAGTTCGACGCCGCCAAACAGCATCACGAAATTGCGCGCCTTCATCGGGATCGGCGGGAACAGCGGCATGATCACCCGGTTGGGGAACAGCATGCCGAAGGACAGCAGCAGACCAAACAGCCCACCCGATGCACCCACCGTGGGTGCGCGCGAGCCAGTGAACATCGTGAACAGCAGCTGCACCAGAGCCGCTGCCACCACGCTGGCCAGCAGCATCTGCAGGTAACGGTTGCGGCCCCACAGCTGCTCCAGCTCGCTGCCGAACATCCACAAACCCAGCATGTTGAAGAACAGATGGCTCATGTCGCCGTGCAGGAAGCCATAGCTCACCAACTGCCAGGGCCAGAAACGCCCGCTGCCCGGCGGCCAGAGCGCGAACAGCGCATCCACCGGCAGCATCGGCAGCAGCTGGGCGCAGAACACCGCTGTGCAAATCAGCATCAAGGCCTTGGTGACCGGGGGCAGTGGCGGCATAGTGGTGCGGGGAATGTTGCCCGAGGCCAGACTGGAATTGGCACTGTTTGCGGCGGTGGCTTTCGAAGCCACCCCAACATCGGGCGTTGGTTGATCGGGACCGTGGTGTGCCGAGTCGAGCACGTGCAACCGATGGTCATTCTCGAGTGATTGTGCCCGATGAGAAATTCTCGATGGTTGGGCTTTTCGGGCTGGCCCGTGGTGCCGTGACGGACTGGCGCAGGCGACGAGACCCAGTCAAACCCTTGTGCATTTGGCGCTCAGGCCAGCGGGTCGACCGCGTCTGACCTTGTGTCGGGCTTGGCGGTGCTGATCGGCTGTGCGGGGCAAGTCTAGGGTTTACACACCCGTGCGGGGAACTCTGCTTGGCATGATGGTGCCTCGAACCCGATCGGCCTCGGGCTGCGCAACGCCTGCGGAAAAATTCATCCTGAATTCACAGTTATCCGGAAAATAGACATGAAAAACTTAAAAGAAATCGCTGTAGGAGCCGTCTTCGTTGCTGCTGCCGTGCATGTCCAGGCGCAGGACGATCAGCGCCGCTTCAAGATCACGCCGCTGGCGGAAATGACGGCCGATCAGCGCAAGTATTTCGATGGGCTGATGGCTGGGCCGGTTTCAGGCACCGGCAGCGCGGGCGTGGTGCAAGGCGCGACCAGCCTGGGCGCACCGTTCAATGTTTTCTTGCGCAGCCCGGTACTTGCCGAGCAATTGCGCAAAGTGGGTGAGCACATTCGTTTTCACAGCTCTTTGCCGGCGCGTCTGAACGAATTCGCAATCCTGGTCACGGCCCGGCATTGGGGCGCGCAATACGAATGGTTCGCGCACCATCGCCTGGCCTTGAAAGCCGGTCTCGAACCGGCGATTGCTGCGCAACTCGCCGAGGGCAAGCTTCCTGTCGGGATGAAACCGGATGAAACGGCGATTTTCAACTTTTCGCATGAGTTGCACATGCAGCATGCGGTCAGCGATGCGAGCTACAAGGCGGTCGCGGACCTCTTTGGCGAACAAGGCGTGGTCGACCTCATTGCGGTCAATGGCTATTACGTGTTGGTGTCGATGATCTTGAATGTCGACCGTTCGCCGCTGCCCGCAGGCGTCAAGCCACCGTTGGCACCGCTGAAATCAGGTCATGCTGGCTAAGCGTTAATGGGCTCTTTCTGACCCTGCGCACAGGCAGGGTCAGCGCGCTGACGCAGGCACCGCTCGGTAAACCGCGACCTCGTTTGAGGCGATGGTTTCGCTGGTGCTGAAGCTGGAGCCCGAAGCAATGTTGATGGTCCAGGTTCTGGACGCGCGTGACGCGTTGGCGTTGAAACTGCCGTCCGGTACCGAGCTGACATTGTTGTAGCGATACAGCTTGTAGTTCACGCCCGGCGTCAGGTTTGAAACGTTGATGGCAAGACTGAGGCTTGACGCGGCGGGTCGGCTGTTGCCGCCATCCACCATGATCGGGGTTTCGTGGTTCACGCTGGTACGCAGCCTGACCGGCACTGTTTCGTTGTAGGCATCGGCGACGCCAGTCACAGCGATGCCGTAGTTGGCAGCGGTATTTGCCAATGAGTATTCTGCCGCACCCTTGATGTCGGCTTGAGCGCGGGTCTTTTGAAATTCGCCAAAAGAATACGTAAAGAAATAAGGCGAACCGGTCGGTGTGTCGTCGCCCATCAAGCCGTTGTCGCTGAAAGTGAGAGTGTCGTCGGCGTGGTAGCTTGAATCGTTCCAGCCGTGACTTGAGCGGATGCCGATGACGGGAACGATGTGGTCGTATTCTTCTGCAGCTTTGCCGTCGAAAAACGAGGTGTTGGCATAAACACCGATGATGACTGGATAACTGAGGGCTATATTACCCTTGACCCAGGATAGAAAATTGTTCGAGCCCGCGCCGCGCCATTTGACTGTTTTAAGATGCAATGCCGTTGCCGCTGCGCTGTCGTTGACGCCTAGCAGCAACTGACTGTTTTGCAGGCTTTGCGTCATGTTGCTGCTGGCAATAGCGCGGGCATCGTATTGTGATATGTATTGACCATAATATAGCCCCGCGCTGATGAGAGCCGTCTCTCCGCAGTAACCGAAATTCGCACTCCATTGAAATCTAGCCGGGATATCTAACTTTCTTGACGGGCCATCGACAGCGCTCGTCGCAATCTTTGTCGGCAGCGCCGGGACTTGGCTTGCTACCGCGGTGGGTGCCATCGGGGTGACGGCGGTCGGGGCCGAATAAGCGCCTAGATTCGCGCTGTTGATCGCCGCGACTTTGAAAAAATATGCGGTGCCGTTCTTGAGGGATGTCGCAGTGCAGGTCAACAGCGGCGACAAGCCGGTTGTTGCCGAGGCGCAGGTTCCTGAAGCATTCGCATAGGCACCGGTTGCGCTCGAGGACACCTGCACGCTGTAGCCGGTGATCGCGGCGCCTCCAGTGACCGGTGGTGCCGTCCACGACAGCGCCACTTGCCCGTTGCCCGCTGCGGCGGTCGGGGCGCCAGGTGCGCTTGGCGGCGCGATCGGGGTCGCCGCGACGGCTTGCGCTGCCAACAGGGCCAGGGTCAGTGGATTGAAGACGAGCAGGCTGACCCTGACCAACTGCTGTCTCAGTACGAATTTGATGGCAGTAGAAAACATTGAACTCTCTTTGAGTCGGTTGTGAGTGAGGGTAATTTTAAATTAATCCAAGAATTTTCGGCAACTCAAGGTGAATTTTGAATTGGCTTGTTGCGTTGCGTCGGTTTGCAGTTTACCGAATCAAGCCGGCAGCCCTCGGCAACAGCAAGCAAATCTCAGGAATGCAAATGATCAGAGCCAGCCCAAACATCAATGCTCCGATATAAGGCAGATAGGTCCGAAAGTGTTGGCCTACCGTCAGGTCGGCAAATTTCAAAGCCATCAGCAATCCTACGCCCATCGGCGGCAAAAACAAGCCGATGCCAACGGCAGCGGTCTGCACGATGTTGAAGTGAATCGGGTTGATGCCGATTTGCTCGGCAATGGGGAAAACCACCGGGATCAGGACAACTGCCGCCGGCAAGCCCTCCAAAATCATGCCGAACAGCATCGTGATGAGGGCTGTGGCCACCAGGAACAACCAATGATGTGACTCAAGCGGTTTCAAGACTTCAGCCAACATCTGAGGCACACCAGAAACACCCATCAGGTACTGAAAAACAGATGCCACCGCGAGCAAGAAAACCACCGCAGCAGTCAGGATGGCGCTGTCATAAGCGATGCGCGCCATCTCACGCCACGAAACATTTCGATAGACCAACTTGGCCACCAAGATGGCGTAACCAGCAACCACTGCGCCTGCTTCGGTCGCCGTGATGATACCCAATACGAAACCACCGAGTATCACCACCGGCACCACCATCGGTACGGCAGCCTTCATACCAGCCTGGCCGAGTCGCTTAAAACTCGGCTTAGAGTCCACCGGCCAGTTGTACCGGCGGGCCCGAAAATAGACCAGAACCATCAGGCAAACCATGATGACGGCGGCTGGAACAAAGCCGGCCACAAACAAGGTGACCGCTGAGGTGTTGGTGACCTGGCTGATGACGATCATGAAGATCGCCGGCGGCACCAGCATGCCCATGGCTGTGCCGGCTGCAATCAAAGATGCCGAATCCTCTTTCTTGTAGCCCGCCTTGGTCAGCGGTGGCATCAGGCTCGATCCCAGGGCTGAAACCTCGGCCATCTTGGAGCCGCAGATGTCGGAAAAGAAATATGCCACGACGATCACCGACATCCCCAGGCCGCCTTTGACCCAGCCGACCAGGGCACGGGCAAATTCAACCAAAGCATGCGACATGCCGCAGCGTTCCATCAAACCACCGGCGAAGACAAAGGCGGGGATCGCCAGCAACACCCAGCTTTGCGAGCCTGACACCAAGGCCGACGACAACTGCTGCATCGGATAGCCGCCATACCAAAGCCCGAACAGGCCAGAAAGTCCGAGTGAAAAAACAATCGGCATCGACAGCAGAATCAATACCACAAACACCACGGTCACCGCCATCAGCACCATCAATGTCCTCCTGGTGTTTCGCCCGCTTCATCGAGCAGCGTTGTGGGTGAGATGATCATGGACAAGGCATAGATTGCCAGCAATACACCGCCGACCACCGAGGAGCCGTACAGCCAAGCCATATTGATTTCAAGTCCTGGGGTCGTCAGTTTCATGTTCAACTGGCTCAGTCCGACCCCGAACCAGGCAACCGCAATCCCAAAGCCCAGGATGAGCAGATGATTCAGAATCTCGAAACCACGCTGTAGCGCTGGCGAAAGTCTGTGCACCAAAGTGTGCAAGGTGAAATGAGCGCGTTGGCGAACGCCGATAGCCGCACCGATCAGCGTGAGCCAAGCCAAAGCCATTTCGCCGACTTCTTCCACCCAAACATAAGGCACGGGGTCCATGTCGAAATGGTCTGTGATGGCGCCAACAAAATAGCGCAGGAAGACGCCAATCAACAGGTTAACGATGGCGATCGCAATGAGCAAAGTGGCCGCGAATTGCGGCACACGATGGAGTGTCTTGAGCATGCTTGACAGCGGTCGACTTCAGGCTTTGAAGTTTTCGATCTCATCCCAAAGCGCACCGTACTGCGATTTATAGGCGGGCCAGATTTTTTGTTGCGCAATTTTTCTGAAAGCTTCAACATTGGCCTCCACCACTGTCATGCCGCGCGGCTCCAGAAGTTTCTTGGCAGCGGCGAAGTTATCGACCGACTCAGTCGCTTCACGAATCCTGCCTTGGGCTTCCCGGCTGATGTCCAGCATCAGCTTTTGCTGCGCCGGCGTCAATGCGTTCCAGGCCTCCAGATTCATCACATTGACGGTCGGCCCATAATTATGGAAAGTCAATGAACAATATTTAGAGACGTCATATATTTTCAAGGCTTCCATGTTGACCACCGGCAAGTCGCCGCCGTCGATCACGCCCGACTTGGCCGCCGAGATGACCTCACCCCAGGCCATCGGGACAGCGTTGCCACCTAAGCCGTTGATGGTGTCGCCAAAAACTTTGGCCTGCTGAACACGAATTTTCTTGCCGCGCAAATCTTTGGGTTCAATGATTGGCGCCTTGGAGGTCCAGAAATGACGAAAGCCGTAGTCGAAAAAGCACAGGGCTTTGACCTTGTATTTTTCCTGCCAGATCTTATCGAACGAATCGCCAATCTTGCCGTTGAGCATGGCATAAGCTGACTTGTAATCTTTGACGAGGTAAGGCACCAGCAATGCCCCCATTTCCGGGAACACTGTAGCGGCAGCACCTGCCGGGTTGCCAATCTGAATATTCCCAGATTTGACTGCATTCATGATCTCGATTTCCTGAGGAATCAAGGTTTTGCCAAAAAATTGCATTTCCAACGCGCCCTTGGAGCGCGTGGTGACTTCTTTTGCCATCCAATCGAATGCCGCTGCGGCCGATTCCGGGAGCGCGTTGATATGGGCCATCACCAGTTTTTTCGGCGCAGCTTGGGCGAACACCGGAGCCTGAGCGCTGGCAACAATGGCGGCCAAACCGCCGGCCGCGCCGAGAAGTTGGCGGCGTTGTGAAGAATGGTTGCTGAGAGTCGATTTTGAATTGGAATTCATGATTTTCTCACTGGTTGGATGAAGCACTATCGGGCAAGAATTTTGGCGCACCGATCTGTTTCGATAAAACACCTCTTGAGCGACTGGTAAATCATCTGAGGTTTATTTCCGACAAAAATGACGCCGGAAAGCTCAGCTCTTGCGGGCTGTCGAGCGGCGGAGGGAATGTCATCGCCAAGTCTGGACCGTGGCAGAACGGCGCTGGCGCTTGCGCGTTCGGCCCAGACCCAATGGCGTCACGGGGTCTGGATTGCAAGAGTGAATGGCCTTGTGGTGCCGCGCACTGCCCCGCAGCCAGAGACGGTAAATCAATGACCATCATGCCACTGATGGCTGTCTGGACTCAGGTGAAAACCCGATATTCCCAGGCATCGCCAGCCTTGCTGCGCAGCGGCAGTCCAATACCTAGCCCGTCAGAGCGCTCGGCTTTCTGGCAGCGAACCTGAGGATGCGCTGCGCCTCAAGCCTTTGGCGGCTGGGACGGCGGGCGGCTTACCGGATTCAGATCTTTTGTCTGCGCACGACGACGCCAGCGGCTTCCCGGTCCCAGGTGTCGGCGGTGAGGCCTTGTTGGCGGATCAGGTGCTTCTGGACCTTTTGTGTCGGCGTTCTCGGCAACTCGCTGACGACGCGCACATAGCGCGGCACCATGAAATGCGCGGTCCGCGGGATCAGGTATTCGACCAAGGCCTTCGGGTCGACCGTCTTGCCGGGCTGCGGCACCACCACCACCAGCACCTCGTCCTCCCCCAGCGGACTGGGTACAGCGACTGCCGCAGCCTCCTGCACATCGGGGTGGCTGCTGACCTCGGCCTCGACCTCGAACGACGAGATGTTCTCGCCGCGGCGGCGGATCGCGTCCTTCATCCGGTCGACGAAAAAGTAGTTGCCTGCCGGGTCGGTGCGGAAGGCGTCGCCGGTGTGGAACCAGCCGTTGCGCCAGGCCCGCGCGGTCGCCTCGGCGTCGCCGTAATAGCCGGTGGTCATCGACCAGGGACGGTCGGCGCGGATGATCAGTTCACCCACGTCGCCGGGCGCGACCTCGCAGTCGTTGTCGTCGACGACCCTGGCCTCTATGCCCGGACGGGTGGTGCCGCAGGTGCCCAGCGGGGTCGGGTTCAGGCCTGAGATGATCGGACACGAGATCTCGGTCATGTTGAACAGCGTGTAGATCTCGATGCCGAAGCGCTTCGAGAAGCTCGGTGCGTCCTCGAGCAGCGGGATCATCAACGCGGTCTTGAGCGTGTGTTCGCGGTCCTTGGGCGACGGCGCGCGCTTGGTCAGCAAGGTGGCCATGCTGCCGAGCAGGATCACAAAGCTTGCCTGGTGTTGCGTCAGCAAGTCCCAGAAAGCGTCGGTCTGGAAGGTGTCGACGATGGCCACCGATGCGCCGCGGGTCAGCATCGAATACACCGCGCCGGTGCCGCCGACATGGAACAGCGGCAGGATCACCAACTGCCGGTCATCGGCGCCGATGAAGGTCCAGGAGCTGCCGCTGGAATACGCGTGCAGGTACGACGACATCACGCCCTTGGACGGCCCGGTCGTGCCCGAGGTGTAGATGATCGACTGCAGGTCCCAGGGCGCGATCTCGCGCTCTAGCGCCTTGGGCTCGACGCCCAGAGGTGACAGCGCTTGCTCAGGAAACTGCTCCAGCCCGCTGACGGCCGCTGCTTGGCCGCCGACGACGACCAGCGCTGCGAGCTGGGACAGGTCTATGCCTTGCAGTCGATCGACCAGCGCCGCGTGGGCGATGATCAGCTTGGCACCCGACACCCGGATCGCGTGCTCGAGAATGCGGCCGCGGTAGGCCAGGTTGATCGGCACGTAGACCGCGCCGAGGTAGTTCAGGCCGAACCAGACGCGCATCGCGTCCGGCCCGTTGGGCAGCCAGGAGTGCACCAGATCACCTTGCGCAACGCCCAGCGCTTGCAGACCTGCGGCAGTGCGCCTGGTGATCTCCAGCGTTTGCGCATAGGTCCACTGGCTGCCGTCGGCGAAACGCGCGAACACCTTGTCGTGCTGCGAGGCGGCGAACTTCTCCAGCACAGCGCGCAGCACGCAGTCTTGCGCCGGCGGGATTCTTGGGTCGTACAAGCTCATGGTCACTGTCCTTGGCTGCGCTCAGATCGGCGAAATCGCGTGGTGTCTGGCGCTGCGCCGCTGGTGCTGCTTGCGAACGCCACAGCGCTCGAGTGTGGCGAGAATGACGGGCCGGGTGTCGCGCGGATCGATCACGTCGTCGATGCCGAAGTGGCCTGCCGCATGCATCGCTCCGAGGTGCTGGCGAAAATTCGCGATCAGCGCCACGTCGACCGCACCCTCGATCGACATCGCGCAGATCTCTGCACTTGGCCAGGCCACGCACAGGTCGGCGTCGAAGCTGCGGCCACCGCACATCGCGATATAGCCCAGTCCATAACCCTTGCGCAGCACGACCGAAATCCGCGTGACGCTGGCCTGCCCGAGCTCGAACAGCAGCCGCGCACTGCGCCGCGCCAGACCACTGCTCTCGGCGGCGCTGCCGAGCAAAAAACCGGGCAAGTCGATCAGGTAGATCAGCGGCAGCCCGAAGGCATCACAGATCGAGACGAAATGCGCCCCTTTTTCGCAGGCCGATGCGTCGAGCGTGCCGGCCAGATGCAGCGGCTGGTTGGCGACAATGCCCACCGGGCGGCCGCCGAAACGCGCGAAGCAAGTGACCAGGTTGCGGGCATGGCCCGGTTTGATCTCGAACACGCTGTGGAGGTCGGCGATCGAGCCGATCACCTTGCGGATGTCGTAAGCGCGGCGGCTGTTCTCGGGCACCACGCTCAGCAGCGACTCGTCGCGGCGCTGTGCCAAATCGGTGCAATCGACCACTGGCGCGGGCTGCTGCGCATTCGACGGCAGAAAGCTCAGATAACGCCGGATCAGCGCGAGTGCCTCGGTGTCGGAATCGGCCGCGATGTCGGCCAAGCCGTTGCGCTCGGTCTGCACCTGGGCACCGCCCAGCGCTTCCATGTCGATGGTCTCGCCGATCGCGGCCTTGACCAGTGCCGGGCCGGCAATGCCCATCGTCGAACTGCCGCGAACCATCACGACGAAGTCCGACAGACCAGCGAAGTTGGACGGCCCGGCAAAGCCCGGCCCCATCATCGCTGCGACGACCGGCACCCAGCCCGACATCGTTGCCATCTGCTGGAAGAACTGCGAGCCCTCGGCGAAATGGCGGCTGTCCAACCCCTCCTGGATCCGGTGGCCGCCGCCGTCGAGCAGCATCACGAAGGGGTGGCCGTGCTCTATCGATTGGTCGGCGAGCTTGGCGAGCTTGTGGCCGCCGATGCGCCCGTTCGAGCCACCGAGCACCGTGTAGTCGAAAGCCGCCAGACAGACGGTACGACCGTCTATCTTGGCGTAGCCGGTGATCACGCCGT
This sequence comes from Betaproteobacteria bacterium, assembly GCA_010030205.1. GTDB lineage: Bacteria > Pseudomonadota > Gammaproteobacteria > Burkholderiales > Burkholderiaceae_C > Pseudaquabacterium. The sequence goes on from RGQD01000067.1 coordinate 14,014, forward strand.
CTGCGGGTGCTTGCAGGTTCTCGGTGTCGAAGGTGTCGCGCTTGGGTTCGACGAAAGCGCCGATCTCGTAGAAGCTGCCGGGGTCGACCAGGACCGCGACGCGCTCGCGCGCGCTGAGCTTGCCCGCAGCGTGCTGGCGCGCGATCGCGCCTGTGCGGGCTTCATCGAGCAGGCCAGCGCGTGCAGCGCGCAGCACCTCGATTGGGGAGGGTGTGGCAATCGTCGAAGCAGTGCTCATCGGGTGTCCGGTCATTTTTGTTGAGCCGCGGCGCCGGCAGCGCGCTGCGCCTGGCCAGCCTGTCGGTCGTGGGTTGCCGCCGTCAGCCCGCGCGTTCGCAGCAGCTGCTTTTGTATCTTTTCGGTCGGTGTCTTGGGCAACTGGTCGAAGAACTCGAGGTAGCGCGGCACCATGAAGTAAGGCAGCCGCGGGTCGAGAAAGTCCAGCAGCGCGGCTGCCGACAAAGCTTGGCCGGGCCGCAGCACGACGCAGGCCATGATCTCGTCTTCGCTGTGCTCGCTCGGCACGGCGATCACCGCGGACTCGAGCACCGCGGGGTGGGCGTTGATCTCACTCTCGACTTCGAAGCTCGAGACGTTCTCGCCGCGCCGACGCATCGCGTCCTTGAGCCGGTCGATGAAGGTCCAGCGGCCGCTGGCGTCGCAGCGGAAAGCGTCGCCGGTGTGCAGCCACTGGTTGCGCCAAGCAGCGACCGTGGCCTCGGGCATCTGGTGGTAGCCGTCCATCACCGACCAGGGGTCGCGGCTGCGCACGATCAACTCGCCGACATCGCCTGGCGCGACTTCGATGTCGTGCTCATCGACCAGCCTTGCTTCGAAGTCCGGTCGCAGCCATCCGGCCGGTCCGGGCTCGGCATGGCCGACGGGTGCGCGGATGATCGTCGAGCCCTCGGTCAGTCCGTAGCCTGTGGCCACCGCCGTGATCCCGAATCGCGCCTTGAAGGCTTCGAGCTGCGCCATCACCGGCACCATCGTGATGCTGCGCAAGCTGTGCTCGCGGTCGTCGGGCCTCGGCGGCTGGCGGTAGAGGAAATTGGCCATCGCCCCCAGCAGCAGCGTGTGGGTGCAGCGGTGCTGGCGCACCTCATCCCAGAAGCTGGTGGCGCCAAAGCGCGGCAGCACGACCGCGCTCGCGCCCTCGATCAGCGCCTTGTAGACACCCGCCCATTGGCCGCCGATGTGGAACAGCGGCAGCGTGCACAGCGTCACCCCGTCCGGGTCCCAGGCGCCGAACAGCGCCGGCGTGGCGTAGCCGTAAGCATGCGCCTGCGTCACGCGAACGCCCTTGGACAAGCCGGTGGTGCCCGAGGTGTAGAGGATGCCCATCAAGTCCCAGGGATTGAGTGCTGCCGGCAGCGCCCGCTCGCCAAAGACCTGGTCGAAGCGCAGGCACTTGATGCGCGCCGGGAACACCTGTGCGCCGGGGTCGCCGCGCACGACGATGGTCTCAAGCGCCGGCACCTTGTCGATCACCTCCGCCAGCACGGCGCAGTGCGCGGCCTCGATGACGATCACGCGCGCGCCCGAGTTGTTCGCCACATGCGCGAGGATGGTGCCTTTGTAGGCCGTGTTGACCGGCACCTCGACCCGTCCGGTCAGCGCCAGGCCTAGCCAGGACACGACGTAGTCGAGGTGGTTGTCTAGCATCAGCAGCACGAACTGTCCGGCGTCGACGCCCAGTGCGCGCATGCCGCCGCCAAACGCCAGCGCCAGCTCGTACAGCGCGGCGTAGCTCAGCTGCCGATTTGGATCGCTGACGGCGACCTTGTCCGGCGTCCGAGCCAGCGCTTGCTCGAACACCGCGGCGATGTTGCGCTGCGACAGCGGTGGCAGCTCGAGTTCAGCGAACGCTTGGGTCTGGTTCATTGGGTCCGGTCTTGTCAGAAGGGTTCGATCACCCGTTTGCGCCCGCTGCGCGGCGGCGCGGGTTCCAGTGTTCGCAAGGTGTTGAGCAGCAGCCTGCGGGTGTCAGCCGGGTCGATCACGTCGTCATAGACGAGCTTGCCGGCGGCCTCGATGGCGCGGTGCTCTTGCTTGAACCGCTCGGTCAGCTCACGGTGGCGCAGCGCGCGCTGTGCGAGGTCTTCGATGGCCTCGAGTTCACGCTTGTGCAGGATGGTCACTGCGCCCTCGAGCCCCATGCCACCGTATTCGGCACTCGGCCAGGCCAGCAGCACCGCGGGGTCCAGCGGCTGCGAACCCATGATGTAGTAGCCCAGCCCGTAGGCCTTGCGCAGCACCACCGTCATCATCGGCGTGGTCGCGTTGGCGATCGCCGACAGCAGCCTGCCGCTGTGCCGGATCAGCCCGGTCTTCTCGGCCTCGGGCCCGACCATCAGGCCGGGCGTGTCGCACAGCAGTAGCAAGGGGATGTCGTAGGCGTCGCAGACCTGGACAAAGCGCGCGGCCTTGACCGACGCGGCACTGTCGATCGCGCCGGCGCCGTGCAGCGGCTGGTTGGCCAGCACGCCGACGGTGCGGCCCTCAAAGCGGGTCAAGGCGGTGACCACCGACTTGCCGAACGAGGGCTTGAGCTCGAGCACGCTGCCGACATCGGCCAGATGCTGGATCACCTTGCGCACGTCGTAGGCGCGGCGCGGGCTCTCGGGCACGATGGTGCGCAGCGCCAGCGCGTCCGGCGCCGGGCCGGGGGCGGTGGCCGGGCCGAAGTACGCGAGGTAGGACTTGGCGAGCGCGATCGCGTGGCTGTCGTCGTCGGCGAGCAGGTCGACCACGCCGGTCTGCACATGAACCTCGACCGGCCCGATCTGCTCGGGTGTGAGCTTGACCCCCAGCGCAGCCTCGACCAGCGGTGGGCCGGCCAGCCCCAGCGCTGAGCCTCGCACCGCGATCAGCAGGTCGCACATGCCGGCGAGGTTGGCGTGGCCGGCGAACGCTCGGCTCGGAACGATGCCTATCGTCGGCACCAGCCCGGAGAGCCTGGCAAAGGTGACGAAGGTCGAGGTCGGACCGCGCGCTGGCAGGCTCATGTCCTGAACCCTGGCCCCACCGCCCTCGAGCCAGCAAATCACCGGCAGTCGATGGCGCAGCGCGTGCTCGAACATCCGGCTGATCTTGAGGTGGTTGATCGCGCTCTGGGTGCCGCCGTAGACGGTGTAGTCGTAGAGCACCAGGTCGACGGCGCGCCCGCCGACCCGCGCTGTGCCCATCACCAAGCCGTCGGCAGCGCCGTCCATGCCGGTCATCGCCGGCTTGGCCAGGCCGCCGTACTCGACCCAACTGCCGCTGTCGATCAGCGCGTCCAGCGCCTCGCGGACCGTCAGCCGGCCTCTGGCGTGCTGGCGCGCCACGGCGGCGGGCCGCGCCGGGTCGAGGATCGAAAGCTGCGCATCTAGCAAGAGCTGCAGGTCCGGCCGGGCCGGGTCTGCAGCCCGCACCGAAGTCACTTGGTGCGCTCGCGGAAGACCCCCATCGCCTTGGGGTCGCGCACCGAACTCAGGGTCGCCAGTGCGATCTCTTCGGCGCCGATGCCGGTGTGGTTGGTCGGGGTGAAGCTGATCGGCCCGAGCAGGCCAGGGTAGCCCTTGACGTTGTCCATCGCGCGCTTGACCTTGTCCGGATCGAAGGACTTCTCGCCCTCGATCACCACCTTGAGCAGGTGCAG
>RGQD01000661.1 GCA_010030205.1 Betaproteobacteria bacterium
GTGGTGACCAGGTCGCCGCGCTGGATGTCCGGTGCGCCGGGACAGGCGCGAAGCTCGGTCAGAAAGTGCAGCAAGGCGTCCAGCGGGCTGCCCAGCACGTTGGCGCCCTGGCCCGATGCGATCGGTGCACCATCGCATTGCAGCGCCACCGTGGCCCTGGCCAGCGCAGCCTGCAGTCCGGCGGCGTCACGGGCGATGGCGGCTACCGGCTGACGGCGACCGACCACCAGGCGAGCATGCAGGCCGCCGTCGGCCACGGCCTCAGGCGCCTTGAATTTCCAGCCAGGCCGATGGCTCTGGACGATTTCGAAGCCCGGCGCGACCCAGTCCAGTGCTTCGAACAGCGAGTCCAGACTGGCGTCGGCGGCTGGCGTGGATTTGAAGCTGAACACCGCCTCGGGTTCGAGTCTTGGCTGGCACAAGCGGTCGAGTGACAGTTCTCCGGCATCGGCTGAATCGCCGTAGCCGTCGACCAGCGTGCTGTCGTAGACGGTACCCCAGATCGGCGCCCAGACCTGGTAGAGCGGCCAGATCTGGCGGTTGGTGAAGCCGATCTTGTAGCCCCGCGGCTGCTCGCCGCGCGCCTGGCGCAGCGCTCGCAGCGCCAGCGCGGTCTGGTAGGCAGCGCCCAGGTCGCCTGAAACAGCTGTGGTGTTGGGCCAGAGCAGGCCGCTGTCGTGATGGTCTAGCAGTTCGGTGGGGGTCATGGTCGGTTCCTGGATGGGTGGGTGGTGGCCGCGGCGATGGGGGTGTTGCGTCAGGCGCCGGCCAGCGCTGCCGGTTGGCCAAGCTCGGCGCGGCGTGACATCAGAAACGATGTCATGCTGAAGGCTAGGAAAACCAGCGCCACTGCCGGCAGCGCCCAGGGACCCAGGTGCAGCCAGGCCTGGCTGCCGGCCGCCGCGCCCAGCGACATCCCGACGTAGAGCGCCGACGCATTGATCGCCAGCAGCAGGTTGCGCAGATCGGGCGCCAGGCCGATCAGGCGCTTTTGCTGCGGTGCGTAAAAGCTCATGCCCGACATCGACCAAAACGCGTAAGCGGCGATGCCCAGCCAGGGCAGCCCCGGCAGCAACAGCATCACCGCAGCGGCGCAGGCCATGCTGATCACCGAGATCTGCACGCTGCGCGGTGCGCCGAGCCGGTCGCCGAACCGGCCTGCCAGCAGATTGCCGATGACCCCGCTCACCCCGCCCACCAGCAGCGCGATCGACAGTTGGCCGGCGGACACACCAAAGCGCTCCTGCAGAAAAGGCGCGACCAGTGCAAACAGCGAGAACTGCGCGGCCATGTGGCACGCCGACATCACCACCGACCAGGTGACAGCGGGTTGGCGAAAGACCTCGCCGAAGCTCGCCAGCGAGGTGTTTGGCGCGGCTCGCCGGTCGCTGACCAGCAGCGCGATCGTCAGCGCGGTCAGCAGGCTGATAGCGGCCAGCCCACCGAACATCCAGCGCCAGCCCAGCATCGTGCCCAGCCAGGCGG
>RGQD01000662.1 GCA_010030205.1 Betaproteobacteria bacterium
CGGCGCGGCCAGCACGCCGGCAAACGCAGCCAGGGCCACGCCGCCGGCATAGGTCAGCGTGATCAGCAGCGGCACGTTAATGCCAAACACCTGCACCAGGGTCGCGTTCTCTGTCGCGGCGCGCAGATACGCGCCCAGGCTGGTGCGCTCGATGAGAAACCAAGTGGCCAGGCAGGCGATCGCCGAGCAGACCACTACCCACAGCCGGTAGATCGGCACAAAGGCAAAGCCCAGGTTCACGCCGCCCTGCAGGATCTCGGGCACCGGATAGGGCCGCCCCGAGGAGCCAAACCAGTAGCGGAACATGCCCTCGATCACCAGCGCGAAGCCAAAGGTCAGCAGCAGCCCATAGATCGGGTCAAGCCCGACCAACCGGCGCAGCATGGTGCGCTCGATCACCGCGCCCAGCAGACCGACCACGATGGGCACCACGACCAGAGCGGTCCAGTAGCCCATGCCAAACTGCAGCATGGCCAGCAGGGCCACGAAGGCACCCAGCATGTACAGCGCGCCGTGGGCAAAATTGACGATGTGCAGCATGCCAAAGATCACTGCCAGGCCCAGCGACATCAGCGCGTAAAAGGAGCCGTTGATCAGACCGATGAGCAGTTGCCCGAAGAACGCGGCCACCGGCATGCCGAATATCGTGCTCATGCCTCAGACCCCCAGATGTTGCTGGATCTCGCCCATGCGAGGTCCCAATTCAGCGGCGCTGAGCGTATCGATGATCCGGCCGCCTTCCATGATGTAGAAGCGGTCGGCGAATTTCGCAGCGAAACGGAAATTCTGCTCGACCATGAGCACCGTGTAGGCCATGTCCTTCAGCGTCCTGAGCACCGCGCCGATGCGCTGCACGATGACCGGCGCCAGGCCCTCGGTCGGCTCGTCCAGCAGCAGCACCCGCGCGCCGGTGCGCAGCACACGCGCGATGGCCAGCATCTGCTGCTCGCCGCCTGACAGGGTCATGCCCGGGCTGGTCCTGCGTTCCTGCAGATTGGGAAACATCTCGTAGATCTGCGCCACCGTCATGCCGCCATCGGCGACGCGCGGAGGCAGGAGCAGGTTTTCCTCCACGCTCAGACTGGCAAAGATGCCACGCTCCTCGGGCACATAGGCCAGGCCCATCCTGGCCGCGCGGTGGATGGGCAGGGCCAGCAGGTCCTGGCCCCGAATAGTGATCCTGCCCTCGCGCCTGCGCACCACGCCGACGATGGAGCGCAGCGTGGTGGTCTTGCCCGCGCCGTTGCGCCCCAGTAGGGCGACGGTCTCGCCCTCGCGCACATGCAGGCTCACGCCCTGCAGCACATGGCTCTCACCGTACCAGGCGTGCAGGTCTTCAAGCGCCAGCACCGCATCAGCCGTGGTCTGCTCAGTCATCGTCCTGCCCCATGTAGGCCTCGCGTACACGCGGGTCGCTGGACACGGCGTCGTAGCCGCCCTGGGCGATGACCTCGCCGCGTTGCAGCACGGTGATGGTGTCG
>RGQD01000663.1 GCA_010030205.1 Betaproteobacteria bacterium
TTGTTCGGCCCCACGGTGTGGAAGGTCGCGAACACCAGACCCTGGGACGGCGGCCCTTGGGTCCAGCGCAGGTTTTCGACATAGCGGCCGAAAGTCGGGCTCAGGTCGGCCTGGCGCTCGACCGTGATCGGCCGTTGGCCCATCGACTGTCGGCTGGCAAAGAAGCGCTGACGCAGCGCCTGCAGTCGCTCGAGCGGCGCGGCGCCTAGCCGCTGGCAGTCCAGCCAGTCGTTGTCGCCGGGGGTGTAAACCAGGGCCTGGGTAAAACGCTGAAAGTACTGCTGCTGCAGCGTGTATTCGGCGTCGGTGCAGGGGGCGATGCCGCTTTTGAAGTCGCCGACATGGATCGTCAGCGGCAGTCCCAAGGCATTGATCTGGTCGATCAGGTGGCGGTAGGCCTGACCCCGGATCAGGTCAGGCCCGTAAGGCATGTCGCCGAGTGCGACGAAATCAAAGGCCTCGATGCCCGCTGATTCGGCGCTGGTTGGCCCGTGCAGCACCGACGCCAGCGCGCACAGCGCGGCGCGACGGCGCATCAACGCACCCGCATGCCTGGCTCGGCGCCTGGTCCTGGCTCGAGCACGTACAGGCCCGGATGGGCGTTGTCGTCAGCATCGCTGGCCGCCAACACCATGCCTTCGCTGAGGCCAAACTTCATCTTGCGCGGCGCCAGGTTCGCCACCATCACGGTGAGCTTGCCGACCAGATCGGCTGGCGCGTAGGCACTGCGGATGCCCGAGAACACGTTGCGAAGCCGAGGTTGTCCTTGGGCGTCCAGGCCTTCGCCGACATCGAGCGTGAGCCGCAGCAGCTTGGTGCTGCCTTCGACCGTCTCGGCCTTGACGATCCTGGCCACGCGCAGGTCGATTTTGGCGAAGTCGGCGATGGCGATCTCGTCGGCTATCGCCTCGCCGCCGGGTAGCACCACGGCGGACGCCGGCGGCGCCAGCAACGCGTCGAGTTTGGCCGCGTCGACGCGTTGCATCAGGTGTTGGTAGGCGGCGATGCTGTGCTGGCCCATGGCCCGGTCGGCGTCTGCAAACCGTAGCGGCGGGACCTGCAGAAAAGCCTCGACTTGCAGGGCCAGCGCCGGCAGGATGGGCTTCAGGTAGATGGTCAGCAGCCTGAAGGCCTCGATGCAGACCGAGCAGACATCGTGTAGCGCGGCGCGCTGCGCAGCGGCGGCCTCGTCATCACCGCTGGCCTGCTTGGCGAGTTCCCAGGGCTTGTGCTGGTCGACGTACTCGTTGACTCGGTCGGCCAGCAGCATGGTTTCGCGCACGGCCTTGCCAAATTCGCGTGTCTCGTACAGCGTTTCGATGGCAACGCGCTGAGCCCGCAGGCCGTCGAGCAGCAAGCGGCCCTCAACGCCCAGATCGGAGGAGAGCTGGCCGCCGAACCGCTTCGCCAGGAAGCCGGCAGCACGGCTGGCGATGTTGATGTATTTGCCCACCAGATCGCTGTTGACCCGGGC
>RGQD01000664.1 GCA_010030205.1 Betaproteobacteria bacterium
GACTGGCAACCAGGTTGCCAGTGCCCTGCCCTCGCCCTCTTTGGCGCCGCGCGCGCCTATCGACATGCGCAGGATACTGGCACTGGCCACCCGAGCGTCGAGCATGGTCGAGCAGATCCGGGGCCGCTTGCTGGCGCCCGAGTCGCGCAAGATCTCACCGCGCTACTCAGCGGCCCAGCTCGCCGCGCTGTGCGGCGTGGACAAGTCGCATGTCAATTACCGCCTCACCAAGGGCGACCTGCCGCCGGGCCAGCTCACGCCCAACGGTGGCAAGCGCGAGTTCACGCTGAGCGAGGCCAGGCTCTGGGCGCGGGCTTACCGGCAGGACAAGATGAAGCCGGCAGGCCAGCGCGCGATCTGCATCGCGGTGGCCAACTTCAAGGGCGGTGTGGCCAAGACGACGAGCTCGATGATCCTGGCCCAGGGCCTGAGCCTGCGTGGGCACCGGGTGCTGGCGATCGACATCGACCCGCAGGGCTCGCTGACCACGCTGCATGGCATCCTGCCCGAGACCGAGGTCACCGAGGAGATGACGATCTCGCCGCTGTGCCACGGCACCAGCCAAGACATCACGCCGGCGATCCGCTCGACCTATTGGGACGGCATAGACCTGGTGGCGGCAGCGCCGTTCCTGTTCTCGGCCGAGTTTGCATTGCCTGCGCGCCAGATGAGTGACACGGGCGCACGTTTCTGGGATGTTCTCAGCGAGGGGCTAGAACCGGTGCGCGATCTCTACGACGTGATCGTGATCGACACGCCGCCGTCGCTGTCGTATGTCACGATCAACGGTCTTTGGGCTGCCGACGGCATCGTGGTGCCGGTGCCGCCTTCGGGGCTGGACTTTGCGAGTTCGGCGCAGTTCTGGTCGCTGCTGGCCGACCTGGGCGGCAACCTCGACCAGCAAGAGGTGGATGGCGCGCGCAAGGTGTTTGACTTCTTGCACATCTTGCTCAGCCGGGTCGACCAGGCCGATGCCGCGTCACCGGCGGTGCGCCAGTGGATTCAGGCGACTTACGGTGAGTTCGTGTTGCCGGTCGAGATCCCCAAGACCTCGGTGACCAGCAACAAGGCGGCCGAGTTTGCGACGGTCTACGATGTGCAGAAGTACGATGGCTCTGCCAAGACCTACAAGCGGGCGGTCGATGCCTATGACCGCTTCGTTGACTTGGTGGAGCAGTCAGTGGTCGAAGCTTGGCGCAGTCGCGGGGTGGTAGCGTGAAGCGGGCAGGCTGCATGACATTGGCCGGGATGACACGGGCCGGGATGGCGAGGGCAGGGTGGTCCAGGGTGGCAACCAGGTTGCCAGCACAGGAGGGCGCTTGAATGAGCACCAAATCGAAACTTCTGGCGATGACAGGCGATTTGCAGTTGCCCGAGGACAAGCTCGCGCCACCCTTGGTCGAGGCTGCGACTGAACCGGCCATCGTCGAGCGACCGGCGACCCGGTTTCCGCCAGTCGTACCCGGTGCTGC
>RGQD01000665.1 GCA_010030205.1 Betaproteobacteria bacterium
TCGCACAAGTAACCGTCTTGTCGCACCGTTTCGGTCGCAAACACTCCACTCGCTACCATGGCCCTGATGATGAAGTCGTCGGCCAGCCTGAAGGCTGTGTCCGCTGGCCGCTCTCGCCGCGCCGTCGTTGTGCGCGCCGGCAAGTACGATGAGGAGCTGATTAAGACCGCTGGCACCGTTGCCTCCAAGGGCCGCGGTATCCTGGCCATGGACGAGTCCAACGCCACCTGCGGCAAGCGCCTGGACTCCATCGGCGTGGAGAACACCGAGGAGAACCGCCGCGCCTACCGCGAGCTGCTGGTGACCGCCCCCGGCCTGGGCCAGTACATCTCCGGCGCTATCCTGTTCGAGGAGACCCTGTATCAGTCCACCGCCTCCGGCAAGAAGTTCGTCGATGTGATGAAGGAGCAGAACATCGTGCCCGGCATCAAGGTCGACAAGGGCCTGGTGCCCCTGTCCAACACCAACGGTGAGAGCTGGTGCATGGGCCTGGACGGCCTGGACAAGCGCTGCGCTGAGTACTACAAGGCCGGCGCTCGCTTCGCCAAGTGGCGCTCGGTCGTCTCGATCCCCCACGGCCCCTCGATCATCGCTGCCCGCGACTGCGCCTACGGCCTGGCCCGCTACGCCGCCATCGCCCAGAACGCCGGTCTGGTGCCCATTGTGGAGCCCGAGGTCCTGCTGGACGGTGAGCACGACATCGACCGCTGCCTGGAGGTGCAGGAGGCCATCTGGGCCGAGACCTTCAAGTACATGGCCGACAACAAGGTCATGTTCGAGGGTATCCTGCTGAAGCCCGCCATGGTCACCCCCGGCGCTGACTGCAAGAACAAGGCCGGCCCCGCCAAGGTTGCCGAGTACACCCTGAAGATGCTGCGCCGCCGCGTGCCCCCCGCCGTCCCCGGCATCATGTTCCTGTCGGGCGGCCAGTCCGAGCTGGAGTCGACCCTGAACCTGAACGCCATGAACCAGAGCCCCAACCCGTGGCACGTGTCGTTCTCGTACGCCCGCGCTCTGCAGAACACCGTTCTGAAGACCTGGCAGGGCAAGCCCGAGAACGTCCAGGCGGCCCAGGCTGCGCTGCTCAAGCGCGCCAAGGCCAACTCGGACGCTCAGCAGGGCAAGTACGACGCCACCACCGAGGGCAAGGAGGCTGCCCAGGGCATGTACGAGAAGGGCTACGTCTACTAAGCAGCTCGCTTTCCATTTCGCAAAACCTGCGAAATTGCTGGTCGCCAGCTAGTCTGTGGCGCAAGCCGCAGCAGCCTGCGACGCTGGCGATAAGCGTTTAGCTTTGGTAGGATGGCGTTTTGAGTCGTGACTCGATTGTACATTGGCGGTTGCGATGTGTGTCCTGGCCATACAACTGGTGAGGCCGCGGCGCCGCTGGGATTTGTTCAGACGAGCGGGTTTGCTTCCATGTTGTTTGGTCGCAAGGAGCAGGCGGGAGCGTGCCAGGAGCGGGTGTGGT
>RGQD01000666.1 GCA_010030205.1 Betaproteobacteria bacterium
GTCGAATCCGGTCAACCACATGTCGCGCACGATCACCATGCGCAGCGGGTCGGCGGAGTCCTTGAATCGCTTCTCCAGCCGCTTCTTCACCTGGGCGCTGTAGATGTGCGGGCGCAGCAGTGCTTTGTCGCTGGCCGATCCGGTCATCACGACCTTGATCTCGCCTTGCTCGGGGTCGGCGCTGTGCCAAGCGGGGCGCAGTTTGACGATCTCGTCGTACAACCGAACGCAGATGTCGCGGCTCATGCCCACCACCATCGCCTTGCCGGTCTGTGCCTTGCCGCGCTCGTCGAAATGATCCACCAGATCGGCGGCCACCCTCGCGATGCGGGGCTCGGCGCCCACCACCTGCTCCAGCGCAGCCCAGCGGCTCTTGAGCTTGGCGCGCTGGCTCTCTTCCTCGTCCTCGGCCAGTTCATCCACCTCGTCGTCGAGCGTGGCCAGTTCCTCGGCCTTCAGCCCCAACTTGGCCAATCGGCTCTCGTAGTAGATGGCCACCGTCGCGCCATCCTCCTTGGCCTGCTGCATGTCGTAGATGCTGATGTAGTCACCGAACACCGCACGGGTGTCGCGGTCCTCGCCTGAAACCGGTGTGCCAGTGAACGCGACGAAGGTGGCGTTGGGCAACGCATCGCGCAGGTGCTGGGCGTAGCCGACTTGGTAGCGGTCCACCGTGCCAGCCGGCGGGGCAAAGCCGACGTGGACCGGTGCAGGCTCGCCGCTGCCGGTGGTCACCACGGTTGCTGCCGGTGGCCGCTGCTTGACGGTCTTGAGCTTGGCCTCGAAACCGTACTGCGTGCGGTGGGCCTCGTCGGCGATCACCACGATGTTGCGGCGGTCTGACAGCAGCGGGTAAGCGTCCTCGTCCTCGCCGGGCATGAACTTCTGGATCGTCGCAAACACGATGCCGCCAGACGGCCGGTTACCCAGCAGCGCACGCAGTTGCTGTCGGGTGGTCGCCTGCACAGCCTGCTCGCGCAGCAGGTCTTGCGCCAGCGAGAACACGCCGAACAACTGCCCATCCAAGTCGTTGCGGTCGGTGATCACCACGATCGTCGGGTTGGCCATCAGCGGCTCTTGCATCACCCGGGCCGCAAAGCAGGTCATCGTGATGCTCTTGCCGCTGCCCTGGGTGTGCCAGACCACGCCGCCCTTGCCCTTGAGATTCGGCGCACTGGACGGGCTTGACGCTGCGATCACCTGGGCAATCGCCGAGCGCACCGCATGGAACTGGTGGTAGCCGGCAATCTTCTTGATCAGTCCGCCATCGTCCTCGAACAGCACGAAGAAGCGTAGGTAGTCCAACAGGTAATGCGGCGCCAATACCCCGCGCACCATTGTCTGCAACTCATTGAAGGGACCCAGCGGGTCGAGCGTTGCGCCGTCGATCGTGCGCCAGGCCATGAAGCGCTCAGTGTTCGCCGACAGCGACCCGAGCAGCGCATCTGTGCCATCCGATATCACCAGCAG
>RGQD01000667.1 GCA_010030205.1 Betaproteobacteria bacterium
TTGCGCTGGTCAACCGAAACGGCCTGGCTGCTCGCGCTGGCGGTGGGCCTGCTGCTGGGTGCGGCCATCGACGCCGGCCTGCAGCAGGTGCTCGGCTGAGGCACGCCGCGCAAAGTTCTCACAACGTCGACACAGTCCAGAGGCCGACCCGGCCGAAGATGAATGTCTCGTTTCCATTCACCTGACCGAGGTTCGTGTGCCCCACCTTTGCCTGACCCTCATTCCGTCCGTACCCGTGTGGGCCGATGGCGACGCCGTCGTCTTCGACCGCAAGTTCCACGACGGTCTCACGCAGTACGTAGCCGGATGGCCGGGCCGCGTGCGTTGCCTGGCCTGGCGCGGCACGACGACGCTATCGGGCTTCGGCGCCGTGCGTGCACGGGCCGCCGACCTGCCCTTCGACATCGAACTGCTTGACGAACACGAGGCCATCACTTCAGCGCATCTTGAACCTGCCACCATGGTGCTGGCCGCGGCCGACGACCACCGGCAGCTGCACGTGGCGGCGCTGTGCCGCCAGCGCGGGATTCGCTGCGTCTACGTCATCGAGTACATCCCCGAGACACGCCACCAGATCAACCGCCTGGAGGCGCCGAACCCTTTCGTGCGCTGGCGCCGCGACCTCTTCCTGCTTGGCCGCGAGCGGGCGCGCCGCGCCGCCTTCGCGGCCTGCGATGGACTGCAGGCCAACGGCATGCCAGCCCACGACGCCTACCAGACGCACGGCAACTGCCTGCTTTACTTTGACACGCGCATGGGCCGCCGCAGCCTCGTTGGCGACGGCGCACTGGGTGCCCGACTGGCCACGCTGCAGCAGCCACGGCCGCTGCGGCTGGCGTTCTCAGGCCGGTTGATCGCGATGAAGGGGGTTGAGCACCTGGTCGAGGTGGCCGCCCGCTTGCACGCGCGCGGCGTGGCCTGCGAGTGGACGCTCTATGGCGCCGGCGAGCTGGACTCGCAGTTGCGCGCCCGTGTTCGCAGACTCGGCTTGGCGCACATTGTCCAGCTGCCCGGTGCGGTCGACTTCGACACTGAGCTGATTCCCACGATCCAGTCCCGCTGCGATCTCTATGTGATGCTGCACCGGCAGAGCGATCCCTCGTGCACCTATCTGGAAACGCTGTCATGCGGCATCCCGATCGTCGGCTACCAGAACCGGGCGCTGTGCGGGCTGCTGCGCCTGGCCCGCGTCGGCATCGGGCTGCCGATGGACGATATCGAGGCGGTGGTCAATGCGCTCGCGCGGCTGCACAGCGACCGCGACACCATCGCGCGCATGTCCCGAGCAGCGCTGGCCTTTGCGCGCGGCCACGCCTTCGAGGACACCTTCCAGCGCCGTGTCGACCACCTGATCGAGCTGGCGGCCGGGCAATGAAGATCACCTTCCTCACGCCCGCCGACAACCTGACCGGCGGCACGCGCGTCATCGCCACCTATGCACGACTGCTTGAGCAGCGCGGCCACGCGGTG
>RGQD01000668.1 GCA_010030205.1 Betaproteobacteria bacterium
CGGTTTGCGGCGCAAGGAAAAAATGGCGCTCGGCGACTTGCTGCGAAAGCTCAGGGATGACGGTGTGACCATCCTGATCGTCGAGCATGACATGGAGTTTGTGATGACCCTGGTGGACCGTCTGGTGGTTATGAATTTTGGCTCCAAGCTGGTCGAGGGCGAGCCGGCTGCCGTGCGTGCCGATGAGAGTGTGCAGTCCGCTTACCTGGGGAGCGTTGTATGAGCGCGATGCTTGAAATCGGTGACCTGCACGTGTCGTACGGGCAGGTCGAAGCCGTACGCGGCGTGACCTTGTCGCTCAATCCGGGGCAGATCATTTCAGTGATCGGCCCCAACGGTGCCGGCAAAACCACCTTGCTGGCAGCGGCCATGGGCTTGCTGCCATCCAAGGGATTGCTCCGCTTTGAGGGTGAAGACCTGCATGGCCTGGACGTCGAAGCGCGCGTCGAGCGCGGCCTGTGTCTGGTGCCTGAAAAACGTGAACTTTTCGGCGATCTGAGTGTGCTCGACAACCTGCAGCTCGGCGCTTACGCCACCAAGCTGCGCGGTGACGCCTTGCGCCGTCGCCTGCAATCCGTCTATGACCGTTTTCCGCGCCTCGAAGAACGCCGCAGCCAGCGCGCCAGCACGCTGTCGGGTGGCGAGCGGCAAATGCTGGCGGTGGGGCGCGCCCTGATGTCCTCGCCGCGCCTGTTGATGCTCGATGAACCCAGCCTGGGCCTGGCGCCGTTGATCGTGCGCGAGATCCTCAGCATCGTGCGCCAGTTGCGCGAAGACGGCGTGTCAATTTTGCTGGTCGAGCAAAACGCCCGGGCGGCGCTGGAGACGTCCGACCAAGGCTATGTGCTGGAAACCGGTGAGATTGTGTTGTCTGGCCCCTCGGGCGAACTCGCCAGCGATGCCCGCGTGCAAGCCACCTATCTGGGAGGCGGTTCTCGCGATGACAGCTGACACGCTGCCGGCAAGCATGCCGCCAGCCCAGCGAACGCTGCCTGCCATGCTGCAGCGGCAGGCGGCGCTGTTTGGCCCGCAAGCCTTTTTACAGCTGGGCGACGTGCGGTGGTCGCACGCGCAAGCCGTGCAGCTTGCTGCCACGCGCGCAGCCGCGCTTGCCAATGCCGGCATTCAGCAGGGCGACCGGGTAGCCTTGATGAGCAGCAACCGAGGCGAATTCCTAGAGCTCTTTTTGGCCTGCGGCTGGCTGGGTGCGGTGGTGGTACCTATCAACACAGCCTCGATGGGCCCGCAGATCACTTATTTTCTGGCCGACAGCCAGGCCCGGCTGCTGGTGATCGAGTCGGCATTTTTGCAGCGCTTGACCAGGCCCGTGTGCGAAGGCACGGCGGTGCAAGAGATTTGGGTTTTAGGCGAACCTGACGCGAGCGACTCGGCCTGCGCTGAGCTGGCCGACACCGAGCTGGCTGACGCTGGCCTGCGCGTGCGCCCTTACCCAGCAGCTGGCGAGCCCG
>RGQD01000669.1 GCA_010030205.1 Betaproteobacteria bacterium
AGGTGCGCGAGCGCACCAAGGACACCTGGGCACTGTGGCGCCAAGGCGTGCTGACACCTGAGTCGAACGTGCAGTTCGGCGAAGGGGGAGCTGGCACGTTCTCGGACGGCAAGCTTTGGAGCCAGATCAGCGATCCACGGCATTTGACGCGGAAGGTCCTGACCGAATTTGTCAAGGCGGGTGCGCCCGAAGAGATCCTCTACGTGGCCAAGCCGCACATCGGCACGTTCCGGCTCGTCGGCGTGGTCGAGAAGATGCGCGCCGACATCAGGGCGCTGGGCGGCGAGATCCGGTTTGAGCAACGCGTCGTCGACCTGCAGATCGAGACCGGTACCGCAGGCGCGCAGGTCCGCGGGCTGACGCTGGCGGGTGGCGAGCAGATCCGCACGCACCGCCGCGGCGTGTTCATGGAAGCCAAGCCGTTTTCAGTGGGGTTTCGCATCGAGCATCCGCAATCGCTGATCGATCGCGCACGTTTCGGCCCCAGCGCCGGCCACCCTATCCTCGGCGCCGCCGACTACAAACTGGTGCACCATGCCGGCAACGGCCGATCGGTCTATAGCTTCTGCATGTGTCCGGGGGGCACGGTGGTGGCCGCGACCTCCGAGCTTGGGCGGGTGGTGACCAATGGCATGAGCCAGTACTCTCGCAACGAGCGCAATGCCAACGCCGGGATCGTGGTCGGCATTTCACCGCAGGATTACCGCCTGGACCGGAATGCCAGCGGCCCGGTCTCACCGCTCGACGGCATCGTTTTCCAGCGCTTCTGGGAGTCGCGCGCCTACGTGCTTGGTGGCGAGAACTACTGCGCACCGGGTCAACTGTTGGGCGACTTCGTCGCTGGTCGCCATGGCCGGGCCCTGGCGCATGACTTTGGCAGTGTGCTGCCGTCTTACAAGCCCGGCGTGACGTTGACCGACCTGGCCGAACCGGGGCGGGGCAGTCTGCCCGATGAGGCCTTGGTCGCGATTCGCGAAGCCCTACCGGCTTTCGAGCGCCAGATCCGGGGCTTTGCTAAGGCCGATGCAGTGCTTACCGGGGTCGAAACCCGCACATCGTCGCCGCTTCGCATCACCCGCGGCAAGAACCTGCAGAGCCTGAACGTGGCAGGACTGTATCCCGCAGGCGAAGGCGCGGGCTATGCCGGCGGCATCATGTCGGCGGGTGAGCATGCTGTGCACAGTGGCCTGAGCCGGCCTGAGTTGGCCTGATGGCGGATGTTTCAGTTCCGCTCGTCCGACAGCGGCAGTTGCACGTCGCAGCGGATGCCGGGTCCAGGCTGCTCCACCCATGCCACCTCTCCTCCCAGCAGCCTGACACGTTTGCGCACGCCGCCCAGACCCAGGCCCTGCGACCAGCCGGAGGGTTCGCGGCCGATGCCGTCGTCGCAGACCTGCATCGCGACTTGAGCGTGGTCGAGGCAGACGCTGATCCAGACCTGGTTGGCCTGGGC
>RGQD01000670.1 GCA_010030205.1 Betaproteobacteria bacterium
CGCTGCACCCTGGGTTCGATCGCCGATGCCGCGCTCCGCTGGGTCAATCGACCCCCGTCGTGCCGTGGATCGACGAAGGTGTTCAGGCCGATGCGGGTCACGACGCCCGGCTTGCCGCCGGCGATGGCGCGAAACAGGTGGCTGATCACGCCTTGCGGCAAGTTCCAGGCTTCGATCGCTTCTTGCTGCACCAGCGCGCCTAGCTTGGGCGCCGAGATCCAGTGGCCGCCGATCACGCGTTTGACCAGTCCGGCGTGACCAAAATGGTTGACGCCGCGGTCAGCCCGGTCACCTTGGCCGGCACCATAGACCAAGGTCAGGTCGCGCGGGTGGCCCTGGCTGAGGAAGCGGGTCTCGATCGCCCGGCTGATGGCCTCGGCATGGCCGACGCCGACAAAACCTGCAGTCGCCACGGTAGCGCCGTCGGGGATCAGGGCGGCGGCCTGGGCCGGCGTGATGGCTTGCATGGGGAATGTCTCCTGGAACGGGCATCGTAACCAAGGCCTGCCATGCCGCTGTGCAGCCGTCAAGGTCGCGCGCCGGGCTAGGATGCGGATTGGAGTGCAGCTGGGTTGGCCGGCGCGCGAACCTTCAACGCCATCAACCGCCTGGCGCGGTCAGAGTGAAGCATGAGCTTTTTTGCGATCGACATCGGCAACACGCGTTTGAAATGGGCCCAGTACGCCAGCCCCCAGCCAGGCGCCGCCGTGCTGGCGCAAGGGGCGGTCTTTCTCGAGAACATCGACGGGCTGGCCGAAGCCGAGTGGAAAAACCTGTCGGCCCCGCACTCGATCCTGGGCTGCAACGTCGCGGGTGACGCGGTCCGGCGACGTGTCGAGGAGCAACTCGAGCTCTGGGATGTGGAGCCCAGTTGGGTCGTCAGTTCGGCTCAGGCGGCTGGCGTGACCAATGGCTACGACCACCCCGGCCGGCTCGGCTGCGACCGCTTCGTGGCCCAGATCGGCGCGCGTCACCATGTGTTGGCTCGGGTGGGTCCGAAGCCGGTGCTGGTCGTGATGGTGGGCACAGCGGTGACGGTGGATGCGCTCGACGCCGATGGGCATTTCCTGGGCGGCCTGATCCTGCCCGGCCACGGCATCATGCTGCGAGCGCTCGAAGGAGGCACCGCCGGGCTGCGCGTGCCCACTGGTGAAGTGCGCAACTTTCCCACCAACACCAGCGACGGCTTGACCAGCGGCGGCACTTACGCGATCAATGGCGCGATGGAGCGCATGCACCGCCACCTGAGCGCGCGCTGTGGCCAGGAACCGGTCACACTGATGACCGGTGGTGCGGGCTGGAAGGTTGCGCCGTGGTTGAGCATCGAGCACGAACTGATCGACTCGCTGATCTTCGACGGGCTGCTGGCGATGCAGTCGCACCGGCTGGCGCTCTAGCCTTTGGCTGCTGGTCGGCTCGAGCCGGGCTACAGGATGTAGCGCGACAAGTCCTC
>RGQD01000068.1 GCA_010030205.1 Betaproteobacteria bacterium
GCGGCCATCGGCGAGTGCGCGGTCGACGGTGCGCATCTGCTTCTGAAAATACGCTGCAGCGGCCGCGTTCGCGGCCGGCGCTTCGCCGTAGACGGCCTTCAAATCCAGGTGTCTGCGCATCACGTAGAGCGAGGTCGCGTCGAGCTCGCTGATGATGAAGAAACACCATTCGAGACACTTCGCCCGCTGCGCGGGTGCTGTGGGTATCAATCGATCGTGCTGCTGACCATAAGTGTCAGACAGGTAGGCGATGATCGCCGCGCTCTCCGTGATCACCAGCCCGCGGTCCTGTAGCAGCGGGACTTTCTGGCGCGCGGTCAGCGCCGAATACTCTTCGCTCAGTGTCTCGCCGGTTCGCGGCTGTATCGGCCGCATCTGGTAGTCGAGACCGAGTTCATGCAGCGCCCAATGCGCCCGGATGGTGCGACTGGTGCCGATACCCCAGAGGATCCGGTCAGGGTTCGCATCGCTTGATTCGGACATCTTGGAACCCTGGTTGGTGAGCTAGACAGTGGCCGACTTGACGGCCTGCGAGGATTTCAGCGCGACGATCTCGTCAGGGCTGTAACCGAGCCCGGCCAGCACTGCATCGGTGTGCTCGCCGATGGCCGGCGCCGGGCCTGCGATCTTGGCCGGCGTGCGTTCGAATTGCGCCGCCGGCCGGGGCTGCCGAACCGTTCCCATCGTCGGCTGCTCGAACTGCTCGATCATTCGATTGTTGATGACCTGCTCGTTGTGCATGACCTCGCCGCGCCGCAGGATAGGTGCGCAGGGCACATCGGCGACATCGAGCCGGTCCAGCCAGTCCTGGCTGTGGCCGGTGGCGAGAATTTCACCGACCAAGGTGATGCGTTCAGCGGCATTCGCCGAGCGTTTGCCCAAGGTCTTGAAGCGCGGGTCCTCGATCCATTCCGGTCGGCCGATCACGCCGCACAGGCCTCGCCACTCCGAATCTGAAACCGAACCCACAGTGATGTAACCATCCAGTGTCTTGAAGACCAGGTCCGGACGCGCGGTCGGATTGATCGCCTGGGACTCATTGCCGACAACCGTGTACTGGGTCATCGCTTCGGGCCACAGATAAGCGACCATGGTGTCGAGCATCGACAGCCGGATGTTCTGGCCTTGGCCACTGCGCTCGCGCGCAAACAGCGCAGCGCAGACCGCTTGCGCGGCAAACACCGCCGTGGTCTTGTCGGCGACGATGGTGCGGATCATCTGCGGCCGTCCCGTCGCCTGATCGGCCTGCACATCGGCGAAACCCGACAGCGACTGGATCACCGGGTCGTAGACCCGCTTGCCGACATAAGGCCCGGTGTCGCCGACACCGGAGATCGACAGGTAGACCAGCCTGGGATTGAGTTGGCGCAGGGTCTCGTCGTCGAGGCCGAAGCGGTCCATCGTCCCGGGGCGAAAGTTTTGCACCAGCACGTCAGCGCTGGCGATCAGGCGTCGCAAAACTTCTAGCGCGGGCGCCATCTTCAGGTCCAAGGCGAGTGATCGCTTGCCGCGGTTGCACGACACGAACATCGGTGTGAATTGCCCGGCGCCCGAGGTTCGACGCGAGATGTCGCCGCCCGGTGGTTCGACCTTGATGACATCGGCGCCCTGGTCGGCCAGCAGCATCGTGCAGACAGGGCCTGACACCACCGTGGTGAGGTCGATCACACGAATTCCATTCAATGGTCCTGGCACGTCAGCTCCGGTGGTGATGCGGCGCCTGAACCGCAGCAGGCGCATCGTCTGGTTATCCATCGATGCAGCAGGCAGCCGATGCTACTACGCTGCGGGCGGCACCGGCCAGCGTGAAAATCAGTTGTGCGTTAAGGTCTTGGAATCGCGGAAACACCGCGATACTTGCAAAGCAAGCAGTGCTGGTTGTCGGTGCCGGATGAGGAGAGCAGGATGGTCGAGAACGGATTGCTGAAGATTGAATCGATGCAGGGTCGCTGCAGCGCCGCCGAGTGGCAGGCGAGGGTGGATCTGGCAGCTTGCTATCGGCTGGTGGCGATCTATGGCATGTCAGACATGATGGCCAACCATGTCTCGGCCCATGTACCTGGCGAGCCTGGCGCTTTCCTGATCAACGCCTACGGCATGATGTACGAGGAGATCACGGCGTCGAGCCTGATCAAGATCGACCATGCGGGCAACATCCTGTCCAAGCCCGATTTTGGTGATCTGGATTACGGCATCAACAAGGCCGGCTATGTGATCCACAGCGCAGTGCACGCGGCGCGGCCCGAACTGGCCTGCGTCATCCACACGCACAGCTGGGCGTCGATGGCGGTGTCGGCGCTCGAATGTGGGCTGTTGCCGTTGACGCAGACGGCGATGCGCTTTCTGAAGATCGGATACCACGACTACCAAGGCGTGGTGCTCGACGAGGTCGAGCAAGCTTCTTTGCTGCACGATCTCGGCCAGGGCGAGGCGCTGATCCTGCGCAACCACGGCGTGCTGACGGTCGGGCGATCGATCGGCGAGGCCTTCAACTGGATGCACCGCATCGAGTTGGCCTGCCACTCCCAACTCGCGGCGATGGCTTGCAACACGCCGCTGGTGCAGGTGCCGGCGCCTGTGCTGGAGGCGACCTGGCGCAATTACCAACCCAGCACGCGCCGGCCTTACGGACTGATGGAGTGGCCGGCGCTGCTGAGGAAACTCGACCGCACCGACCCGAGCTACAAGACATGACAAGCCAGGCCATGTCTGCGGCTTCGCGGTCAGGTCTATGCTTTCAATTGATAACTATCATGATGAGCGTATTCAAGCCTGCCGCGCTGCTGTTGTTCGGAGCCGGTCTCGCCGGCAATGTTCATGCGCAGAGCTATCCGAGCAAGCCGGTCAGGGTGGTCGTCGCGTTCACGGCCGGCGGCACCACCGACTTGCTGGCCCGCGTGGTGGCTCAGCAACTGACCGAGCGGCTCAAGCAAAGCTTTGTGATCGACAACAAGCCCGGCGCCGGTGGCAATATCGGCACCGAAGCGGTGGTGCACGCCGCGCCCGACGGCTACACCTTGATCGTCAATTCGGTCGGCCCGATGGCGGTCAACGCCACGCTCTACGGCAAGCTGGGCTACAACCCGCAGACCGACCTGGTGCCGGTGGTGCAGATCGCCGACGTCCCCAACGTGCTGGTGGTCCATCCCTCGCTGCCGGCGCGAACGATGGAGGAATTCATTGCCCATGGCAAGGCCCACCCCGGAGAGCTCAACTACGGCTCGACCGGATCGGGCACCTCGTCGCACCTGTCGAGCTACATGCTGTCCAAGCGCGCCGGGTTGAACGCCAGCCACATTCCATACAAAGGTGCCGAGGCTTTGCGCGATTTGCTGGCCGGTCGAATCCAGTTCATGTTCGCGACCATTCCGTCGGTGATGCCGCAGATTGCAGCGGGCAAGCTCAGAGCCATCGCGGTCAGCAGCCTGAAGCGCTCGCGATCCTTGCCCGATGTGCCGACGGTGTCTGAAAAAGGCTTTGCCGGCTTCGAGGCCGGGTCTTGGTTCGGTGTTTTTGCGCCCAAGGGCACACCTCTGGAGGCGCTGTCGCTGATCAACAAGCAGGTCAACGAGATCTTGCTGATCCCCGCGATCGAGCAGCAGATGGTGGCGCAGGGCGCCGACCCGGTGGGCGGCAGCGCCGCGCAGTTGGGCCAGTTCGTCCAGCGCGAGCATGACAAATGGCGCTTGATCGTTCGTGAGTCGGGCGCCACGGTCGAGTGAGCGCCGGTCAAGCCCAGTCTGTAGAGCTCGCGCCTGGCCTTGCCGAGAGCCCCTGTCTGCGAATCCTGTTGTCGGCGCAGGCGCTGGCCACGCTGGGCGCTGCCATTGCCCACGCAATGGGTCCGCGCGAGTTCGAACTTGTCAGTGTCGAGCAGGCCGTTGCGCAGTCGCGCAGCGACATCGACATCGCCTTTATCTCGCGCGATGTGACGGGTCTATCGACCAAGTATGAACTGGTGCCGGCGCTGCAGGCTTGCTACCAGGTGCTGCGGCAATCGGCAGGGCTGCAATGGGTGCACATCCATTCGGCCGGTGCCGATCGACCGATCTACCAAGAGTTGCGGGATCGTGGCGTGCGGGTCAGCACCTCCTCGGGGGCGAACGCCGAGGTCGTCGCGCAGATGGCGCTGACCGGTCTGCTGGCATTGGCGAGGCGCTTGCCGCAGATGATGGCTGCGCAGCGTCGCCGGGTCTGGGCGCCGCTGCTCGGAGAGCTTGCGCCACGCGACCTGTCGGGCCAAACGGCCTTGCTGGTCGGCTGGGGGCCGATAGGCCAGCGCATCGGCGAATTCCTGCGCATGCTCGGCCTGTCGTTGACGGTGTTGCGCCACGGTGTGTTCGACCCGCAGTCGGCACCGGAGGGCGTTTGCATGGCAGGCTTGCAGGACTTTGCACGCTGGCTGCCGCAGACCGACTGGTTGCTGCTGGCCTGCCCGCTGACCGATCAAACCCGCCGCCTGGTCGATGCCCGCGCGCTGGCGCTGCTGCCGCCTGGGGCAGGTTTGATCAATGTGTCGCGTGGCGAGGTGGTGGTCGAGGCCGACCTGGTCTCTGCACTGCGAACTGGCCATTTGGGCAGCGCCTACCTCGATGTCTTCGAGCATGAGCCTTTGGCAGCCGACAGTCCGCTGTGGGCGCTGGAGCAGGTCATCGTCACGCCGCATTCGGCCGGTCATGCCCAGGGCAATGCGCAGCGCGTGAACGCGATGTTCATCGCCAACCTGGCCTGCTGGTGCGCAGGCCAGCCCCTTCGAAACGAACTCGGCCGGGGTTGAACCGGCCGAATGCCTCAAGCCAGCGGCAGGGTCGGGTTGCGCTGCTCCAGGATGTCGTTCATGCGCAGCGCGATCACGTCGAGCAGCTTTTGTTGCGCCGGGATGATGTAGTAGCGATCCTGCTGGATCGCCGCCAACACCGCAGCGGCGACATCGGCGGGGTCGTAGCCGTCTTCGAGCGCGGCCCGAAAGGTGGCCGATTGAATGCGCTGGGCTTCTGGCAAGGCCTTGACATCGGTGGCGGGGCCAAAGGCTTTGGGCCGGTTGCGTTCGCCATCGATGATGCGGGTGCGGATCAAGCCGGGGCACAGCACCGACGCCGACACCCTGGCGCCGATGCTGCGCAAATCCTTGTACAGGCCTTCGGTGAAACAGGCCACCGAATGCTTGGAGACGAAGTACGGATTGCCACCAGCAATCAGGCCGGCCACCGACGCGGTGTTGACGACATGGCCTGCGTCACCGCCGGCCAGCATCCGCGGCACGAACTCGCGAACGCCATAGAGCACGCCCATGAAGTTCACCTTGTGGATCCACTCCCAGTCCGACAGCGGCGTCTCCCAGGCCAGGATGCGCAGCGCTGGCGTGGCCACGCCGGCGTTGTTGCACAGCACGTGCACGGCACCGTACTGCGAATAAGCTGCGTCGGCCAAGGCCTTGATATGGGCTTCGGACGACACGTCGGTTCGCACCGCGATCGCCTCGGCGCCAGCCGCGCGCAGCGCCGCCACCGACTGCGCCAGCGTGGCGTCTTCGATGTCGGCCATCACCAGCTTCATGCCCTGACTGGCAAAGCTTTTGGCCATCGCCAGGCCGATGCCGCCCGCAGCACCCGTCACCACCGCCACCCGCCCGTTCAAGTCATCCATGATGAAGTCTCCGTCTGGTTGATCGAGCTTGGATTGTTCAATGCGGCCGACCCGACCCTTGTCGCAACGGGGATAGAGGATCCGATCGACGGGGGCCACACTCCAGAAGATTTCACTGTTGTCGTTGCTGACGACATGGCCATGCACAGGGTCGAGGCAGCTTGTTGCCACCCGGTCGCGAATCGATTGAAAACCAGACGGGAGAAAGCTGTGTTCAAGAGAGTGTTGATCGCCAATCGCGGCGAAATAGCGATCCGTATCGCGCGTGCTGCTTCGGCGCTGGGCGTTGAGTCGGTCGGGGTTTACCCGGCTGTCGATCGCTTGGCGCTGCACACCCAACTGACGAGCTCGGCGCGCGAGATCGCCAGCGCTTCGGCCGACCCGGTCCGTGCTTATCTGGACATCGAGGCGATCATCGCAGCCGCCAAAGCCAGTGGCTGCGACTGCGTGCACCCGGGCTATGGTTTCCTGTCCGAGAACGCCAATTTCGCGCAGCGTTGCGCGATGGAGGGCTTGCGCTTCATCGGGCCATCGCCGGCATCGTTAGCCTTGTTTGGCGACAAGATCGAGGCGAGGGCCTTCGCACAGTCACTGCAGATCCCTGTGCTGGCCGGCACCCCGGGGCCGCTGGCCAATGGCGACGAAGCCCGGGCGATGGCGCAATCGGTCGGTTACCCGGTGATGCTCAAAGCGGCTGCGGGCGGCGGCGGGCGAGGCATGCGGGTGGTCGCGAACGCTGAAGACATGGCCGAGGCCTTTGCCCGCTGCCAAGGCGAGGCCGAAGCGGCGTTTGGCAACCGAGCAGTCTTTCTCGAGAAGCTCGTGCCGCGTCCGCGCCACATCGAGGTCCAGGTGCTCGGCGACGGCCAAGGCCAGGTCATTCACCTGCACGAGCGCGATTGCTCGGTGCAATTGCGCAACCAGAAGCTGATCGAAATCGCCCCAGCGCCCAACCTCGATGATGGCCTGCGCCAACGAATCTTGGGCGACGCATTGAAACTGGCGCGCGCTGCGCGCTACGAGAACGCCGGCACGGTGGAGTTTCTGGTCAACCCGCAGACCGGTGAGCACTGCTTCATCGAATGCAATCCGCGGATTCAGGTCGAGCACACCGTCACCGAACAGGTCACCGGTCTGGACCTGGTCGAAGCGCAGTTCAGGATTGCTGCCGGCGCGTCGCTCGCTTCGCTGGGTCTGGCCGACCAGCAAGCGGTCGGCAAGCCGCGAGGTTTTGCGATCCAGGCCCGCATCGTTGCGCTGGGCACCGGCACGCTGAGCGCCTACCGTGAACCCTCGGGCCCTGGTGTTCGCGTCGATGCCTGCGGCTATCTCGGTTTGTCGCCGCCGCCGCAGTTCGACCCTTTGCTGGCCAAGCTGATTTGCCAGTCGAGTTCGGCGATGAGCTTCGAGTCGGCTGTCGACCGCACATTGCTCGCGCTGGGCGAGTTCCACATCGATGGCCTCGAGACCAACCTCGATCAGCTGCGCGCGATCCTCGGCCACGCATCGTTTCGAAGCGGTGATGCCCGCACCACCTTGCTCGCCGAAGTGCCGGCGCTTGGCAAGACCGTGTCGGCCCCAGGCGGTGCTGCCTCGACGAGCCCAGCGGCGCCGGGGTCCGACGGCACGCTGCGCTTCCTGGCCCAGCAGGCCGCAGCGCTGGGCCGCAGCGCGGCAGCGACCGGCCAGCCTGCGGGTCTGGCATCGCTGGCTGTGCCCGAAGGTCACCAGGGCGCCGAATGCCCGCATGCAGGCTCGGTCATCGAGGTCCTGGTGCAGCCCGGTGCCAGCGTCAACGCTGGTGACACGCTGATGGTGATCACCGCGATGAAGATGGAGTCCGCCGTCAGCGCGCCTTGCTCGGGCATCGTGACCGCGCTGGCCGACCTGGGCGCAGGCGACACGGTGGTATCGGGCCAGGTGGTCGTGGTGATCCGCGCTGCGCAGGTCGGCTCGGCCGCAGCGGTAGACAGCAAACCCGCCGATCCAGGCTGGGCGCCATTGCTGGCCGAGGTGGCCACGCTGCAAGGCTTGGCACACGCCAGGCTGGGCATCGCCTCGCAAGAACCCGGCGTCGTGCGCCAGCGCAGCCGTGGCAAGCTCAACTGCCGCGAGCGCATCACGCTGCTGCTCGATGCGGGCAGTTTTCGCGAGGTGGGCAGCCTCGCCGGTTTCGCGTCCTACGACGACAGCGGCAACATCAGCGACTTCACCCCGGCCAACCACGTTGGCGGCAAAGGCCGGATCGCCGGCAGGACGAGCATCGTCTGCGCCGATGATTTCACCTCGCGCGGCGGCCATGCCGATGGCGCGATCGGCCAGAAGAGCCGTTACCTCGATGCGCTGTCGATCGAGATGCGCGTGCCCTCGGTTCGCCTGCTCGACGGATCCTCGGGCGGGGGTAGCGTTGCGGCGATGGTCCCCAAGCAAGACAGCAGCGCCAGTGCGTCGGCCAAGGAGAGCAGCGGTGCGATCCAGGCCGGCCGGCCCAGGGTGACCGGTGGCGGCGGCTCGTTCCTGCCCGCGCACCTGGGCAGCTCGCTGTACGCCGAGCAGTTGCGCACCGTGCCGGTGGTCAACCTGCTGCTGGGCAGCGTGGTCGGTATCGGTGCGGCCAAGGCGGTGCTCGGGCACTTCTCGGTGATGGTCCGCGACATCGCCCAGCTCTTCGTCGCCGGCCCGCCGGTGGTCAGCCATGCCATGGGCTACGAGGTCACCAAGGAGGACCTTGGGGACTGGCGTATCCACTGCCGCAACGGCTCGGTCGACAACCTGGCCGAGACCGAGCAGGAAGCCGTGGAGATGGCCAGGCGATTCTTGTCCTACCTGCCGATGAGCGTTTACGAAGCGCCGCCGCGCGCGCCCGTCGATCCGACCGACCCGCCCGACCGTCGTGACGAAGCGCTGTTCACGCTGATTCCGCGCAAGCGGACAACAACCTTCGATATTCGGCGCGCGATTCGGCTGATGGCCGACCGAGATTCATTCTTCGAGATCGGCCCGCTGTGGGGCACCGACCAGGTCACCGGTTTCGCCCGCTTCAACGGCCATCCGGTGGGCGTGATCGCTTCGGACAGCCGGCATGTCAACGGCGGCGCACTCACTGCTGATGGCTGCGACAAGCTGCGACGCCATCTAGACCTGTGCGATCTGTTCCATCTGCCGCTGCTCAACCTCGTCGACAACCCCGGTTTTGCGGTCGGCATCGCACACGAAACAGCCGGCACGATCCGCAAGGGTGGCGAATGGATGATCGCGTTCGCGCAGGTCGACATGCCGATCTTCACCGTGCTGATGAGACGCAGCTTCGGTGTGGCCGGCAACAACTATGCGACGCCCAGCGCCAAAGCCTCGACGCGTGTCGTCTGGCCGGCAGCCGATGTGGGCGGCATCCCGCCCGAGGGCGGGATCGAGGCGGCTTACAAGCGCCAACTCGCCGAATCGGCCGACCCGGTCGCGCTGCGTGCCGAAATCAATGCCCGCATCGAAGGTGCGCGTGGTCCGATCGGGCCGCTGAACCGTTTCCAGATCGAGGAGATGATCGACCCGCGCGACACCCGCAAGCTGGTCTGCGAATGGGTCGAAGACGCGTACCGCATCGTCTCTCAGCCCGCGCGGCTGGTCTCCAGAGGCCTGCAGTTCAGGCCTTAGGCGAGGCCGCCTGGTCGTCGCGTCGGCGAATCAGGCGCGCAGCGCATAAAAAGCCAGCGCCGGGCTGCGGATGTCGAGCCGCTCGAAATGGCCAAAGCCTGCGCGGCGAGCCAAGTCGCGCGCCCGCTTCTCGCCCCAGCAGGCACCCAGGCCCGGGCCGCCCAGCGACAGCGACTGCGGCACGCAATGCAGGCAGCTCATGCCGTAGAGCATGCGCGCGAACGGGTTGGCCAGGTTGTCGGCCAGGTCGTCGGCAACCTTGGGCTCGACCATCAGGTAGGTGCCGCCTTCGCTCAGCGCGCTGCGCAGGTGGACCAGTGCGCCCAGCGGATCGGGCAGGTCGTGCACGACGTCGAAGCTGGTGATCAGGTCCCAGCCCGGTGAGACCGGCAGACTTTCAACCGCCATCACCTGGAAGGCGAGCCTGTCGTCCCAGTCCAGGCCGGCAGACCTTGCCCGGGCCAGATCGATCGATCGCGCATCGAGGTCTATGCCCATCACCTGTGCCTGGGGGAATCCGCGCGCCAGCGCCATCGGCACCACGCCCATGCCGCAGCCCACGTCCACCGCCCGCCCGCCCGCCGCCAGCTTGGCGACCACCTCGGGCATCGCCGGCAGCCAGGTCTTGACCAGCCGCGACTCGTAGACCGTGCGGTTCATCGCGCCCAGGGCTTGCGGCAGGTCGCTGCCGAAGTCGGCAAATCGCACCCCGCCGCCGCTCTTGAAGGCCTCGGCCAATTGGGGCACGGCCGCTGCCATCGCCGGCAGGCCTTGGAACAAGCCGCCCAGGTAGTACTCGGACTCGGGGTCGGCCAGGAACAGCGCGTGCTCATCA
The DNA here is from genome assembly GCA_010030205.1 of Betaproteobacteria bacterium. GTDB lineage: Bacteria > Pseudomonadota > Gammaproteobacteria > Burkholderiales > Burkholderiaceae_C > Pseudaquabacterium. The sequence goes on from RGQD01000068.1 coordinate 10,133, forward strand.
GGCAGCGTGAAGCTGCCGCTGTCAGCGTCGTGCTCTACATAGCCTGCGCCGGCCATCACCGCCAACCACTCCTGGGCATAGCGCTCGGCCACTGCCGCCCGGTCAGCCAGCGCGGCCGGTGTCAGCGGTCCGGCGCCGGCCATGGCCTTGAACAAACCGGTGCGGTCGCCGACCAGCAACAACGCGCCGGCCAGCGCGGTGCTGACGTCGCCGACCAGCTTGAGCATGAAGTTGTTGGAGCGTTGTTTGTCCATGGTCGATGAGTTCAGGGTTGACCGCGTTGCAGGCGGCGACTGTCGAGGGAAGAGGCGTCGACGATACCAAGCGTTGCAGCGCCTGGTCGGACGTGTAAACCCGCATCGGTGCGCGGTGTGGGCCGGGCTTTGGGGCATGATCAGGACCGAGCCAAAGGTGGGTGGCGCCCATGCCACTGGACTTTTCCTGTCAGGATCTGCCGTGAACGATGCTCTTGGACAAGCTGTTTCTTGTGCGTCGACTGCGGCGCTAGAGGCCTACGACCGGGCCATCGATCATCAATTGCACGCCTGGACGGGTGGCTTGGAAGCGCTGGACCAAGCCCTGCTGATCGACCCGGGTTTTGCGTTGGCGCACGCGGCGCGCGCGCTGGTGCTGCAGTCGCAGGGGCGCGGCCCCGAGGCGCGAGAGGCGGTTGCCAGGTCGCAAACGACGGTTGCTTCGCTCACCGAGCGCGAACGCTCACACATCGCGGTGATTGCCGATCTGCTCGCAGGCCGGTCGGCGGCCGCGCTGCAAGCCGTCATGGTCCACGCCGCGAGCTGGCCCGGCGATGCGTTGGTGATGTCCACCGCGCTCGGCGCCTTCGGCTTGATCGCCCTCAGCGGCAGGCTCGATCACGACCTCGAGCGCTTGAACTTCGTTCGCCGCCTGGCCCCGCATTACGCCGATGACAACCCCTGGATGCTGACCCACCGGGCTTGGGCCCACATCGAGGCCGGAATGCCTGATGTCGGCCTGCCGATGGTCGAACGCAGCCTGGTGTTGCGCAGCGCGAACGGCAATGCTGCGCACGTGATGATGCATGGCTGTTTCGAACGCTCAGAGCCCGATAAAGCCCTGGCTTTCGTCGAGGCCTGGATCGAGCAGTATCCCGACACGGCCATGCTGTTTGGCCACCTGCACTGGCATGCGGCGCTGTGTGAGATCGACCTGGGCCACATCGACCGGGCGGTGGCGCGGATGATCGACATCATCGAGCCGCACCTGGCCCATACCCTGCCGCTGGTGGGATTGACCGACTCTAGCTCGCTGCTGTGGCGGCTGCGCCTGCACGGGCGCAGCGCTCAGTCCTGGATCAAGGCCAGCCAGTTCGCGGCTGCGCGTTTTCCGAACGGTGGCAATGTCTTTGCCGAACTCCACCTGGCAATGCTGGCCGCCGGCACCCAAGACGCTGCGGCGCTGCAGGCCTGCAGCGTGCGGCTGCAAGGTCTGGCCGATGCCGGCCACGCAGGTGCGCTTGTCGCACTGCGTTGGGCCGACGGGCTGGCGTGCTGGGTCATGGGTGACAAGGCTGCGGCAACCCAGCAGATTGCGAGTTGCCTGCCCGAGGCCGCACGCCTGGGCGGCAGCCATGCCCAGCGAACCGTGATCGACCGGACGCTGGCCTGGTTGCCAGCTTGATGCGTCCGGTCGGCGAATCGGGCAGCGATTGAGGGTCAGCGCTTCAGGGTCAGCGCTTGACGGCCGCCACCAGGCGGCTGTCAAGAGGACTCAAAGTCCGCCGTTTTGCTGCGCCACCATCATGTAGAGCATCGGGATCGACAGCATGGTGTTCAGACGTGAGGTGATCATCGCTGTTCTCGCCGCCTTGGGCTTTGCATCGGCTTGGTCAACCGTCACGATGCCCAGCGCTATCTTCTGGTTCGGCCAGATGATGAACCAGACGTTGAAGGCCATGACCAGTGCGATCCACATGCCGATACCGATCGCTGCGTAAGGCACTTGCAGGCTCAAAGCCTTGCTCAGGTAGCCGTTCATCCAAGCCACCAGCAGCCCGGTGACGACCGTTGCGAGCGCGGCGTGCCGGAACCAGAACAAAGCGGTCGGCGCAATCACTTTGCTGACGGCTGGTTTTTGTTCATCCGGGATCTTGGGCATCGACGGAATCTGGACGAAATTGAAGTACCAGAGCAGGCCGATCCACATCACGCCACATAACACGTGAAGCCAGCGAACGAAGAATGCCGCCCAAGCGTGGTCTATCTTTGTCGGCTGATTGGCGAGCAGCACAATCAGCAGCAGCAGCACCACGCCTGCGACCACGGTGTACAGCAAAGACTGAAATATCTTGATCATCATCGCTCCAGTTCAATTGGAATGGAAAAGCTACGAACCCCTCCCGCAAGCCTCGAGTTCTTGTTAATTTCTTGGGCTTGCCTGTTCGACGTGAAAGCCATGCCAGCGCAATGGCAGACCGATTGCCTGCGCAAACAGGGTTCAGCGCCATCATGCCTGCCAATGCGCCGATGTTTCGCAGGTAATAACCCTCTGTGCTTGACCGCTTGACGCGATAACGCCCGAATCAAGCCGAGACGCTGTGCCTATCCATTTCAGACTGGCCTTGTGCCGAATCTGTGAATTGCGCCAGCAACTCATACGACCTCAGCCTGGCGCTGTGGTCGTGAACCGCACAGGCGACGATCAACTCGTCGGCGCCGGTGCGCTCGATGATCGCGTCGAGCTGGCGCCGCGCGGTGGTCGGCGAGCCCACCGCCGTGGCTGCGAGCATGCGCTGCACGCCGGCTTTCTCGCGCGGGCTCCAGAGGGTCTCCATCAACTGCGGATCGATCGGGCGCGGCAGCGGCCCGCGCACGCCGCGCTGCATGCCCAGGAACCGCAGTTGCAGTGAGGTGAAGAGGGCCGCCGCCTCGTCATCGGTGTCGGCGACGATCACGTTGACGCCGACCATCGCGTGCGGTTTGGGCCAAGCGGGCGAGGGGCGGTAGGTCGAGCGGTAGACCTCAAGCGCTTGCAGCAGCATCTCGGGTGCGAAGTGCGACGCAAAGGCAAACGGCATGCCCAGATAGGCGGCCAACTGCGCGCTGTACAGGCTCGAGCCGAGCAGCCAGATCGGCACATGGGTGCCCATGCCTGGGATGGCCCGAACCGCCTGGTTGGGCTGGGTTTCACCGAGGTAGGCCTGTAATTCGAGCACGTCTTGCGGAAAGCTGTCGTCGTTGGTCGCCAGGTGTTGGCGCAGCGCCCGCGCGGTCAGTCCGTCGGTGCCCGGCGCCCGGCCCAGTCCCAGGTCTATGCGGCCCGGGTAGAGTGTGGCGAGGGTGCCGAACTGCTCGGCGATCACCAGCGGCGCATGGTTGGGCAGCATCACCCCGCCCGAGCCGACGCGTATGGTGTGGGTGCCTCCCGCCACATGGCCGATCAGCACCGCGGTCGCTGAGCAGGCGACACCGTCCATGTTGTGGTGCTCGGCCAGCCAGTAGCGGCGGTAGCCCCAGGATTCGGCATGGCGGGCCAAGTCAAGGGTGTTGCGCAGCGAGCCGGCGGCGTCGCTGCCTTCGACGATGGGGGCGAGGTCGAGAACGGACAATGGGATCATGGTTGACATCATGCTACGTCTGGCGCCGGCTTGCAGGCGACGGGTCATGTCAGGCCTGAAATCGGCGATCCTCGAGGCACGATGCGCTGACGCGTGTCGAGGCTCATCTTGCTGGCGCAAGATCGGCTTGGCCACACAAACCTGCCACGAACAGAGTCCGTCATGTCACCTCTTTCGATCGCTTCTGCCCGCTTCAGCGCCTCATGCAGCAGGACGCAGCGCCGCGTCGTCAAGCCCGGCTGTCGCCTGCTGCTGCTCATCGCGCTGGCCTTGCCTGGTTTGGGCGCTTGCCAGGCGCAGCCGACCGCCGAGGTTCATGAGACTGCCGAGCAAGACCTGCTGGCGCGCATCCGTGGCGCGATCGGTGAGGCCAAATGCAGCAACGACGCCGAATGCCGCACGCTGGCCGTCGGCGAGAAAGCCTGCGGTGGACCGCAGTCTTGGTTGGCCTGGTCGACGGCCGGCACCGAGCCGGCGCCACTGCAGTCGCTGGCCAGCGAGTTGGCAGCGCTGGCGCGGCAGCGCAACCAGCGCAGCGGCAGGGTCAGCAACTGCCAGTACAACGCCGACCCCGGCGCTGTCTGCCAAGCCCGACGCTGTGTTCTTCAGGGCTCAGCGCCGTGACGATGCTGCGCTGGTCAGCCCTGTAGCAGCCGCGCTGCCGCGCCGTCGATGCTGGCTTTCAATTCGGGATAGCTGCGGTTGACCGGGTACTGCGGAAACTGCGCCACGATCGCCTCGGGCGGGTGGATGAAGAAGCCCGCGTCGGCAGCGCCCAGCATGCCGGTGTCGTTGTACGAGTCGCCGGCAGCGATGACCTGGTAGTTCAGGCTTTTGAGCGCGTTGACCGCATGACGCTTCTGGTCGGGTTGGCGCAGTCGGTAGTCGCGGACGAAGCCCGCTTCGTCGATCACCAGTTTGTGGCAGAACAGCGTCGGCCGGCCGAGCTGGACCATCATCGGGTCGGCGAACTCGTAGAAGGTGTCCGACAGGATGATGACCTGGTAGCGGCTGCGCAGGTCGTCTAGAAAATCCTTGGCCCCAGCCATCGGCGCCATGCCTGAGATCACCGCCTGGATGTCGGCCAGCTTCAGGCCGTGCTGCTCGAGCAGCGCAATCCGGTAGCGCATCAGCTTGTCGTAGTCGGGCTCGTCGCGGGTGGTGCGGCTGAACTCGGCGATCGCTGTTCGCTTGGAGAATTCGATCCAAATCTCGGGGATCAGCACGCCTTCGAGGTCTAGGCAGACGATTTGCATGGGCTTTCCTGGTGGGCTGGGGCGCGTCAGAGGGCTGAGCCAGTCCGGCATTCGGACTGGCTCATGGCCTGCGCGGGTCGGTGCTCAGGCGGCTGCTTTGGGCGCGTAGCCCAGCATCGCCTTGACTTCCAGGAACTCGCCAAACGCGTGCTCGCCCCATTCGCGGCCGTTGCCCGACTGCTTGAAGCCGCCGAACGGCGCCATCAGGTCAGGACCGGCGCTGTTGAGGTTGACCTGGCCGGCCCGCAGCCGCGATGCCACTTTGCGGGCTGCGTCCAGATCGGTGCCCGAGACATAGGCCGCCAAGCCGTAAGGCGTGTCGTTGGCGATCGCCACCGCCTCGTCCACCGTGTCGTAGCCCAGCACCACCAGCACCGGGCCGAAGATCTCCTCGCGCGCCACCGTCATCTGGTTGTTGACATGGCCCAGCACCGTGGGTTTGACGTAGTAACCGGTCTCCAACCCGGCAGGCTTGCCCGGGCCGCCGGCCACCAGCGTGGCGCCTTCGGCCAGGCCCGCCTGTATCAAGCTCTGGATTTTGCCCCATTGGGTGGCCGAGATCACGGGCCCCAGCGCAGCGCCGCTGTCGGGCGCGCCGACGGTCGTGGCCTCGGCAGCGGCCTTGGCGATGGCCAGCGCTTCTTCCATGCGGTCATTGGGCACCAGCATGCGGGTCGGTGCGTTGCACGACTGGCCCGAGTTGCCCATCACGCCGCGAACGCCGTTGGTCACCGCGCGCTTGAGGTCGGCGTCAGGCAGCACGATGTTGGGCGATTTGCCGCCGAGCTCCTGGTGCACGCGCTTGACGGTCGGCGCAGCGTTGCGAGCGACCTCGATGCCGGCCCGGGTCGAACCGGTGAACGACACCATGTCGACTTCCGGGTGGCTGGAGATCGCTGCGCCCACGGTCGGGCCGTCGCCGTTGACCAGATTGAACACGCCTGCGGGCACACCGGCGGCGTGCAGGACCTCGGTCCAGATCTGGGCCGAGAACGGCGCAATCTCCGAGGGCTTGAGCACCATCGTGCAGCCCGCTGCGAGCGCGGGTGCAACTTTGCAGGCGATCTGGTTGACGGGCCAGTTCCAGGGCGTGATCAGGCCACAGACGCCGATCGGCTCCTTGGACATCATCGTGCTGCCGCGCAGGGTCTGGAATTCATAGTGCCGCAGCACGTCGAGCGCGGTCTGCAGATGGCCCAGGCCCATCGCGGCCTGCGCTTTTTGCGCCAGCACGACAGGCGCGCCCATCTCCTCGGTGATCGCTGCGGCCATGTCGGCATAGCGCAGCTTGTACTCGGCGATGATGCGCTCGAGCAAGGCAGCGCGCTCCTCGACGCTGGTCTGCGAATAGCTGGCGAAGGCCGCACGGGCCGCCCTCACAGCCAGGTCGACATCGGCCGCCGAGCCCAGCGAGATGTGGCCCGCAGCGGCTTCGGTAGCCGGGTTGATGACGGCCAGGGTCTTGGGCGTGACCGGGTCGACCCAGGCACCGTTGATGTAGAACTTCAGATATTCACGCATGGCTTGAGCTTCCAGGAAAGGGTTGTCGGTTGTGATGCCGGTCTCAGGGCAAGCCATTCTAGGCAGCGCGTGCAGGCCTCACTGCCGTGGTGTCTTGCCGGTCTATTCGCTGGCCAGCAGCACGGCTTGTTTGCGCAGGCGCCCGCCACGCGACAGCGTCAGCGTGACCTTGTCGCCGGGCTGGCGCTTTTCGAGCAAGGTCAGCAGGTCGTCTAGGCTGGCGATCGCCTCGTCGTTGACCGCAGTGATCAGGTCGCCATCGACGATGCTGCCGTCGCGGGCTCGGCTGAAGGCCTGCAAGCCGGCGCGCGCTGCGCCTGCCCGAGGGCGTCGCGCTGATCCAGGTCAACCCGGGCGGGCCGGCCGCGCGTGCTACATTGATCGGCGATGCACGCCAGCCGGGTATCCGACCGCCGCAGCCCTCCCGACGACGCTCCCAGCGTGTCCACCGTCACGGCGCTGGTCAAGGAACAGTTGGAGTCGAGGTTCGCCGACATCTGGGTGTGTGGCGAAATCAGCAACCTGTCGCGGGCCTCGAGCGGGCACGTCTACCTCTCGCTCAAGGACGAGTCGGCGCTGCTGCGGGCCGTGATCTGGCGCGGCGCCCTGCCGCTGCTGGCCATCGAACCGGCCGACGGGCTGCAGGTGGTGTGCCACGGACGGATCGAGGTCTACGCGCCGCGTGGCACCTACCAGCTCACGATCGACCGCCTGCACGCCCTGGGCACGGGCAGCCTGGAGGCCCGGCTGCGCCGGTTGCACGCCGCGCTGCAGGCCGAGGGGCTGTTCGCGCCGCAGCGCAAGCGACCCCTGCCGGCGTTCCCCCGGCGGATCGCCCTCGTCACCAGTGCCACCGGCGCGGCGATCGCCGACTTCCTGGAGACGTTCCTGGGCCGGTGGCGGTCCACGGAGATCATCGTCGTGCCCTCACGCGTGCAGGGTGCCGGTGCGGCGGAGGAACTCGCAGCCGCGATCGGCGCGGCGGGGCGGCTGCTGCCCCGCGTCGATGCCATCGCCCTGGTGCGCGGCGGTGGCAGCCTGGAGGACCTGTGGGCCTTCAACGAGGAGGTGTTGGTGCGGGCCGTGGCGGCCGCCCCCGTCCCGGTCGTTTCGGGGGTGGGTCACGAGATCGACGTCACGCTCGCCGA